>CANJOB010000099.1 GCA_947475655.1 Caulobacterales bacterium | reverse complement strand
TGTTTCGAGAAAACTGCGATTCACCGCCCGCCGGACGCTCAGGCCAGCGCTTGTTCCTGCGGAATCACGTCGACCGCGACCTTGATCTCCTGGTCGCCGGGGCCCAGCACCACACCGCCGAGCGGGGCCACGTCGGCATAGTCGCGGCCGACCGCCAAGATGATGTGGTCGCCTGCCACCACCAGGGCGTTGGTGGGGTCGAATCCGACCCAGCCTTGAGTCTCGCCGCACCACAGATTGACCCAGGCGTGGGTGGCGTCGGCCCCCTCCAGCCTAGGCTTGCCGGGCGGCGGCACCGTGCGCAGGTAGCCGCTGACATAGGCGGCTGGCAGGCCCACGCCCTTGAGGCCGCTGATCATGATGTGGGCGAAGTCCTGGCACACGCCGCGCCGGGCATGGAAGGCGTCGATGGCCGGTGTCGAGACCTCGGTCGAGGCCGGGTCGTAGGCGAAGGCGGCGCGGATGCGCGCGGCGAGGTCGAACGCCGCCTCGATGATCGGGCGGCCGGCCGTGAAGCTATCCTCGGCGAACTGGGTGATCGGCGGCTGCAGGGCGGTCATGGCGGTCGGGTAGAGGAAATGCGCCGGCGAGCCGAGGTCGAGCCGCATGCTGGCGAAGGCCTGTTCGCGCACGCTCTCCCACGGCTCGCCGCCGAGCGGCCGTGGCAACGCCGGGCGGTCGACCGTCACCCGCGACGTCGCCAGAATTTTCAGTTCCCGGTGCGGTGTCTCGATGGTGGCAGTGACCACGCGTTCGCCGAACTGGCCCAGATGCTCAGCGATCTTCGTCGGCCGCGGGGTGAGGGTGACATCGCTTTCCAGCACCGTCTGACCGTCGCCCTCGTGCGGGTTGAGACGCAGGGCGCAGCGGGCGAACGTCACCGGCTTTTCGTACAGGTAGGTCGTCAGGTGACGGACCTGATAGATCACGCCACCCCGCCGAGCTTCTTGGTCGGGGCGGCGTTGGAGCCCTGCAGGAAGTAGCGGTCCGACACCGCGTTCGAGAGGCTCATCAGGGTCTGTTCGAACACCAGCGCCTTGTCGGCGTCGAGGCCGGCGGCGTCCTCGGTCTCCAGCTGCCCGGCCAGACGCACCAGGATGCGGGCCGGCTCCTCGGGCATGCCGTCATTCTGCAGCGACGGCAGGGCGGCCACGTGTTCGCGCAGGGCCTCGACCTGGAAAGCCACTGAGCGCGGGTTGAACGGGTCGAGCATCACCAGGTCGCGCACGGGGGTAAGCGCCATGCCGATCAGATAGCGCGAGCGGTAGGTGATCTGGCTATCGACGAGGTCGAGCAGCAGGTCGAGGTCGTCCTGAGTAGCGTCGTCGCCGGCCAGGCGGCGCATGATGCGGCAGGTGTTGACCCCGCGCTCGATCCGCCGGCCCATGTCGAGGAAGCGCCAGCCGGCGACGCGGTTCATGTTCTCCTGCGTCAGGCCTGAAAGCGTCGCCAGGGCCTGCAGGGCGGCCTCGGCATGAGCCAGGCCTTCCGCTTCCGACAGCACGGCGTCGCGCGGGTTGCGCAGGCTCGCCTCCATGTTCAGCAGCACCTTCCAGAAGTCCTCGGACAGGCGCTCGCGCATGCTGGCGGCGGTGCGGCGCGCGGCGCGCGCCAGGCTGATCACCGAGCCGTAGGCCTCCTCGTCGTGCAGGGCGGCCGCGGCGGCGGCGATCACCTTGACGTCGGCGTCCTTGTCGACCGCGCCCCATTCGACCAACAGGCTCATCAGCTTGTCGAGCGTTTCGCCCGCGCCGTGCACGGCGGCGTCGGAATCCATCAGGCTGGTGCACATTGCCCGCACCAGCCGCAGCGTCGCTTCGGCCCGCTCGAGATAGCGGCCGAGCCAGAACAGGTTGTCGGCGGCGCGGCTGGGCAGGTTGCCCATGATCCGCCGCACCTTGACGTCGTCGCGGTTGGCCATGAGCGACACCCGCTCCACCGGCCCCTGGCTCAGCACCCAGACATCGGCGGCCTGGGCGCCCTCGCCCATCGAAATGGCGCGGGCGTCCTGCTGGTCCGACACGCGGCACAGGCCGCCGGGCATGATCTTCCAGCCATCCGGCGTCGCCGCCGCATAGACGCGCAACACGAAGGGGCTGGGCTGCAGGCCTCCGTCGCGCCAGGCCGGGGTGGTCGACAGGCGCACGACTTCCTGGCCGACGAAATCGACCGGGCGCTCGTGCATGGCTTCGAGCAGGGAAGCGCGTTCGTCCGCAGTCATGTCGGCCAGGACGCGCGGGCCGTCGGCGACGGCGGGGTGGCCCTTGCCGCGGAAGGCCTTGGCGATGGCGAGGGTTTCGATACGGCGTTCGACCAGGGCGCGTTCGGCGGGCTGGCCGCACCACCAGGTGGCGACATTGGGAAGCTTGAGGCCTTCGCCGAGCAGGCGCTTGGAAAGCGCCGGCAGGAAGCTAAGCAGGGCGCGCGATTCCATCAGCCCCGAGCCCGGCATGTTCGAGACCACGACGCCGCCGGCGCGGATCGCTTCCAGCAGGCCCGGCACGCCCAGGCGCGAGGCGCTGTTCAGCTCCAGCGGGTCGATGAAGTCGGCGTCAACGCGGCGCCAGATCACGTCCGCGCGCTTCAAGCCGGCGATAGTGCGCACATAGGCTTGGCCGTCGCGCACCACCAGGTCGTCGCCCTCGACCAGCAACAGGCCCAGATACCGCGCCAGGTGCGCCTGTTCGAAATAGGTCTCGCTGAACGGACCCGGGGTAAGCAGGCAGATGCGCGGATCGTCGCGGTGCGCCGAGGCCGCCAGGCTGTCGCGGAAGGCGCCGAAGAAGGGCGCCAGCCGCTGCACGTTCATGGCGTTGTAGAGGTTGGGGAAGGCACGGCTGAGCACCAGCCGGTTTTCCAACGCGTAGCCGGCCCCGGACGGCGCCTGGGCGCGGTCGTCCAGCACCCACCAGCGGCCGTCGGGGCCGCGGCCCAGGTCGGCGGCGTAGAGGTGCATGTAGCGCCCGCCGGGCGGCGTGACCCCGCGCATGGCGCGCACGAAGTCGGCGCTGCCGGTCAGGGCGGCCGCCGGCAGATGGCCCTCGCTGATCAGGCGGCCCTCGCCGTAGACGTCCGTCAGCACCGCCTCCAGCAGGGTGGCGCGCTGTTCGACCCCGGCGGAGATTTCGGCCCATTCTTCCTCGCCCAGGATCAAGGGCAAGGGGCTGAGCGGCCAGGTGCGCTCGTTTTCGTCGCCGTAGATGCGGTGCGAGACCCCGGCGTCGCGGATATGGCGTGTGGCGAGGGCGAAGCGGTCCTCGAACTCGCGCTCGGGGAAGTCGGCAAGGGCGCCGAGGAATTTCAGCCAGGCGTCGGGCGTGCCGCCGCCGGCCGGCGCCAGCTCGTCCGGTACGTCGCTGAGCGGCCGGTAGCTCTCCAGCCAGCCGCGCAGGCGCGCGGCGGCGGCCTGCGGCTTGGCGGCTCTGGCGGCGGCGGACTCAGGCGGCGGCAATTACGGTTTCCTCAGATCGAGCGTCAGCGGAAACTCGCGGCTGCGCGTCTCCGCCGGCATGACGACGGCTCCCGGCGTATGGCCCATCTCCTGGAACCGGGCCGCGCGTCGGCCCTGCGCCTCGTAGGAGTTCACCGGGAAGGTATCGTAGGCCCGCCCGCCCGGGTGCGCCACATGATAGACCGCCCCGCCCAAGGATCGGCCGTTCCAGCGGTCGAGGATATCGAAGGTCAGGGGCGCGTGCGGCGGAATCGTCGGATGCAGGCCGCTGTGCGGTTTCCACGCCTTGTAGCGCACCCCCGCCACCGCCTCGCCGGCGACGCCGGTGGCGGTCATCGGGACCGCGTGGCCGTTGACGGCGATGACGTGCCGCTCGGGATTGAAGCCATTAGCCAGCACCTGGATGCGCTCGACCGAAGCGTCGACGAAACGCACCGTGCCGCCGCCGGAATTTTCTTCGGCCATCACATGCCACGGTTCCAGGGCGTGGCGCAGTTCGACGGAGACGCCGCCGTGGGCGATGGCGCCATGGACCGGGAAGCGGAATTGCCGCTGGGCCTCGAACCACACCGGGTCGAAGTCGTAGCCGGCGCCGCGCAGCTCGCCGAGCACGCCGAGGAAATCCTCCCAGACGAAATGCGGCAGCATGAAGCGGTCGTGCAGGGCCGTGCCCCAGCGAACCAGCGATCCGTCCTGAGGCTGGCGCCAGAACCAGGCGATCAGAGCGCGGATCAGCAGTTGCTGCGCCAGGCTCATGCGCGCGTCCGGCGGCATCTCGAAGCCGCGGAATTCCACCAGCCCTAAGCGCCCTGCCGGACCGTCGGGGGAATAGAGTTTGTCGATGCAGATTTCGGTGCGGTGGGTGTTTCCGGAGACGTCGGCCAGCAGGTTGCGCAGCAGCCGATCCACCAGCCACGGCTCCGGCGGCTTGTCCTTCGCCTTGCCTAGCGAAGGGATGGCGGCCAGCGTGATCTCCAGTTCGTACAGCGCGTCATGCCGCGCCTCGTCGACGCGCGGCGCCTGGCTGGTCGGGCCGACGAACAGGCCGGAGAACAGGTAGGACAGCGACGGGTGGCGCTGCCAGTAGATCAGCAGGCTTTTCAGCACGTCCGGCCGGCGCAGGAACGGCGAGTCGGGAGACGTGGCGCCGCCGACCACCACGTGGTTGCCCCCGCCGGTGCCGGTGTGGCGCCCGTCGATCATGAACTTATCGGCGCCCAGGCGCGTGCGCCGCGCCTCGTCGTAGACTCCGGTGGTGATGTCGACCGCGTCGCGCCAGCTTTTCGCCGGATGGACATTGACCTCGATCACGCCGGGGTCGGGGGTGACGCCGATGACTTTCAAGCGCGGATCAGGCGGCGGGGCATAGCCCTCGAAGCGCAACGGCTGGCCAATGTCGGCGGCCAGGGTCTCGATCTGCGCCACCAGTTCCAGATAGTCCTCGGCCATCTCCACCGGCGGCATGAAGACGTAGAGAACTCCGCCGCGCGGCTCGAAGGTGATGGCGGTGCGCACGTGGCGGTTCTTCGGCATGCGGCCGGCGCCAGTCGCGGCGCCGCGGCGCAAGCTCTCGTAAGACGGCAGAGCGTCGCGCGGTTCGAACGGGTCGCGCGTCCTGATGTGCGGATAGTCGTCGTCGGCCAGTTTCGGCAGGCTGGCCAGCGGCAGGCGGAAGCCGACCGGGGAATCGCCGGGGACCAGGAACAGGCGGCCGCGCTTGAACGTCCACTGTTCGCTAAGCCAGCCGGCGTCCTTTACTGTGCGCCAGCGGCGGATCGGCAGCACATAGGCCCGCGCCCGCGATAGTCCGCCATCGAACGCTTTCAAAAGGCCGGTGCGCTGAGCCGCGTCGTCGAGCGGCAGGTCGGCGCCGTCGAAGTTGTCGGGCAGCATCCCTTCCTTGCCGATCCAGTGCAGCGGATCTTCGTAGGCGGTCAGCACATGGGCCGGATCGAGCCCCATGGTTTCGGCGAAGCTTTTGGCGAAGCGCGCGGCCTCGGGATTGCCCGCCTTGGGCGCATCCTCGGCCGGATCGATGGCGATGACGCCGTCGCCTATCCACACCGGCTCGCCGTCGACGCGCCAGAACAGCCCCAGCGCCCAGCGCGGCAGGGGCTCGCCCGGATACCACTTGCCCTGGCCGTGATGCAGCAGCCCGCCGGGGCCGAACCGCGTCTGCAGCCGGCGGATAAGGTTGTCGGCCATCTGCAGCTTCTTCGCGCCCAGGGCGTCGGTGTTCCATTCGGCGCCTTCGAAGTCGTCGATGGAGACGAAGGTCGGCTCGCCGCCCATGGTCAGCCGCACGTCCTGCGACGTTAGGTCGGCGTCGACCGCCTCGCCCAGTTTGTCGAGCGCGGTCCAGCGGTCCTCCTCGAACGGCATGGTGATGCGCACCGGCTCGATAAGCCGCTTCACCTCCATCTCGAAATGGAAGTCGACGTTCGCCGGCCCGACTCCGCCGGTGATGGCGGCGGCGGAGCGGTAGTGGGGTGTTGCGGCCAACGGGATGTGGCCCTCGCCGGTCAGCAGGCCGGAGGTGGCGTCCATGCCGATCCACCCCGCCCCGGGCAGATAGACCTCGGCCCAGGCGTGCAGGTCGCAGAAATCCACCTGCGTCCCCATCGGTCCCTCGACCGGGTCTATGTCGTGCTTGAGCTGGATCAGGTAGCCGGAGACGAACCGCGCCGCGAGGCCCAGCTTGCGCAGCACCTGCACCAGCAGCCAAGCGCTGTCGCGGCAGGAGCCGGAGGCGAGGCTTAGCGTCTGCTCCGGCGTCTGCACGCCGGGGTCCATGCGAACCAGGTATGCCACCTCGCGCTGCACGCGGGCGTTCAGCTCGACCAGGAAATTGATGGTGCTGGGCGCCGCGCGCGGCAGCTGCGCGACGTAGGACGAGAGCGCCGGGCTGTCGTCATCCACCGCCAGGTAGGGCGCCAGCTCCCCGGCCAGTTCGGACGGATAGGCGAAGGGCAGGCTCTCGGCATAGGGCTCGACGAAGAAGTCGAACGGATTGATCACCGCCATCTCGGCGGTCATGTCGACCTCGACGCTGAACTCGGTGGCGGGCTCGGGGAAAACCACCCGCGCCAGCCAATTGCCGAACGGGTCCTGCTGCCAGTTGATGATATGCTGGGCCGGGGTGATCTTGAGCGAATAGGCCGGGATGTTGGTGCGCGTGTGCGGCGCCGGCCGCAGGCGGATGGTCTGCGGCCCCAGCTCGACCGGGCGGTCGTAGCGGTAGCGGGTCAGGTGGCGGAGGGCGGCGGTGATCACGCTCTAGTCTAAGCCTAAGCTGAAGGGCTGGCGTGGGCGATTTTACCGCCGGCGGCAAGAACGGCGAAATTGCCTCCGTTTCAGGCCTTCAATTCCTCGGTCACCACCTCGAAGCGGTTGAGGATATGCGGGCCGAACGAGGTGATCATGGCCACATCGGCGGCGTCGCGGCCGTGCGAGATGACGATACGGCCGATGCGGCGGACGTTGTTGCGCGGATCGGCGGTGCGCCAGGCGCCGCCGAGATAGACCTCCATCCAGGCCGCGAAGTCCATCGGACCGGACACCGGCACGCCGATGTCGCCCAGGTGGCCGTTCACATAGCGCGCCGGAATGTTCATCGCCCGGCACAGGGTGACCGCCAGGTGGGTGAAGTCGCGGCACACCCCGGTGCGCTCCTCATGCGCTTCGAAGGCGGTGCGGGTGGCGCGGGCCTGCTGGTAGTCGAAGGTGATGTGATTGTGGGCGTAGTCGCAGATCGCCTGCACCCGCGCCCAGCCGGGCGGGATATGGCCGAAGGTGTTCCAGGCCAGCTGGCTCAGGCGGTCGGTCTCGCAGTAGCGGCTGCCCATCAGGAAGATGAGCACTTCGTCGGGCAGGTCGGCCACATCGTGCTGGATCGCGTCGGGCCCGATGACAGGATCGAGGTCGCCGCTGACCTCAATCACGCTCTCGCTGCGTAGGGTCAGGTCGCCGGCCGGGGCGACAAAGCGGCGGCAGACGTTGCCGAACAGGTCACGGTAGGTGGAGGATTGGACCGACGGATCGGTGGTGAAGGCCTCACCCTGACGCAGGTCGCCGCCGCGCTCGGGGCGCAGGCTCATCATCGTCACCATGGCAGTGGGCTGCCAGCAGTTGACCGTAATCTCGTATCCGAAGCGGATTAGCATAATTGTCTCACGCACGGACGCGCCGTGATGGCGCCCCCCGGCAGCCACCAACGCGCCTGGGCCGAGTCAGATGCAAGCATCGTGTCGCAAGCGTCGCCTTAAGGGGAAGGCGCCTGCCAAATAGGCAGATTCTACGGAGCGATGGTCGCGCCGGGCTGGCCGGCGCGGTCGAGGGCGGCGCGGATGAAGCCGTTGGCCTTCAGCTCCTCGACGAACGCCGACAGGTAGGCCGCGGCGGGGCCCCGGCCGACCGGCGTTCCCATCGACTGGGTCACGCTGGCGTAGGCATCGGGCAGCACGCGGTAGCCGGGCCTCTCGGCCTGGGCCAGCATCAGTTCAGGACGGATGCCCGCGCCGGCGTCGAAACCCTCGGTCTGGAACCGTTCGATCGCCCCTTTGGAGGTGGTGGCGACACGGTCGATCTGGGCGTTCTTGAGCTGGCGCGTCAGGGCCAGGTCGTAGGCGGCGCCCTTGCTCACCGTCACGCGCAGGCCAGGCTTGTCGAGGTCGGCCACGGCCTTGTAGGGCGAATCCTCGCGCACCAGATAGGTGCCCTCGATCAGCACATAGGGGGCGGTGAAGTCCACCAGCTTGGCCCGCTCCGGATCGGAACCGACGAAGCAGACATCCCAGCGGTCGGTCGGCTGGGCGGCGATCAGCGGGGCCACGGCCTCGTAGCCGATCAGCTGCACGGGCTTGCCCAGGCGCCGGCCCAGTTCATTGGCCATATCCACCGTGGCGCCGCTGAGAGCGCCGGTGGCCGGGTCGCGGCGGGCCAGCACGGCGTTGCCGTAGTTGATCGCGGCGATCAGCTTACCGGTGGGCGCCAGGGCGGCGATGACTTCGGGGCTGGGGGGCGGCATGCGGGACTCCTTGGCGGGTTGGGCGGCGGCGGGCAGGGCGCCGAGCATCAGGGCGGCGGCGATCAGCAGGCGGCGCATCGGATTGGTTCTCACTTGTTCTTAAGGCCCTGCACGGCGGCGATGGCCGTCATGTTGACGATCCCGCGCGCTGTGGCGTTGGGGGTCAGAACGTGCAGCGACTGCGACAGGCCCATCAGGATCGGCCCGACCAAAAGGCCTTCGGTGGCGGCGCTGAGCAGGGTCAGGCTGATGTTGGCGGCGTCGAGGTTGGGCATGACCAGCAGATTGGCCGAGCCCTTCAGACGGCCATCCTTGACCAGGCGGTTGCGCAGGGCCTCGCTGAGCGCGGCGTCGGCGTGCATCTCGCCGTCGACCTCCAGCGCCGGCGCGCGTTCGTGGATCAGGGCCAGGGCCTCGCGCATCTTGCGGGCGCTGGGGCTGTCGCTGGCGCCGAAGCTGGAATGCGACAGCAGCGCCGCCTTGGGCGTCAGGCCGAACTGCTCCACCGCCTCAGCGGCCAGCAGGGTCATCTCCGCCACCTGCTCGGCGGTCGGGTCGACGTTGACGTGGGTGTCGGTCAGGAACAGCACGCCGTTGGGCAGGACCAGGGCAGACAGGGCGTAGATGCGCGAGGCGCCCGGAAGCCGCTGCACGATCGGCAGCACATAGGCGGCGTGCGCCCACCAGTCGCCGCGCCCGCCGACCAGGGCGGCGTCGACCAGGCCGGTCTTCAGCGCCATGGCGGCCATCACCGTCGGCCGGTTCTGGATGCGCCGTTCGGCGGCGAGCGGCGGGATGCCGCGGCGGTTGACTAGACGCTGGTACTGTTCCGACAGCGAGCCGGCCAGGGCCGCGTCGGCGCCGGTGTCCAGCAACTCGACCTGGCGGTCCAGGTCCAGCCGCAGGCCAAGGTCGCGCACCTTGGCCTCGATCACCGAGCGGCGCCCGACCAGCACCGGCCTGGCGATGTTCTCGTCGACGATGGTCTGCGCCGCCCGGAGCACGCGCTCGTCCTCGCCCTCGGCGAAGGCAACCTTCGCCATGGTCTTGCGGGCCTGGTCGAACACCGGCCGCATCAGCTGGCCGGAGCGGTAGACGAACCGTTCCAGCTCGACGCGGTAGGCGTCGAAGTCCTTGATCGGGCGCGCGGCGACGCCGCTCTCCATCGCCGCCCGGGCCACGGCGGGGGCAATCTCCAGGATCAGGCGCGGGTCGAACGGCTTGGGGATGATCGACTGCGGACCGAACAGCGGCGGCGCTCCGCCATAGGCGGCGCTGACCACCTCGGACGCCTCGGCGCGGGCCAGTTTGGCGATGGCCTTCACCGCCGCGATCTTCATCGCCTCGTTGATCTCGCTGGCGCCGACGTCGAGCGCGCCGCGGAAGATGAAGGGGAAGCACAGCAGGTTGTTGACCTGGTTGGGGTAGTCAGTCCGGCCCGTGGCCATGATCGCGTCCGGGCGCGCCGCCACAACCAGCTCGGGCAGGATTTCCGGGTCGGGGTTGGCCATGGCCAGGATCAGCGGCTTGTCCGCCAGCAGCGGCAGCCATTCCGGCTTGAACACATTGGGCGCCGACAGGCCGAGGAAGATGTCCGCGCCGGGCAGGACGTCGGGCAGGGTGCGTGCGTCGGTGACGCGGGCGTAGCGGGCCATGTTGGGCGCCATGGCGTCGTTGCGGCCCTGATGCACCACGCCGTTGATATCGGTAAGCGTCACGTTCTCGACCGGCAGGCCCATTGACACCAAGAGGTCGACGCAGGCCAGGGCGGCGGCGCCGGCGCCGGAGGTGACCAGGCGCACCTTGCCCAGTTCCTTACCCTGCAGCACCAGGGCGTTCAGCACCGCGGCGGCGCAGACGATGGCCGTGCCGTGCTGGTCGTCGTGGAACACCGGGATGTTCATCCGCTCGCGCAGCACGCGCTCGATGTAGAAGCACTCCGGCGCCTTGATGTCCTCGAGGTTGATGCCGCCGAAGGT
>CANJOB010000098.1 GCA_947475655.1 Caulobacterales bacterium | reverse complement strand
CCGGCGGCCAGCTGACCATCACCACCGACGTCGAGAACTATCCCGGCTACGCCGAGGTGATTCAGGGCCCGTGGCTGATGGAGCAGATGCGCGCCCAGGCCGAGCATGTCGGCACCGAGTTCGTCGAGGACATCGTCATCGAGGCCGACCTGTCGAAGCGGCCGTTCCGCCTGACCTGCGACAGCGGCCAGGTCTGGCTGGCCGAGACGGTGATCATCGCCACCGGCGCCCAGGCCAAGTGGCTGGGCCTGGAGACCGAGGCGAAGTTCCAGGGCTTTGGCGTTTCCGCCTGCGCCACCTGCGACGGCTTCTTCTACCGCAACAAGGCGGTGGTGGTGGCCGGCGGCGGCAACACGGCGGTGGAGGAGGCGCTCTACCTGACCAACTTCGCCTCCAAGGTCACTCTGGTGCACCGCCGCGGCGAACTGCGCGCCGAGCGCATCCTGCAGGAGCGCCTGTTCGCCCACCCCAAGATCGAAGTGATCTGGAACCACGCCATCGACGAGGTGGTCGGCGACAGCGACCCGATGGGCGTCACCGGGGTCAAACTGAAATCCACCGCCGACGGCTCGATGAAGACGGTCGACTGCGACGGGGTGTTCATCGCCATCGGCCACGCCCCCGCGTCGGAGCTGTTCAAGGGCCAGTTGGAGATGGATTCCGCCGGCTATCTGAAGGTCGTGGCCGGCAGCGCCGCCACCGCCATCGAAGGCGTCTACGCGGCGGGCGACGTCACCGACGACGTCTACCGCCAGGCGGTCACCGCCGCCGGCATGGGCTGTATGGCCGCCTTGGAGGCGGTGCGCTTCCTGGCCGAGCAGGATCACCATCAGGCGCACAAGCCGGCCGAGGCCCAGGAACACCTGGGCGCCTGGTAGCTATTTCGCTGCGGACGCGGGCGGTTCGGGCCCCGCCATCGACGGCGGCGGCGTGGCGCTGCGCGGCTGCGCCTCGGGCAGCTTGGCCAGGGCGGCGTTGATCGCCTCGACCTCAGCGCGGGTCGGCCGGCGGCGGGTCGGCGACAGCACGCCGACACCCGGGCCGGGCGGTAGCAGCGCGCCGCCGGCGGCGACCGGCAGGTCGGAGATGACGTAGCTGCGCATCACCCCATCGCCCTGGTCGAGCTGGACGATGCGCGGAGCAGCCGCGGCAGCGCCCGTGGGCAAGGTAGGGGTGCGGGCGTCGTCGCCCTGAAGGATGGCGGTGCTGAGGTTGGCCTCGCCCCCGGCGTAGCGGCCGTTGAGCGCCGCCGGGCGACCCAGCGGCCCGGTCCAGCGGTAAAAGATGTGCAGCCCGACCTTGGCCAGCTTGACCAGGGTGGGCGCCCAGTATGGCGAGACATAGTCGGCGTGATAGTGGGTGGCCGTGCCGACGGCGGGCTCGACATAGCCGGCCAGGGCCTGGCGGGCGACGATCTGGGCGTCGGCCCAGGCCGCGGCGGCGGGCGGGCGGCCAAGCGAGCCGTCGCAGGTGAAGCTGAACTGGCAGCCGGTGGCGCGCATGGCGCCCTGATAGACCACCCCGCACACCGTCTTCGGATAGCCGGCGTGGCGCAGGCGGTTGAGCACCACCTGGGCCACGGCGCGCTTGCCCTGGCCGGGTTCGAACCCGGCCTCGTAATAGACCGCCTGGCTCAGGCAGTGCAGCGCCCTCACCCGGTCCTCGGCCCGCGCCTCCAGCAGGAAGCGCGGCGCGGCTTCCGGCGTATCGGCGATAGGGATGGCGTCGTTGATCGCCTGGGCGTCCTCGAAGGTCGGCAGCTCGCCGAAACCCAGCGACGGCAGGACGGAAATGTCGATCCGCTCCCAGCCGCGCACCCGGCCCCAGTAGTCGGTGTGCGGCAGGGGATCGTGGCGGCGGGCCAGGGCCAGCATGGCCGGGTCCATATCGGCGACGATGCGAGCCAGCGCCCGGTCGCCAAACCCCGCCCCGACCCGCGCCAGGCCGGCGGCGCGGCCAAACTCCGCCGGCACGTAATAGGTCGTGCAGGCCGCCAGCAGCAGGGCGGTGAAGGCGAGCGGCGGTGTGAGGAGACGCAAGGTCAAATGGCGGTCCGAATGCGGCGCGACTGCCGGTCTGTAACGGGACTCGGCCTGCATCCCAAACGCCCGAACAAGGAATTCCGTGGCGCCGCTTTGCAATCGGGAAGCGGCGCGCTATATGTAGTCTCCTATTATGCTCATTTTGAGCAAAAGGACCGCTTCATGGCTGACGACGCCGCGTTGCTCGCGTTCACCCCCCAGGTCGAAGCCGAAACCGCGCCGGTGTGGAACCTGATCAAGGATCAGGTGACGCCGCTGGAATGGCGGCTGCACGCCCCGCTGATCGCCGACATCCGCCGCCTGGCTCGGATGCGGGGCGCGGTGATCCTGGCCCACAACTACATGACGCCGGAAATCTTCCACGGTGTCGGCGACTTCGTCGGCGACAGCCTGGCCCTGGCCCGCGAGGCGGCGCGCACCGACGCCAAGGTCATCGTGCAGGCGGGCGTGAAATTCATGGCCGAGACCAGCAAGGTACTGTCGCCCGACAAGCGCGTGCTGATCCCCAGCCTGGAGGCCGGCTGCAGCCTGGCCGCCTCCATCACCGCCGCCGACGTGGCCTTGATCCGCCAGCGCTATCCGAACCTGCCCCTCGTCGCCTACGTCAATACAAACGCCGACGTCAAAGCCGAGGTCGACATCTGCTGCACCAGCGCCAATGCGGTGCAGGTGGTGGAATGGGCGGCGCGGGAATGGGGCGTCGACAGCGTCGTGCTGCTGCCGGACGAATTTCTCGCCCGCAACGTGGCGCGGCAGACGAGCGTGAAAATCGTCGCCTGGGCCGGACGCTGCGAGGTGCACGAACGCTTCACGGTGGAGGATATCGCCGAACTGCGCGAGGGCTATCCGCAGGCAGAAATTCTGGCGCACCCGGAATGCCCGGCCGAGGTGGTGGCCGCCTGCGATTTCACCGGATCGACCGCGGCGATGAACGACTATGTAAAGACGCGCAAACCGCGCCAGGTGATCCTGATCACCGAATGCTCGATGGCCGCCAACGTCGCCGCCGAGGCGCCCGACACCCAGTTCGTGCGGCCGTGCAACCTGTGCCCGCACATGAAGAAGATCACGCTGGAAGGCATCCGCGACGCCTTGCTGTTCGACCGCTATGAGGTGACGGTCGACGAGGCGCTGATCGCGCGCGCGGCGCTGTCGGTGCAGCTGATGATCGACCTGCCGCCGCCGGCGGTCCCGGCGCGCTACGACCTGGTCAAGGCGCGCCATCACGTCGATGTCGAGCTGATCTAGATGCGCGTGATCGATCACGATGGTCCGCTAATCGTCGGCGCCGGACTGGCGGGCTTGAGCGCCGCGCTTGCCGCCGGTCCGCGCCCGGTGCTGCTGGTCTCACCCTCCCCGCTTGGAATCGGCGCGGCCTCGGCCTGGGCCCAGGGCGGCATCGCCGCCGCGCTGGCGCCGGATGACAGCCCCGCCCTGCACGCCGCCGACACGATAGCGGCCGGCGACGGCCTGTGCGATCCGGCCATGGTTAATCTCCTGACCCGCGAAGGTCCCGACGCGGTGCGCGCCCTGGCCGCCCTGGGCGCGCCGTTCGACCGCGACGAAGACGGCCGTTTCCTGCTCAGCCTCGAAGCCGCCCACAGCCGCCACCGCGTGGCGCGCGTCGGCGGCGACGGCGCCGGCGCCGCCATCCTGTCGGCGGTGATCGCGGCGGTGAAATCCGCGCCCCATATCCGCGTCCTCGAAGGCGCGTTTCTGGCCGGACTGATCCAGGACAATGGCGGCGCCGTCACCGGGACATGGCTGCGCATCGATGACGAGACGGTCGCGGTGCGCAGCGCCGCCATGATCCTGGCGTGCGGCGGCCTTGGCGGCCTCTATGCGGTGACCACCAATCCGCCGACCGCACTCGGCCAGGCGATCGGCCTGGCGTCGCTCGCCGGCGCCGCCATCGCGGACGCGGAGTTCGTGCAGTTCCACCCCACCGCCATCGACGTCGGACTCGACCCCGCGCCCCTGGCCAGCGAGGCCCTGCGCGGCGAGGGCGCGACCCTGGTCAATGCCGACGGAACGCCATTCATGGCCCGCTACAGCGAGGCCGGCGACCTGGCCCCACGCCACCTGGTCGCCCAAGCCGTGCAAGCGGAGATCGCCGCCCATCGCGGCGCCGCGCTCGACGGACGCGCGAGCATCGGCGCGCATTTCCCGCAGGCATTTCCCGCCGTGTTCGCCGCCTGCATGCGCGCCGGCATCGACCCGCGCGAGCGGCTGATTCCGGTGGCGCCGGCGGCGCACTACCACATGGGCGGCATCAAGACCGACGCGGACGGCGCCACGTCGCTGCGCGGACTCTTCGCGGCGGGCGAATGCGCCGGGACCGGCGTGCACGGCGCCAACCGGCTGGCGTCCAACTCGCTGCTGGAAGCGGCGGTGTTCGGAACCCGCGCCGGCAAGGCGGCGGCGGAAATCTACCGCGTGCGATCGGTCCTGCCCGCGCCTGACCTGGCGCCCGACCTGCCCGCTTCCGGTCTGGCCGTTCTGCGCGCCGCCATGGCCCGCGACGCCGGGGTGATCCGCGACGATGCCGGCCTGCGCCGGCTGACCGGCGTGATCGACGGCCTGCGCAATCAGCAACGCGCGGCGCCTCCGCTCGTCGCCGCGAGGCTCATCGCAAAGGGCGCGCTGGACCGGCGGGAAAGCGGCGGGGCACACCTGCGCGCCGACGACCCGGCCGCGCAACGCCGGGACGCCGCATGATCGCGCCCCTGCCCGACCTTGTCCTGCAGCCGCTGATCACCGCCGCTCTGGCGGAGGATCTGGGGAGAGCCGGCGACCTGACCTCCAACGCCTGTGTCGACGCCGATGCGCGGCTGACGGGGACCTTCGCCGCCCGCCGCGAAGGGCGCATCGCCGGCCTAGACTGCGTGCGCCTGGCGGTGCTGACGCTGGACCCTCAGGCGACAATCGAGATGCTGCGCCGTGACGGCGATGACGCCGCCGCCGGCGCCGCCCTGGTTCGCGTGAACGCCAACGCCCGCGCCCTGCTGGGCGCCGAACGCACGGCCCTGAACCTGCTCGGGCGCCTGAGCGGCATCGCCACCCTGACGCGGGCCTATGTGCGGGCCATCGAGGGGACAGACGCGGTCATCACCGACACCCGCGCGACCACGCCCCTGCTGCGGGCGCTGGAGAAGTACGCGGTGCGCTGCGGCGGCGCCGTCAACCACCGCTTCGGTCTCGATGACGCGATCCTGATCAAGGACAACCATGTCGCCGCCTGCGGCGGTGTCGGCGAAGCCGTGCGCCGGGCGCGCGCCGCGGCGGGACATCTGGTCAAGGTTGAGGTGGAGATCGACCGCCTCGACCAGCTGGAAGAGGCCCTGGCCGCCGGGCCGGACGTGGTCATGCTCGACAATTTCGCCGTCGACGCCGTGCGCGAGGCGGTGGTCCGCACCAAGGGCCGCGCGGTGCTGGAGGCGTCGGGCGGGGTGAACCTGCAGAGCGTGCGCGCCATCGCCCAGACCGGCGTGTCGGTGATCAGCGTCGGGGCCCTGACCCATTCGGCGCCGGCGCTGGACGTGGGCCTCGACGCGTAAGCGTCGCAGACGAAAAGAGTACGTCTAGCGCTTCCCGCCGATCAGCGGCGCGATCCGGCGCTGGATCGGCATGTCGACCCAGCGGTCGAAGGCCCAGGCGGCGGCGATGGCGATGGGGAAGCCCGCCACCCACATCAGCCACTGCCACAGCAGCGGAATCTTCACCCGGTAGATCAGGCCGTGCGCCTGGTCGTAGTAGGCCAGGCCGACGAAGGTGTGGGTGATGAACAGGGCGAAGGACAGTTTCGCCGCCGTCTCCAGCATGGCGTTGGGCTTGGTCACCGGCAGGCGGCCGGCGCCCAGGATCACGGCGGCGATGGCGACCATGCTGAGGAAGTCGTAGCGGCCCAGGGTCTGCAGGGCGACGAAGGCGACAAGCCCGCCCCACAGCATCGCCCGCGCCGCCGCCTTGGACGGCCAGTGCAGCGACACAGCCTGGGCCAGGCACGCGCCGAGCAGGAACAGCGGGATGGCGCGGAACAGGCCGATCTGAAACGGCAGGTCGTAAAGATCGCGGTCCAAGACAGCCTGGGACGCGCTGTTTCCCGCCAGCAGGGCGGCCAGGCCGATCAGCACCAGCGCCACCGCCGGCCGCACCCGCGCCAAGGCCCGCCACAGCCAGGGGAATGTGGCGTAGCAGACCAGCAGGGCCGACAGCGACCAGCTGGGCAGGTTCCAGCCGTCGGCAGGCGGCAGCGGCGACCAGGCGTGGATCAGGAAGATCTGCTGGAGGTAGGACTGCCAGCCGAACCGCTGCGGATTGGGCGGAAAGCCGAACACCATCTGGCCGACCAGGACATAGACGCCGAACGCCGCCAGCACGATCAGGTGCGCGGGCCAAACCCGCGAGGCGCGCTTGATCCAGAAGCGGCCCCAGCTCACCCGAGCGTTAACGAGCGCCGGTCCGTAGGCGCGGCCCAGCACATAGCCCGACAGCATCAGGAAGAAGTCGGTGGCCAGATACCCCCGTTCGAAGACTTCACTGAAACGGTAGAGCTTACGCGGGCTCTCGTTGCCGAAATGGTAGACCATAATCAGCAGGGCGGCGCTGAAACGCAGCAGGTCCAGCGCCCCGCCTCGGCTCGAAGCGTTAGCGGAAGTCGCATGTCCGGCGGCGGAGGGCGAGTCGGTGGACGCGGTCATGGGCTCCGGTCCTAGCGCACCGCGGCGGTTATCCCCAAAGGCTTTGAGGCCCATTCGGCGTTGATGAACATGTTCGCCAGGTTGCGGCGACGGGTCGCAGGGGGGATTAACCGGCCACTTCCTGCCGCAACCCTAGAGAGAGGTATGCAAAACGCATCTCTCGATTGGTCCGTAGAGACCTCCACGGCCAGGAGCCGGGCCACCCTGTTCTGGTCGGCGGGCCTGACCTTCTGCATCCTGCTGACCGCCCTGGTCTCCAGCGTCGCCCTGCTGGTGTTCGCCATCCGCTCGATCGACGGCAACCAGGCGGCCTACGAGGCCAAGCTGGCCCAGCGCAACGTGCATCAGAGCCTCAACCGCGTGGCGCGCGACATGGTTTCGGCAACCACCTGGGACGATGCCTATGTGAGGTCGCACGGCGCGGTCGACTACCCGTGGATCGAGCGCGAATGGGGAGTCTATTTCCACGGCTACTTCAACCACGACCTCACCGTCGCCCTCGATGGCGACGACCACGCCTTCTACGCCGCCTACAAGGGCCAGACCGTCTCCACCGCGCCCTACGCCGGCTTCTCGGCCGCCGCCCGGCCCCTGATCGACCAGGTGCGGCGCGAGGCCGCCGCCAAGCGCTTCCTGCCGGGCGGCCGCCGCGCGGTCGGCCTGCCGGCGACGGCCCGCGCTACCGGCATCGTGCCGTGGAACGGCGGGCTCTACATCACCGGCGTCACCAACGTCATGCCCGAGACCACGGGCGTGGCCTTGTCACCGGAACCGGACGTGATCGTGATCTCCGCCAAGGCCATGGGCGGCGCCTTCATGGACGGCATGCAGGAGACCTTGGCGCTCAACGGCCTGGAACTGCAGCCGGCCGCCGACGCCGCGCCGGGCGACCGCTTCAAGAGCATCGACCTGACGGGCGCCACGGGCAAGCCAGTGGGGCGGCTGGTCTGGACGCCGGGCGAGCCGGGCCGGGGAATCCTGATCCGCTTCTCGCTCCTTATCGTCGTCGGTCTGATCGTGCTGGGCGCGGCCAGCGCCGGCCTGATGATGCGCGTGCGCAGCATGGTCTCGCGCCTGCTCGACAAGGACCGCGCCCTACGCGTCGCCATGGCCGACCTGACCAAGACGCGCGACGCCGCCGAGGCGGCCAATTCCGCCAAGTCCGCCTTCGTCGCCAACATCAGCCACGAGATCCGCACCCCCTTGAACGGCCTGATCGGCATGACCCAGGTCATGACCGCCTATCCGCTCGACCCGCAGCAAGAGGAGCGGCTGAAGGTGGTGCACGATTCCGCCCAGACCCTGCTGGCCCTGCTCAACGACGTGCTCGACATGGCCAAGATCGAGGCCGGCCGCATGGAGATCGTCCCGGCGCCGACCGACCTGCGCGAACTGGTCGACAACGTCTGCCAGCCGTTCGCCGAGATGGCCGCCGCCAAGGGGCTCGCATTCGAGATCGCCTTCGACCCGCAGGTCGACGGCGCCCGCCTGTGCGACGGACTGCGCGTGCGGCAAGTGCTGGCCAACCTGGCGTCAAACGCGGTGAAGTTCACCGACCGCGGCCGCATCCGCATGGTGGTGCGGCCGATACTGGACGGGGTGCGCTTCCACTGCATCGACACCGGCATCGGCATGCCGGCCGAGAAGCTGCCCAACCTGTTCTCGAAATTCTCGCAGCTCGACGGGTCGGACACCCGCCGCGCCTCGGGCGCGGGCCTTGGCCTGGCGCTGAGCCGCGAACTGGCCCAGCGCATGGGCGGCAAGCTTTCGGCCCAGAGCACGCAGGGCAAGGGCTCGGTCTTCACCTTCGACCTGCCGGCCAAGCCGGCGCAGCCACAGAGTCATGCCCAGGTTTCGGCGGTGGTGCAGGCGGTGACCGCCTCGGACGGACGTCCGCTGCGGGTGCTGGTCGCCGAGGACAACCTGGTCAACCGCATGGTGCTGGAAGCCCTGTTGGCCCCGCGCGGGGTCGACCTGACCCTGGCCGAGGATGGGCTGGAGGCGGTACGCCTGTTCAAGGACGGCGAGTTCGACCTGGTGCTGATGGACATCCAGATGCCGCTGATGAGCGGGATCGACGCCACGCGGGCCATCCGCGCCTTCGAGACCGGCCGCGGCCGGCCGGCGACGCCGATCCTGGCCGTCACGGCCAATGTGCTGAGCCACCAGCGGGAGGCCTATCGCGCGGTGGGGATGGACGGCTGCGTCGCCAAGCCGATCGAGGCGGCGCGTCTGCACCAGGCCATCGACGACGTGCTGGCCGGTGAAACAATAGCCCCCGATACGATCGCGGCGGCCTGGGATGACCAGACCGCCGCACCGGAAGATCAGGAATTCAAGAAGGCCGGCTAGTTGGGGCCGGTGACCTTCTTGCCGACGAAGACGCCCAGCGCCAGGAACACCAGGAAGCCGATCACGAACACGGCGAACAGCAACTTGGCGACGCCGGCGGCGGCGCCGGCCACGCCGGTGAAGCCGAGGGCGCCGGCGATCAGGGCGACGACGGCGAAGATAAGGGCCCATTTGAGCATTTGAGGTCTCCAGCAAGGGATCAGCGGAAATACAGTGTCGTTTGATCAACGCACGCTGGCGCGGAGCTGTTCCACCGTCTCACCGCGCTTAACGCGTCCGCTTCGCCGCGCTATGGATGCGCCATGGCCGGCAAAAGCGAACCGATCAACGACGCCTTCAAGCGCGCCCTGGTGCACGCTACCCGTTCCTTGGCCGAGGCCCCGGACCTGGAGGTGGTGTTCTCCAACGACGGGCCGCGCTTCACCGAGGGCCGCGCCGTGCTGCCCCACCCGCCGCGCGACATCACCAGCAAGGACGCCGCCCGCCTGCGCGGCCTGGCCGACCGCATGGCCCTGCGCCTGGCGCACCACGACGCCGGCCAGTACGCCAAGGACCGCCCCGCCGCCGCCGACGCCGCCGCCGCTTTCGAGGCCGTGGAACAGGCGCGGGTGGAGGCCATCGGCGCCAACGCCATGCTCGGGGTGGCGGCCAACCTGACCTCGGCCCTGGAGGCGGCGCTGGAGCGCAAGGGCCTGACCCACGGCCCGGTGGAGGCCGACGCGCCCCTGCCGCCGGAGATCCTGGCCCTGATGGTGCGCGAGCGCCTGACCGGCGAGGCGGCGCCCGACGGCTCCAAGGCGGTGGTCGAACGCTTCCGCGCCCAGGTCGAGGCCAAGGCCGGCGCCGACCTCGACCGCCTCGCCGATCTGATCGACGACCAGCGCGCCTTCGCCAGACTGACGCGGACGATCCTGCGCGAACTCGACCTCGACGCCTCGGAAGCGGACGAGGAGGAGGCGCAGGAAGATTCCAGCCAGGACGAGGACGAGCAGGAGCAGAAGGACAGCGACGAGAGCCAGGACAGCGACCAGCCGTCCGACCCCACCAGCGCCGAGGACGGCGACGCCGCCGAGGGCGACGAGACGGTGGACTCGGAGATGTCCGACGAGAGCAGCGAGGACGAGAAGGAGGTCGAGACCGGCGACGGGCCCAAGGCCGCGCGGCCGCAGGTTCAGGACAACGGCAACCCCGAGCCCGCCTACAAGGCCTTCACCACCGCCCACGACCAGACGGTCGAGGCCGAGGAGCTGTGCGAGGCCGAGGAGCTGACGCGCCTGCGCGCCTATCTCGACCAGCAGCTCGAGACGCTGTCGAGCATCGTCGCCCGCCTGGCCAACCGGCTGCAGCGCCGGTTGATGGCGCAGCAGAGCCGCGCCTGGACCTTCGACCTGGAGGAAGGGATGCT
>CANJOB010000097.1 GCA_947475655.1 Caulobacterales bacterium | reverse complement strand
TTCATCACGAACGCGACCTTCTCCAGCGCGGTGATGTCGGCCAGCGGATCGGCGTTGACGGCGATGATGTCAGCGAAGCGCCCCGGCTGGATCGAGCCGATCAGGTCGGTGGCGCCGATCGCGTCGGCGGCGTTGAATGTCGCCTGGCGGATGATGTCGGCGTTCGAGATTCCGGCCTGGCGCAGCAGGGCGAACTCCTTGAGCGAATCCGCCGCGCCGGTGTCGGTGCCGAACGCCATCTTGACCCCGTTCTTGTAGGCCATGGTGACGGCGGCGATCTTCTTGGGCCACAGGATCAGCACCTTGGCGCCGGTGGTGGGCCGCACCTTCTCGGCCTCGGCGGCGCGGTCGAAGGCGATCTTCGAAATGGTGATGGTCGGCACGAAATAGGCGCCGCTGCTTTTCAGCAGCTTGAAGGTGTCGTCTTCGCCCAGCGTGCCGTGCTCGATGGTGTCGACGCCGAGCCGGGCGGAGTTTTCCATCGCCGACTTGCCCTGGGCGTGGGCCGCGACACGCATGCCGAGCGCGTGGGCGGTGTCGACCACCGCCTTGATCTCCTCGTTACTCATCAGCTGCTGAGCTGGGTCGTCGCCGATGGAGAGCACTCCGCCGCTGGGCATGATCTTGATCAGGTCGGCGCCGCGGCGCTTGTGTTCGCGCACCGCCTTGCGAAACTCCTCCGGCCCGTCGGCGACGCTGGCGGCCCAGTGCGGGTTGCTCGTGTCGGGGTCCTCGTCGTTGCGCGGGTCGGTGTGGCCGCCGGTCGGGCCGATCGCCTCCAGCGAGACCCACATGCGCGGGCCGACGATGGTGCCGTTGTTGATCGCCCGCTTCAGCGCCAGGTCAGAGCCGCGCACCGCGCCGACGCTGCGCACGCTGGTGAAGCCCTCCATCAGGAACTGGCGGGTGGTGCGCGTCGCCGCCAGCACCCCGTCCAGGGCCGTGCGCGGATGGCCGTCCGGGTCGACCGGACCACCCCCGGCGCCAACGTGCACATGGGCGTTGATCATGCCGGGCAGGACGGTGGATTTCGACAGGTCGATCACCTCCGCGCCCGCCGGGGTGGAAAAGCCCGGTTGGACCGCTGTGATCTTGTCGTCGGTGATCAGGATGGAGACGTTGGTCCTGGGCGCGCCGGTCCCGTCCAGCAGCCGCCCGGCGTGGATCACCACGTCCTTGGCCGCCGCCGGGGCGGCATGCAGGGCCAGGGCCGCGGCCCCCAGCAAAATCCCGTGCTTCATCGTCCGTCCCCGCCTTAGCTATCCAAGCGGGGGCAGTATCGCTGAACGCGTTCGACGCGGATAGAGGCGCTAGCGGCCCTTTTCGTAGTCCGGGTTCACCCGCACCACCATGTAGGTGACGTGGCCGTCCAGCTTGGTGAAGCGGTGCACAGTGCCCGGCGGCAGCATGACCGAATCTCCGGCGGCGACATGGCGGGTCGATCCGCCCTCGATCGTGGTCCCGATCATGGTGGGTCCGATATTGGCCGGGTTGGTCGGCCGGCCGTTGGTCAGCATCGGCTTGGGATCGGTGATCTTGCCGCCGGTGGCGAAGTCGCCGCCGCCTTCGATGATGTAATAGACCTCGGTGACCACCGAGTGAGCCACCGGACCCTCTTCCGGCGCGTCGCGGCGCAGCACGTCGACCATGATGCGGTCGTCGCCCGCGCGGACCGCCCCCAGGATCGCCAGGGCTTCGCCGGACTGGCGGGCCGCCACGGCCTTGGCGAAATCATCCTTGGTGATGAATACCGCGCCGCGGGACGCCTGCGGCACCGGAGCCTGGGCGGCGACGGTCTGGGCGGCGGCGGCGCCGGCGAGCAGGGACAGGCCACAGACGGCGGCCAGCAGTTTCACGGTCATGAGCTTTCTACCTTCTTCGGGTTTTCAGGTTTGGCCGTCGGACTCAGGGCCGCAGGGAGAGCTTCTGCAGACGCCAGTTCAGGAGTTCGCCCACATAGAGTTCGTTCTCGGTCGGGCAGGCGATCTCATGAATCCAGCCGAACTGTTTCCACTGCTTGCCCGATTGGCCAAGCCACCCGAGCACCTTGCCGTCCATGTCCAGCTTGTAGATCCGGCCGGGATAGGCGTCGGCGACGTACAGCACCTGCCTGCCGGCCACGGCGGGCGTGATGCACAGGGCCCAGGGCGCGCCGGGGAACTGCAGCTTCGCGCCGGGTGCGCTGTCGAAACCGTCGGGGCCGGGGTTGGGCTTGTTGCCGATCGCCGGCATGGACTCGCGCGGATAGGGGATGTTGATCTGGATGATCTTGAGCAGCTTGCCCTCGGTGTCGAACACCTGGATGCGCCGGTTGCCGCGGTCGGCCACGAACACCCGGTCCTTGGCGTCGATGGCGATGGAATGCAAGGTGTCGAACTGGCCCGGCGCTGTGCCGTAGCTGCCCCACGATTTCAGCCACCGGCCATCCTTGCTGACCTTGGCGACACGCGAATTGATATAGCCGTCGCTGATGTAGCCGTTGCCCTGGCTGTCCCAGGCGATGTCCGTGACCTGACGGAACTGCCCGTCCACCGCCGGCAGCGGCGGCTTGGGATGCTCCAGCGGATGGGCGGTCTCGTCGCTGGCTTCCGGCTTACGGCCGTACACCATGGTCACCCGGCCCGCCGGGTTGAACTTGACCACCATGTCCGAGCCCTTATCGACGGCCCAGATGTTGCCTTCCGGATCAAGCCGCACGTTGTGGGCGTAGGACCAGGCGTAGAGCCCCTTTCCGATCTCGCGCACGAACCTGCCGGCCTTGTCGAACTCCAGCATCTGCGCCGCCGCGGCGCCGTAGGCCGGGCCGTTGGTGTTGCCGCGCTGGAACACGAACACGTGCCCGTCCTTAGGGTTCACGGCCACGCCGGCCACCTCGCCCAGGTACATGTCCTTGGGCAGTTGCAGAAAGTCGGCGCCGTCGAAGGCGATTTCCGGCGCGGCGGTGGAGCGGACCGTCTCCACCTCCTGGGCGGCGGCGAGCGAAGGCGCCGCCAGAAGAAGCGCGGCGCTGGCGAGGATGGCTTTCATGGGGTCTCCTTGGGCCTGCGGCCCGTATCGTTTTTAGCGGCCGTCGACCTGGTGACTCCACCACGACCATTCGCGGGCGTAGTTGCCGAAGTTCTGCGCCGCGTTGGCCGGGGCGGTCAGGTAGTTCGGTTTTCCCCCGAGCGACAGCAGGTTGATCTGCTGGGTCGCCCCGACGTCGAGCCCGACCGCGCGGCCGACCGACGACTGGATCGAGTTGCCGACCACCACCACCCCGTGGCCGCGCATCATCACCGCGCTTCCCGCGCCGAGCAGCTTGGCCAGTTCATCGCCGACGGGGATGTCGTGGATGCCTTCGCCGGCGGTTCCGTTGGAATGGATCGGTACGCCGTTGTTGCCGATGAAGAGGTCGCTGGTCGAGACCGGCCGCAGAGGGATGTCGCTCTGCGAGAAGACGATCACCGACTTGGTGTGGGCGTGCACCACCGACTTGATGTCCGGCCGCGCCTTGTAGACCCGGGCATGGATGAAGCGTTCGGTGAAGGAAACGCCCGCGATCCCACCGACCTGTTTGCCGTCGAGGTCGAACGCCTGCAGGTCAGCCACGGCGGCCAGGCCGGGCGCGACGTCGCGGGTGATCCAGAACACGTTCGGGTTGACCGGGTCGCGCACGCTGACGTGGCCGCGCACGTCGATGACCCCCAGGTTGACCAGGATATGGTTGGCGACGATCAGTTCCGACGCCATGGCCGCCGGCAGCGACGCCGGCGCCTGGGCCGAGGCGATCGGCGCCAGCGCCCAGGTCAGGGCCAGCGCCAGGGAGCCCAGCAGCGTCCTCATGGGCGCAGCGGGCCCTTCTGCATCTCGACCATGTTCGGGTACCAGGCGCGCCAGTTGGCCTCCAGGCCCGTGCCGTCGACGCGCTTGAACAGGAAGCCGTAGAAGTGGATCGGGCCGGTCGCCGCGGTGGCGCGCGGCAGGGCGAAGTTGGGATTGGCGGTGATGCAACGCGGGATCACCATGCCCTTGGGCGCGGTGGAGCTTCCGGCGTCGGGGCCGATGACGGCCTTCACCGCATCGAAGGCGGCGGTACTGTCGAAGGCCAGCACGGCGGGCATGGTTTCCTTCGGCGGCGCCTGGCCGGGCTGCAGGGTGTATTCGACGAACTTGATCGCCCCGTTCTCGAACAACTCCTTGCGCTGCGGGTTGTTGGCGTAGCGGGCCTTGGCGGCGGCCATGTCTTCCTGGTCGGCGTAGACGAATTCGACACGATAGAAATGCAGCGGCCAGGCGCCGCCGTTGGCGGGCATGTGCGGCGCCTGCGGGTCGGCCGAGGTGCAGGCCGGGAACTGGCCCCCCTTGGCCGCCGGGCCCTCAGCCCAGTTCTGGCCGTTGCGCGCGCTGCCGGGCTCGAGGAACCGCGCCACACCGGTCAGGTCGGCGCCGGCCGGCGGGTTGAACGAATCGCGCGCGAACACCGACGGATAGGGGTGGCCGTGCATCTGCATGACGTAGCCGGGAGGATTGGACACCTCCATCAGCATGACGTGGGCGTCCTTGTAGTGCACCTCGTGCACGTCCGGCGCGGCGACCTCGGCGTCGTAGCTGCGGGGGAAGTCATAACCCCAGTGGTTGGGCTTGCCCTTCTGCACCGTCTGCGCGGCAGCGCCGGCGCCGGCCAGCAACACCACCGATGCGCCCAGCATCACGTACTTACGAATGGACATGGTTCCCCTACCCTTTTCTCGTCGCCTGTCGGCGTCTGCATCCTGCCGGCGGTCGAGCCCTCGCCCCGCGCGGCCTTGTTTTCGTTGCGGCGCCCCTCGTGGCGCTCGCTAGACTGTAACCACAGCCGTATGCCGGATCAATGACGGCCGGCCATCCGCTAAGGTTTGATAGGAACTGGCCATGAGCCGCCTGACCCCCCAGATCGCCGCCCGTTTCGCCGACGCCGCCCTGGGCCACGTGCGGCGCGAATACCCCTACGCCCCCGGCCATGTCGTGACCGGCCCCGACGACCTGGCCAGCCCGCGCGCCCTGCATCCGCTGTTCTTCGGCAGTTTCGACTGGCACTCCTGCGTCCATGGCTGGTGGACCCTGGCCCGCATCGCCCGCCTGTTCCCGGACCTGCCGCAGACGGCGGCCATCAAGATGGCTTTCGATGAGGCCTTCACCCCGGAGGCCATCGCCGGGGAGCTGGCCTATCTGCGGCGGCCCTACGCGCGCTCGTTCGAGCGGCCCTACGGCTGGGCCTGGCTGCTGCGGCTGGCGGCCGAGCTGGAGCTGCGCGACGGCTACGACGGCCGGCTGCGCCCGTTGGCCGTGGCCTTCGCCGAACGGTTCAAGGCCTTCCTGCCCCTGGCCGACTACCCGGTGCGCGCCGGGACCCACGCCAGCAGCGCCTTCGCCCTGACCCTGGCGCTGGACTACGCCGATACCCACGACCCGGTGCTGGCGGCCCTGGCGCGGCGGCGCCTGCTCGCCTGGCATTCGAATGACGCCGACGCCCAGGCCTGGGAGCCGTCGCAGGAGGATTTCCTCTCGCCGACCCTGATGCAGGCGGTGGCCATGAGCCGGGCGCTGGACGCCGGCGGGTTCCGCGCCTGGTTCGCCGCCTTCCTGCCCCGCCTGGCGCAGGGCGAGCCCGCCGTGCTGCTCGAGCCCGCCCGGGTCAGCGACCGCACCGACGGACGCATCGCCCACCTCGACGGGCTGAACCTGAGCCGGGCCTGGTGCTGGCGCGAGATCGCGGCCCGCATCGACGACCCGGCTGGTCAGGCCCTGGCCCTGGCCGCCGCCGGGCGCCATCTCGACGCCAGCCTGCCGCACGTGACCGGCGACTACATGGGCGAACACTGGCTGGCCAGCTTTGCCCTGCTGGCTTTGGAGGCGGGCTAACCTCCCCCGCTCATCCCGGCGGATGCCGGGAACCAGATGAAAAGGCGCCTAGGCCGGCCGGTCTCGAGCCATACGATCTGGGCCCCGGCTTTCGCCGAGGTGAGCGTCATTTTCAAAGAATCTGGCAGGCCTCGTCGAAGTCCAGCCGGGGTCCCCGCGGCCGCAGCTTCTCCTCGACGCCATGGCCCATGTTGCAGATGAAATTGGCCCGCCAGCTCGTCCCGGCGAAGAAGGCTTCGTTGACCCCGGCCGCATCGAACCCGCTCATCGGCCCGCAATCGAGCCCCAAGGCCCGCGCCGCCAGCATCAGATAGGCGGCCTGCAGGGTTCCGTTGCGGGAGGCGTGCTCCTGCGCCGCGGCTGGCGCCGAGTACCAGTTCTTGGCGTCCTGGTTGTGCGGGAACAGCACCGGCAGCTTCTCGTGGAAGGCGAGGTCATAGGCCATAATCACGTTGACCGGGGCGGCGAGGGTCTTTTCTCGGTTGCTGCTGGACATGAAGGGCGACAGCTTCTCCTTCGCCGCCTGGCTGGTCAGGAACAGGAACCGGCCGGGGCCGCCGTTGGCCGCGGTAGGGGCCCAGCGGGCAGTCTCGTACAGCTCGCGCAGCAGCGCCGCTGGGACCGGGTCGGGCCGGAAGCCATTGTAGGTGCGGGCCTTGAGGAAAATCTGGTCAAGGGCGGCGTCGGGAAGGCGGTCGGGCATGGCTACGCGAACTCCGGTTTTGGCTGCGGCTGAGCCTATGCCATGCTGACGCCTGAAAGCAGAGGAAACACGCGCCTTGACCGCCGACGACGTCATCATGCTGCCCGCCCGGCCCGAGCCGATCCCGGTTTCGGTGTCGCAGACGGCGGTGATCGTCATCGACATGCAGAACGCCTACGCCTCCCCCGGCGGCTACCTCGACCTGGCCGGGTTCGACATCTCCGGCGCAGCCAAGGTGATCACGGAGATCAAGGGCGTGCTGGAAACCGCCCGCGCCGCCGGCATGCCGGTGATCTATTTCCAGAACGGCTGGGACGCCGACTATGTCGAGGCCGGCGGGCCGGGTTCGCCCAATTTCCACAAGTCCAATGCCTTGAAGACCATGCGCGCCCGGCCTGAACTGCAGGGCCAGCTGCTGGCGAAGGGGACCTGGGATTACGAGCTGGTCGATGAGCTGAAACCCCAGGCCGGCGACATCGTCCTGCACAAGACCCGCTACAGCGGCTTCTTCAACAGCCAGCTCGACAGCACCCTGCGTTCACGCGGAATCCGCAACCTGGTGTTCGTCGGCATCGCCACCAACGTCTGTGTCGAGAGCACCCTGCGCGACGGCTTCTTCCTGGAATATTTCGGCGTCGTGCTGGAAGAAGCCACCCATCAGGCGGGGCCTGAGTTCGTGCAGCAGGCGGCGCTCTACAACATCGAGAAATTCTTCGGCTGGGTCTCCAGCGTCGCCGACTTCAAGGGCGCGTTCGGCCAGATTCAGCCTAAAACCTAGTGGGGAAGAAACATGCCCAAGTCGATCATCCTGCCGCCGGGAACCCAGACCCCGATCGCCCCCTTCTCGCCCGGCACGCTCGCCGACGGGGTGGTCTATGTTTCGGGCACGCTCGCGTTCGACAAGGACAACAACGTCGCCCACGTCGGCGACGCCGCAGCGCAGACACGCCAGGTGCTGGAGACGATCAAATCGGTGATCGAGACCGCCGGCGGAAACATGGACGACGTGACCATGAACCACATCTTCCTCAAGGACTGGGCCGACTATGCGGCCATGAACAAGGTCTATGCCGAGTTCTTCCCCGGCGACAAACCGGCGCGCTTCTGCATCGTCTGCGGCCTGGTGCGCCCCGACTTCCTGGTGGAGATCGCCAGCATCGCCCACATCGGCAAACGCTGACCGCCTTGCGCAGCGGCACGGCCGACGGCCTCCACTACGAAGTCCACGACGGGCCGCACGCCGCCGCCGCGACGGTGATCCTGTCGGCCGGCCTGGGCGGTTCGGGCGCCTTCTGGGCGCCGCAGATGGCGGCGCTGACGTCGCGCTTCCGCGTCGTGCTGTACGACCACCGCGGCACGGGCCGCAGCGTGCGTGAGCTCGCCAACCCGCACAGCGTCGACGCCATGGCCGACGACATCGTCGCCGTGATGGACGCGGCCGGCCTTCTCTCCGCCCATGTGGTCGGCCACGCCGCCGGCGCCCTGGCCGGCTTGGCCCTGGCGCTGCGTCATCCAGCGCGCCTGGACAAGCTGGTAGTGGTCAACGGCTGGTCCGGGCCCGACCCGCACATCCGCCGCTGTTTCGACACTCGCCTGTCCCTGCTCAAGGACAGCGGGCCGCAGGCCTATGTCCACGCCCAGCCGCTGTTCCTGTTCCCGGCCAACTGGATTTCGCAGAACCACGAACGGCTGGCCGCCGAAGAGACGCGCCACCTGGCCGCCTTCCCGGCGCGCGAGATCATGCTGGCGCGGATCGAGGCCCTGCTGGCTTTCGACATCAACGCCCGCCTTGGCGAGATAGCCGCCCCGGTGCTGGTCAGCGCCAGCAGCGACGACATGCTCGTTCCGGTGCTGTGCGCCAAGCGCCTTGCGCAAGGCCTGCCCAACGCGACGCTGGACATCGTACCCTGGGGCGGTCACGGCTTTACGGTGGTCACGCCACAGGCTTTCAATACGTCTCTGCTGGCCTTCCTGGCCGACTGATCTGGGGAATCATCCATGGAAATCGGCGTCTTCATCCCGATCGGCAACAACGGCTGGCTGATCAGCGAAACCTCGCCGCAGTACATGCCGACGTTCGAACTGAACAAGACCGTCACCCAGGCGGCGGACCGCTACGGCCTCGACTTCGCCCTGTCGATGATCAAGCTGCGCGGGTTCGGCGGCAAGACGCAGTTCTGGGAACACAACCTGGAAAGCTTCACCCTGATGGCGGGGCTCGCGGCCGTCACCGACCGTATCAAGCTGTTCGCCACCGCCGCCACCCTGACCATGCCGCCGGCCATCGTCGCCCGCATGGCGGCGACGATCGACTCCATCGCCCCGGGGCGTTTCGGCATCAACCTGATCACTGGCTGGGCAGAGGCCGAGTATAGCCAGATGGGCCTGTGGCCCGGCGAGAAGCACTACAAGGACCGCTACAACTACCTCGCCGAATACGCCCAGATCCTGCGTGACCTGGTCGATACCGGCGTGTCCAATTTCAAGGGCGAGTATTTCACCATGACCGACTGCCGCGTCAGTCCGCGCGCGTCGGAAACCAAGCTGATCTGCGCCGGCTCAAGCACGGAAGGTTTGGCCTTCACCGCCCAGTACGCCGACTACAGTTTCGCCCTCGGCAAGGGCACCAACACCCCGACCGCCTTCGCCGACGTCAACGCGCGCCTGCGGGCGGCGAGGGAGAAGACCGGGCGCGACGTCTCCGCCTACATCCTGTTCATGATCATCGCCGACGAGACCGATGAAGCGGCCATGGCCAAGTGGGAGCTATACCGCGACGGCGTCGACAAGGAGGCGGTCGCCTGGCTGGTCGGCCAAGCCGCCATGAACACCTCGGAAGACACCAATGTCGTCCAGCTCGCGGCGCAGAAGGCGGCGGTGAACCTCAACATGGGCACGCTGGTGGGATCGTACGAATCCATCGCCCGCATGCTTGACGAAGTGTCCACCGTGCCCGACACAGCCGGCGTGCTGCTGACCTTCGACGACTTCGAGAAGGGCATCGAGGCTTTCGGCCAGCGGATTCAGCCGCTGATGAAGTGCCGCAAAGGCGTGAAGGTGATGGGCGGGACGACCTAGGCGTGACTCCCGCCGTCGAAAAGCAGTTCCTGCGTAACCTGGCGGCGGCGCCCATCCACACCGCTCCCTATCCGCACATCTATGTGCCGGAGATTTTCCCGGCGGAGTTTTACGCCGAACTGCAGCGCAATATTCCCGACCCGCAGGCCATGCTTCCCATCGGCGAGGCCCGCCCGGTGAAGGGCTACGACAAGCGCTTCGTGCTTGATCCGAACGGCCCTATGGACGGCCTGACTGAGACTCAGACGGCGTTCTGGCGCAGCCTGTCGGAAACCCTGATGTCGGGTCGTTTGCGCGACCAGCTGGCGGCGAAGTTCGCCGCCTACCTCAAGCAGCGGTTCAAGGGGTGGAGCGAAGTCGAACTCTACGACGAGACCCTGCTGGTCCAGGACATCACCAAATATTCGCTCGGTCCGCACACCGACACCCCATCGAAGGTGATCACCGTGCTGTTCTACCTGCCGCCGGATACGTCGCAGGCGCATATGGGCACATCGATCTATACGCCCAAGGACCCCACCAGCTACTGCTCCGGCGGACCGCACTACGGGTTCGAGCAGTTCGATCTTTTCGCCACCATGCCGTTCGTGCCCAACGCCATGTTCGCCTTCGTCAAGACCAACCAGTCCTTCCATGGCGTCGAACCGGTGACCGACCCCGACGTGCGCCGCTGGCTGCTGCTCTACGACATCAGGGTGCGCCCGTTGAAACCCCAGTCCCCGGTAGCCCAATCATGAAACTCTCAGCCAACATCTCGACCATGTTCACGCACCTGCCGCTGCTGGAGCGATTCCAGGCCGCGGGCGACGCCGGCTTCCAGGCGGTGGAGTGCCAGAAGCCGTATGAGGCGTCCGCGCAGGACCTGGCCGAAGCGGCCAAACGCGCC
>CANJOB010000096.1 GCA_947475655.1 Caulobacterales bacterium | reverse complement strand
GGTCGGACAGACGAAGGTGAAGTCCTTGGGGTAGAAGAAGATCACCTTCCACTTGCCGGGGAAGGAGGCCTTGGTGATGTCCTCGAAGGCGCTGACGCCGTTTTCCTCGTGGCGGTTGAAGCCCGGCTTCACGCCGGTGACTTTGAAGTCGGGGAAGGTTTCGCCAACGCCGAGCATGGGAGGTCTCCTGTTGTTCTTGCAAAGGGGTGGCCCCGCGTCAGGGCCGGTGTGAGGGATAGGTAGGCCGCCCGGATTCGATTAGCCAATCGATTGTTTTTTGAAATGGCATAGAGCCACCCTATATTGGGTCCATGCTCCCGACCCTGCGCCAACTGCAATACCTCAAGCTCCTGGTCGAACAGGGCAGCTTCAGCCGCGCCGCCGAGGCCGCCCACGTCACCCAGCCCACATTGTCGGCCGGCATCGCCGAGCTGGAGAAGATCATCGGCGCCCCGGTGGTCGACCGCGCCCGCTCCGGGGTGATCCTGACCGCCGCCGGCCAGGAGGCCGCCGCCCGCGCCGCCGACATCCTGACCCGGTCGGAGGACCTGGTGCAGGCGGCCCAGGGGGCGGGTCAGCCTCTGTCTGGCCGTTTCCGCCTGGGCGTGATCCCGACCATCGCCCCCTTCCTGCTGCCGCGCGCCCTGCCGGTGCTGCGCGACCGCTTCCCCAAGCTGAAGCTGTATCTGCGCGAGGACCTGACCGGGAAGCTGGTCGCGGCCCTGAAGGCCGGCGCCCTGGACGCGGCCCTGATCGCCCTGCCGTACGACCTGGCCGGGCTCGACCACGCCCATGTCGAGGATGACGAACTACTGGCCGCCTTCCCGGCCAACCACCCGCTGCTGGCCAAGGCCCGCGTCACCCCGCAGTCGCTCGAAGATGACGGCCTGATCCTTCTGGAGGACGGCCATTGCCTGCGCGACCACGCCCTGGCCGCCTGCGGCTTGAAACCCCCGCCGCGCGTCGGCGAGGACGAGGGCTTCGCCGCCACCTCCCTGCCGACCTTGATGCAGATGGTCGGCTCGGGCCTCGGCGTTTCCCTGGTGCCGGCCATGGCGGTGGAGTCCGGCCTGGCCGAACGGGCGCAGGTCTCGGTGCGCCCCCTGGCCGCCGACCATCCCAGCCGCGAGATCGTCGTCGCCTGGCGCGCCCGTTCCAGCCGCGCGGTGGAAGGCCGGCTGCTGGCCGAGGCGCTGCGCAAGATTTAGATATATCGAATCCGCTTGCATCTTCGATAGGATTAGATATATCTGCGATATCGATGTAATTCGATATAGCGAAATAGGACGACAAACTTGAGACACGGACATCATATAGGCCGTCACGGCCATGAGGGCGGCGGCCGGTTCTTCGGGCGCGGGCCGTTCGGATTTCACGGCGGCCGCCCCGGCGGAATGGACCGCGAGGGCGCCGACATGGGCGGCCGCGGCCGCCGCTTCTTCGACCACGGCGACCTGCGCCTGGTGGTGCTGAAGCTGATCGCCGACAAGCCGCGCCACGGCTACGAGCTGATCAAGGCGCTGGAGGAATCCTCCGGCGGCGCCTACAGCCCCAGCCCCGGGGTGATCTACCCGACCCTCACCTTGCTGGAAGACCTCGGCTACGCCGCCGTGTCCGACGCCGGCGGCGGGCGCAAGCTCTTCACCATCACCCCCGACGGCGAGGCCAACCTGGCCGCCAACGCTACCGCGGCAAAGGCCATCTTCGAGCGCATGGCCCAGGTCGCCGCGCGCAGCAACGCCTTCCACCCCTCGATCCTGCGGGCGCGCGAGAACCTGCGCACGGCGCTCCGGCTGAAGCTCTCCGGCGGCCCCTTGAGCGAAGCCCAGGTGGTCAAGGTGGCCGAGGCACTCGACGAGGCCGCCAAATGGATCGAGGAGGCGTGATGTCGCGCTCCGTCGCCGTCGTCACGACCAACCACGCGGCCCGCTACACGGGCCAGCTGGTCAAGCACTTCGCCCACCGGCGGCCCACCGAGCTGGCCGCCGACCACGGCTGGATCGATTTCGACTACGGCCGCTGCACGGTTCAGGCGGGGCAAGCCCTGACCCTGACCTGTGAGGGCCCTGCCAAGACCATGGCTCAGCTGCAGGACGTGGTGGTCCGCCATCTGGTGCGGTTCGCCTTCCGCGAGAACGAGCTGAAGGTCGAATGGGGCCCGCTACAGAACTAAAGCGGAAACGAATGGGCGGCGGGGCGTTAAGCTGCACAGTTCCCGCCCCAAAGGTCGCCCTCCGATGCACGCCCCCACATCCGCCCTTCTGGCGATTCTCGCCGCTGCCGTCCTGGCAGGCTGCGTCAGCACCTCCCAGAGCACGGTCGTCTCGCCCCTGTCGCAGGCCATGGCCCAGAGCGGACGCGTGGACGAGGTCGTGTTCGACGGCGGCGGGCTGGACGGCGTTTCCTCCGAGTTCACCGAAACCTTCAAGACCAATGTGAAGGCCAAGCTCGCCGCCTGCGCCAAAGGCGACAAGCAGCTGCGGCTGGAGGCGTCGATCAGCAAGGTGACCAAGGCCAACAAGGCCATGGTGATCGTGCTCGGCGCCGGCAGAAGCTCGGTCGCCGGCCGCGCCCGACTGGTGGACATCTCCACCGGCGCGACGGTCGGGGAGTACGACATCGGCCGCAAGGTCTATGGCGCCCGGCCCGCCATGATCGTCATGCTCCAGGGCGAGAAGCAGCTCAGCAACGCCTTTGGCGACGAGCTCTGCGCGCGGGCCTTCCCCAAGGCGACTTAGCCGCCCCCCTCGCGATGAAAGGGGCCGAGTCGCGCTTCGACCCCTTTCCCCCTATATGTCCCCGCCCATGAGCCGCGGGTTCCTCAAGATGAACGGGCTGGGCAACGACTTCGTCGTCGTCCAGGGCGCCGACGACTTCAAGCCCACGCCGGAGCAGGTGCGGGCCTGGGCAAGCCGTGAGGGCGGCGTCGGCTTCGACCAGCTGATCGCCATTTCCAACGACGGGCAGGCGAGCCCGCTGGTGCGGTTCTGGAACAATGACGGCGAACAGGTCGGCGCCTGCGGCAACGGCAGCCGCGCCGTCGGCTGGCTGCTGATGCAGGCCACCGGCAAGGCGCAGGCCGCCTTCCACACCGCCGAGCGGCCGCTGCTGGCCACCAACGCGGGCGATAACCGCGTCTCCGTCGACATGGGCGAACCCCGGCTGCGCTGGGACGAAATTCCCCTGGCCGAGGACATGGACACCCGCAACATCGAGCTGCAGATCGGCCCGATCGATAATCCGCGCCTGCACACGCCGGGCGCCGTCTCCATGGGCAATCCGCACGTGGTGTTCTTCGTCGGCGAGACGCCGGACGATGCGGCGGTCACCGGCGACGGTTCCCTGATCGAACACCATCCGCTGTTTCCGCAGGCGGTGAACGTCGGCTTCGCCCACATCCTGTCGAACAACAAAATCCGCCTGCGTGTGTGGGAGCGCGGCGCCGGCCTGACCAAGGCCTGCGGCACCGGGGCCTGCGCGGCGCTGGTGGCGGCGCACCGGCGCGGCCTGACCGGGCGCAGCGCGACCGTCGTCGTCGACGGCGGCGAACTGCTCATCGAATGGCGTGAAGACGACAACCACGTGATCATGACCGGCCCGGTCGCCGTCGAGTTCGCGGGGACTCTGCCGTGAGCACGAAAGTCATCACGTTCGGCTGCCGGCTGAACCTGGCGGAATCCGAATCCATCCGCGCCCAGGCGGAGGCCGATGGCGTCAGCAACGCCGTGGTGTTCAACACCTGCGCGGTCACCGCCGAAGCCGTGCGCCAGGCGCGCCAGGCGATCCGCAAGGCGCGGCGCGACCAGCCCGGCGCGCGCCTGATCGTCACCGGCTGCGCGGCGCAGATCGAGCCGGCGACCTTCGCCGCCATGCCCGAGGTCGATCTGGTGCTCGGCAATGCGCAGAAGGCCAAGAGCGGCGCCCTGATGGGCAACGAACGCGTCAACGCGCCGGACATCTTCACCGAGCGCTTCGCCCTCGCCGCCGCCTCGCGCGGTCCGCAGGAGCGCGCGCGCGCCTTTGTCGCCGTGCAGAACGGCTGCGACCACCGCTGCACCTTTTGTGTGATCCCGTTCGGGCGCGGCAATTCGCGCTCGGTGCCCGCCGCCGATGTGGTGGCCCAGGTGCGCCGCCTCAGTGAAGCGGGTTGCCGCGAGGTGGTGCTGACCGGCGTCGATGTCACCAGCTGGGGCGCCGACCTGCCGGGCGCGCCGGTGCTGGGCGATCTGGTGTCGCGCATCCTCAAAGATGTGCCGCAGCTGGAGCGCCTGCGCCTCTCCTCAATCGACGCGGCGGAGATCGACGACGCCCTGATGCGCTGCTTAGGCGAGGAGCCGCGGCTGATGCCGCACCTGCATCTCTCCTTGCAGGCCGGCGACGACATGATTTTGAAGCGCATGAAGCGCCGCCACCTGCGCGGCGACGCGCTCAAGCTGATCGACGACGTGCGCCGCGTGCGCCCCGACGTCGCCTTCGGCGCCGACCTGATCGCCGGCTTCCCGACCGAGACTGAAAGTGCGTTCGAGAACACCCTGGCGCTGGTGCGCGAGGCGCAGCTTTCCTACGTCCACGCCTTCCCGTTCAGCCCGCGTCCGGAGACGCCCGCCGCGCGCATGCCGCAACTCGACAAGGGCTTGATCAAGGACCGCGCCGCGCGCCTGCGCGCCGAGGGCGACGCGGCGCTCGGCCGGCATCTGAATGCGCGCGTGGGATCGACGGTCAGCGCGCTGATCGAAAAGTCGGGCACGGCGCGCGCTGAGGACTTCACTGAGATTGTCGTGCCGATGGATCTGCCTGCGAGTGAGATCGTATCCGTGACGATCACGGGCTCGGACGGCAAGCGGGCGTTGGCCGCCTAGCCGTCGCCCTCGCCGCGCCAGAACGGCGGGCCGGGCAGGCGCCAGCCGAACATCAGCGCGCAGGCCCGCAGGCCGAACGCCGTGGCGAAGGCCAGCGGTCCGGCGATCAGATAGGGCGCCTGGGCCGCGTCCAGGGCGACATAGACCACAGACCCGCCCAGCGCGGCGGTGATGTAGATTTCCTTGCGCAGCAGCACCGAGGGCTCGCCGGCCAGCACGTCGCGGACGATGCCGCCGAAACTGGCGGTCAGCACCCCCATGCAGATCGCCGGCAGGGCGGGGACGCCGAAGTCCAGCGCCTTGGCGGTCCCGACCACGGTGTAGGCGGCCATGCCGACTGCATCGAGCCACAGCAGGGCATTGAGCCGCCAGCTTGGCCTCGCCAGCAGCCAAAGCAGGGCGGCGGTAGCCAGGCAGACCGCCAGGTAGGCCGGCCGGGCGATCCAGAACACCGGCGCCCCGATCAGCAAGTCGCGCAGGGTGCCGCCGCCGACCCCGGTGACGGCGGCAAAGAAGCCAAAGGCGATGATATCCTGCTTGCGCCGCGCCGCCGCCAGGGCGCCGGTGGCGGCGAACACCGCCATGGCGGCGAAATCGAGCACGATCAGGGCGGTGGCGAACGGCGTCATGCTTATTCTTTGCCATGCGGATGCGCCGCCGTCTAAACACCCCGCATGAGTGAGAAGAAGGGCTGGTTCAGCAGGCTGACCGAGGGGCTGTCGCGCTCCTCGAAGCAGATGGCCGAATCCGTGGTCGCGGTGGTGGCCAGGAAGCCGCTCGACCAGGCGCGGCTGGACGAGTTGGAAGAGATGCTGATCGAGGCGGACCTCGGCCCCGAGGCCGCCGCCGACATCACCGCCGCCTTCGCCAAGGCCCGCTTCGGCAAGGAATCCAGCGAGGATGAGGTGCGCGAGGCCCTGGCCGAGGCCGTGGCCGCCGAGCTGATCCCCCGCCAGGGCCTGTTCGACCCGCTTGGCGGCCCGCGCCCCTATGTGGTGCTGTTCATCGGCGTCAACGGCTCGGGCAAGACCACCACGCTTGGCAAGATCGCCGCCGACCTGACGGGCAAGGGCGCCAAGGTGCTGATCGCCGCCGGGGACACCTTCCGCGCCGCCGCCGTCGAGCAGCTGAAAGTGTGGGCCGACCGGGCCGGGGCGTCGTTCATGAGCAAGCCGGCCGGATCGGACGCCGCCGCCCTGGCCTTCGAGGCGGTGGAGCGCGGCAAGGCCGAGGGCTTCGACGTGGTGCTGATCGACACCGCCGGGCGGCTGCAGAACAAGTCGGCCCTGATGGACGAGCTTCTGAAAGTCGTGCGGGTGATCAAGAAGGTCGACCCCGACGCCCCGCACGAGACCCTGCTGGTGCTGGACGCCACCGTCGGCCGCAACGCGGTGGCGCAGGAAAACATCTTCGGCAACGCGGTCGGCGTCTCCGGCATCGTCATGACCAAGCTCGATGGCACCGCCCGCGGCGGGGTGCTAGTGCCCGTGGCGCGCGCCTCCGACAGCCCGATCAAGCTGATCGGGGTGGGCGAAGGGATCGACGACCTCCAGCCCTTCAACGCCCGCGCCTTCTCCCGCTCCCTGGTTGGATTGGACAACTGATGACTGACGCCCCCAACACGCCGGAAAAGAAGACCAATGCCGCCTGGGTGCGCATCGCCGTCGACTACGCGGCGCCGATCGCCTTCGTCACCACCATCCTGATCACCCACGATATCCAGCTGGCCACGGCCATCCTGGTCGGCGCCTCGCTCTTCGCCCTGCTGCTCGGCTGGATCGCCGAGCGGCGGCTGGCGCCCCTGCCGCTGATGGCCGGCGGCGCGGCGGTGGTGTTCGGCGGCCTGACCCTGGTCTTCAAGGACAGCAGTTTCGTGAAGATGAAGCTGACCGTGGTCGACACCGTCCTGGCTATCGTCCTGCTGGGTGGCTTGAAGATGGGCAAGAACCCGCTCAAGTCCCTGCTCGGAGAGGCCCTGCGCTTGCCGGACGCCGCCTGGCGCAACCTGACCGTCCGCTACGCCCTGTTCTTCCTCGCCTGCGCCGTGGCCAACGAGGCGGTGTGGCGCACCCAGAGCGACGAGCGTTGGGGCATCTTCCGCTTGATCCTGCTCGGCGGCGCCCTGGTGTTCTCGGTATTCCAGACACCGTTCCTGATGAAGCACATGATCAACGACGAGGCCGAAATCGCCCCGCCGACCCCGCCGGACGCGGGGTTCTAGACCAGGATATTGAGCAGGCTGCCGGGCCGCAGGATGCGCTGCGGCGGTTCCTCGGCGGGATCAATCCGCGTCTCGCGCAGGGGAATGGCGTGCACCACCGGCGGCGCGGCTTCAGCGGCGCGCGGCGCCTCCGGAGCCGCCGGTCCCTGCGCCCGTCCGAGCGCGGCCTCGAAGAAGGCCTTCTGAGCCGCCGCCCGCGCCGAATCCGCCGGCGCGCGCGCGCCGCCGGGGGCTTGGGATGGGGCCTGGGGCCAGACGGGGGGACGGATGGTGCTCACGCACCAGCGTTGAGCCAAACATGGTTAATCGGAAGTTAAGGCGAGGCTAGGACGGCGTGTCCTTGGAGACCTGCGCCATCAGCCGCGCCGCGTCCTTCGCGGTCAGGGGCAGGCTGGCCTTGGCCAGCACCTTGCCGTTGGCGCCGACCAGGAAGCTCTCCGGCACGGCGGAGACGCCGAACTCGATCCCCGCCCGGCCGTCCGGGTCCTGCAGCCGGGCCACGAACGGGTCGCCGTACTTGGCCAGGAAGGCCTGGGCGGCTTCGGGCTTATCCTTGTAGTTGACGCCGACGATGCGGACGCCCTGGGCCTTGAGCTGCAGCAGCACCGGCTGTTCGGTGGCGCAGGGCGCGCACCAGCTGGCGAAGAAATTGACCAGGTAGGGGCCGCTGGCGCTGCTGGCCGCCGTGGCGCTGACCGGGGCCGCGCCCTCCAGCGATGGCAGGGCGATCACCGGGACCGGCTTGCCGACCAGGGCGTGGGTCTGCACCTGCGGGTCGCGGTGCAGCGACTTGCCGGCGAAGATCACGGTCATGATCCCGAGCGCCAGCAGCGGCAGCACGGCCAGGACCCACGGCAGGATCTTATTGGTCTTCACGGGTCTTCTCCGATTGCAGCCGCTCGACCTCACGCCGCCAACGCCGCGACGACAGCAGGCTGGCGAGGGTGATCCAGACGAAGAAGCCGATGGTGAGCCCATAGGCGGGCCAGATGAAGGCGGCATATTTGGCCAGGTCGGCGGCGGTCATCGGTTGGCCGCCTGCAGGCTTAGGGTTCGCGCCTTGCGCCGCCACAGTTCGGCGCGGATGCGCACCAGCCACAGGGCCCCGAAGGCGGCGGTGTAGCCGAGCGCCATCAGCAGCAGGGGAATGAGATAGACCGCCGCCAGGGTCGGGCCGCCGACGCGGAACACCGAACTTCCCTGGTGCAGGGTGTTCCACCAGTTCACCGACCAGTGGACGACGGGCAGGTTGACCGCCCCGACCAGAGCCAGGATGGCGGCGGCGCGGCCGGCGCGGTTCTCGTCCTCGATCGAGGCGCGCAGGGCGATGTAGCCGAGGTAGAACAGCAGCAGCACCAGCACCGAGGTAAGGCGCGCGTCCCACACCCACCAAGCGCCCCACATCGGCCGGCCCCACAGCGATCCGGTAGCCAGGGCCAGGGCGGTAAACCCCGCCCCCAGCGGGGCGCAGGCCTTGGCGGCGGCGTCCGCCAGCGCGTGGCGGAACACCAGGCTGAGGAAACTGGAAACGGCCAGGCAGACATAGCCGAACATCGACAGCCAGGCCGCCGGCACATGGATGAACATGATCAGCACCGTGGCGCCCTGCTGATAGTCCGGCGGAACCTTGAAGCCGAACCAGAGGCCGAACTCGAGAAGCAGGACGGCCAGAGCGCCGATGGTCGGCGCCAGCCAGGCCGACACCGCCATGAAGCGGTCGGGCAGGCTGAGGAACTCCAGTTGGCGGGGGAGGCGCATCCTGGCTGCTTACTCTAGTCGAGCGCGTTGCGACAGGCGGCGGCCATGGCGATGGGCGTCAGGCCCACGGCGGCGGCGGCGTAGGCGGCCAGCAGCAGCAGGCCGGTCACCGGCGAGCTTCCGTTACGGGCGGCGTCGAGCGCGGCGGCGCCGAAGATCACAGGCGGGGCGAACAGCGGCAGCACCACCACCGCCACCAGCAGGCCGCCGCGCTTGGCCCCCAGCGCCAAGGCCGCGCCCAGCCCGCCAACAAAGGCGAAGGCCAACCCGCCGAGCAGGCCGGTCAGGATGGTCATCGGGATCAGGGACGCCGGGGCGGCAAGCGCGATCGACGCCACCGGGGCGGCCACGGCCAGGGGCGCGTTGACGGCCAGGAACTGCGCCCCCGCCTTGGCCAGGGCCACCGCCTCCAGCGGGACCGGGCCCATGGCCAGCAGATCGAGCGCGCCATCCTCATAGTCGCGCTCGAAGAGCCGCTCCAGCGACAGTAGAGAGGCCAGGGCCAGGCCCAGCCAGGCGACGCCCGGCCCGACCGCGCCCAGCATCTGTGGATTGCGGCCCGCCGCCAGCGGCAGCAGGGCGACCAGGCTGGCGTAGAAGGCCAGGGCCAGCAGCGGCCCGCCGCCGCCGCCGTACGCCAGGCTCAGTTCGCGCCGGATCAAGGCGTTGAGACCCTTCACGCGCCGATCTCCAGGCTGCGCGCCTTGAACGGCAACGGGTCATGCACGGCGGCGACGATCAGCCCGCCGCCCTTCAGGTGCGCCTGCATCAGCTCCGACATCTGCGTCCGGCGCTGGGCGTCCAGCGGGGCCATGGGCTCGTCCAGCAGCCACAGCGGGCGCGGGCTGGCGATCAGCCGCCCGAACGCCAGCCGCCGCCTCTGCCCGGACGACAGGCGGCGCACCTCCAGCTCCAGCAGGGGTTTGAGCGCCAGGGCCGCGATCGCCGCCGCCACCCCGTCTGGACCAGCCCCGGTCCAGGCGGCCTGGAATTGCAGTTCCTCCCCGGCGGTGCGGCTGGACTTCAGTCCGTCCTGGTGACCGACCAGATGGGTGGCCGCGGCGCGGGCCTCATCGGGGTCCAAAGGCGCTCCGTCGGGACCGTGAAAGGCGACCGCACCTGATTCGGGGCGCAGCAACCCGGCGATGGCGCGCAGCAAACTGGTCTTGCCGGAGCCGTTGGCGCCGGTCAGGGCGACCGCCTCCCCAGCCTGGACCAACAGGTCCAACCCCTCGAAAAGCCGCCTTTCACCGCGCTTTACGCTCAATGACCCTACTTTTAACGCCGATATCATCATTGAAGCCGGTCCGTCGCATGGACGCCCGCAGTCCTCGGGTCTAAGAAGCCGACTGCCGCCGGAATGACGCCCCGGAACGTACGCTGCACGGGATCGGACGCTGTGAGTCCAGTTTCAGTTGCGCGCGGTCTTGAGGGGCGGATGGCGGCCTTGAACAGGAGGGGATTCCTTACATGTCGTCGATCGACAGCCTCAATTCCCGCCGCGAACTGGTCGTGGGCGGGAAAAAGTACATCTACTACAGCCTGCGCGCTGCGGAAGCCGGCGGTTTGGCCGGCGTCTCGCGCCTGCCGGTGTCGCTGAAAGTCCTGCTGGAGAACCTGCTCCGCAACGAGGACGGCCAGGACACCACCGAGGCCGACCTCAAGGCCATGGCCGCCTGGGTCGACAACAAGGGCGAGACCCAGCACGAAATCAGCTTCCGCCCGGCGCGGGTGCTGATGCAGGACTTCACCGGCGTTCCGGCCGTCGTCGACCTGGCCGCCATGCGCGACGCCATGGCCAAGCTCGGCGCCGACGCCGAGAAGATCAACCCGCTGGTCCCGGTGGACCTGGTCATCGACCACTCGGTGATGGTCGACCACTTCGGCTCGGCCACCTCCTTCAAGGAGAACACCGACAAGGAGTATGAGCGCAACGTCGAGCGCTACAACTTCCTGCGCTGGGGCTCCTCGGCCTTCAACAACT
>CANJOB010000095.1 GCA_947475655.1 Caulobacterales bacterium | reverse complement strand
GGACGCCGAGTCCGTCGCCGCCGATCTGCCGGACCGGCCGATCTCGCCCCATCCCAACCTCGTCACGCCGCAGGGCCTGGCGTTGCTGGAAGAGGCCCTGGCGCAGGCGCGGGCCGCCTATGCCGCGGCGCGCCAAGCCGGCGTGGACGTACAGGGCGACCGCACCGCCATGGCCCGCGCCACGCGCGACCTGCGCTATTATTCCGCCCGCCGGGCCAGCGCCCAGCTGGTCGAGCCGCCCGCCGACAACGCCGTGGCGCGGTTCGGCTCGACCGTCACGATCGACCGCGAGGACGGCCGGCGGCAGATCTTCCGCATCGTCGGCGAGGACGAGGCCGATCCGGCGGCCGGGGCGATTTCGTACATTTCCCCGCTTGCCGCCGCCCTGATGGGCAAGGGCGTGGGGGACGAGGCGCGCATCGGCGGGGCGGAGGTGGAGATCGTCGCCATCGGCTAGAAAAGCGGGTTTCTGGGCGGCGCCGCAGAAAAACTCCATTGCCGCTCGGCGGAATAGGATTTAACCGGCGCCAGCCGACGCTGGGAGCCAATGCGCCTATCGGGGGTTGAAAGGCGCTAAGGGCTGCGACAGGCTCCGCGCGCAGCAGGGGCCGCCGCCGTAATGACCGTCCAGACCGCCGACAGACGCGGCTCGGCTTCTGGGGCCGCCGCCCGGACCTCCCGGCACCGCTCGTCCTGGCGCCGCCGCCGCTCGGCCATTCCGGGGTTCGGCCTGACGCTCGGCGTCACCATGGCCCTGCTGTCGCTGATCGTGCTGATCCCGCTGACCGCCGTGGCGATCAAGGCGGCGTCGCTGTCGCCGGCGGATTTCGCCCGGGTGGCCTTTTCCGAGCGGGCCATGCTGGCCTATCGCCTGAGCTTTGGGGCCGCTTTCGTGGCGGCAATCATCAACGGCGTGTTCGGCCTGCTGACCGCCTGGGTGCTGGCCCGCTACAAATTTCCCGGCAAGGCCTTCATCGACGGCCTGGTCGACCTGCCGTTCGCCCTGCCGACGGCGGTGGCCGGCATCGCCCTGGCCAGCCTGTACGCCCCCAACGGCTGGCTCGGAGCCCCCCTGGCCAAGATCGGTGTCACCGCCGCCTACAACCCGCTGGGGGTGGTCATCGCCCTGACCTTCATCGGCCTGCCATTCGTGGTGCGCACCGTGGAGCCGGTGATCGCCCACCTGGCCGCCGACGTGGAAGAGGCTTCCGCCAGCCTGGGCGCCTCGCGGCTTTCTACGCTGATGCGGGTGATCCTGCCGGCGCTGGCCCCGGCCTGGCTGACCGGGTTCGCCCTGGCTTTCGCCCGGGGGATCGGGGAATACGGCAGCGTCATCTTCATCGCCGGCAACAAGCCTTACATCAGCGAGATCGCCCCGCTGCTGATCGTGATCCAGCTCGAGCAGTTCGAACATGCCGGGGCGGCGGCCATCGCCCTGGTGATGCTGGTCGCATCCTTCGTGCTTCTGCTGGCTATCAACGGCATCCAGGCCTGGGCGCGCAGGTTCCAGGCATGAGCACCCAGACGCCTGTGCGCGGCCACTACGCCTCGGAAGACCCGCTGTGGGTCAAGGTTGTGGTCGTCACCCTGGTGGCGCTTTTCCTCACCCTGCTGCTGATCCTGCCGCTGGTGACGGTGTTCAGCGAAGCCCTGAAGCGCGGCGTCGGGCCGGCTCTCGAGGCGTTGGGGACCTATGACGCGGTCTCCGCCATCAAGCTGACCCTCACGGCCGCGGCCATCGCCGTGCCGTTAAATGCCGTGTTCGGCGTCTGCGCCGCCTGGGCCATCGCCAAGCACGAGTTTCCGGGCAAGAGCATCCTGATCTCGCTGATCGACCTGCCGTTCTCGGTCTCGCCGGTGGTGGCGGGCCTGATCTATGTGCTGGTGTTCGGGGCCCAAGGCTGGTTTGGCGAATTCCTGCTGGAGCACGATTGGCGGATCATATTCGCCCTGCCGGGCATCGTGCTGGCGACCATCTTCGTCACTTTCCCGTTTGTTGCTCGCGAGCTGATCCCGCTGATGCAGGCGCAGGGCGCGGCGGAGGAGGAGGCGGCGGTTTCCATGGGGGCGGGGGGGCTGACCACCTTCTGGCGGGTGACCGCGCCCAACATCCGGCTGGGTCTGCTGTACGGGGTGCTGCTGTGCAACGCCCGGGCGATGGGCGAATTTGGTGCGGTGTCGGTGGTGTCGGGCCATATCCGCGGCCTGACCGACACCATGCCCCTGCACGTGGAAATCCTCTACAACGAGTATGACTTCGTCGGCGCCTTCGCGGTGGCCGGCCTGCTGTGCCTGCTCGCCCTGCTGACCCTGGTGGCCAAGACGGTGCTGGAAATGCTTCACCCCGGCGTAAAGACAAGATCGGCCCACTAACGCATGACCGACCTCACCATCTCCATCCAGGACCTGAGCAAGAAGTTCGGACGCTATCCGGCGCTGAACGGGGTCAGCCTCGATATCGCCCCCGGCGAACTGCTGGCCCTGCTGGGCCCCTCGGGCTCGGGCAAGACCACCCTGCTGCGCTCGATCGCGGGCTTGGAATTCCCCGACCAGGGCAAGGTGCTGTTCGACGGCGAGGACGTCACCTTCGCCAGCGCCGCCGCGCGCCGGGTCGGCTTCGTGTTCCAGCAATACGCCCTGTTCGCCCACATGACCGTGGCCAAGAACATCGCGTTCGGCCTCGACGTGCGCAAAGGCGCCGACAAGCCGCCCAAGGCGGCGATCGAGGCGCGGGTCGAGGAACTGCTGAAGCTGGTCGAGCTGGACGGGCTGGGCAAACGCTTCCCCAGCCAGCTTTCAGGCGGCCAGCGCCAGCGGGTCGCCCTCTCGCGCGCCCTGGCGGTGGGGCCGCGGGTTCTGCTGCTGGACGAGCCGTTCGGGGCGCTGGACGCGACGGTGCGCAAGTCGCTGCGCAAGGAGCTGCGGCGCATCCACGACGCCACCGGCGTCACCACCATTTTCGTCACCCACGACCAGGAAGAGGCGCTGGAGCTGGCCGACCGCGTGGCGATCCTGAACCTGGGCGAGATCGAGCAGGTCGGCACGCCGCATGAGGTCTACGACAGCCCGGCCAGCGCCTTCGTCTGCGGCTTCGTCGGCGAGGCGAACCGGTTCGAAGGGGCCGTGACGAAGGGCAGGTTCACTGCCGGCTCGATCACATTGGCGGCCAAGGGCGTCGCCGACGGCCCCGCCAGCGCCTTCGTGCGTCCGCATGATCTGCACCCGGCCAAGGACGGCCTGGCGGTTAAGGTTAGCCGTATCGTCCTGCAGGGCCCGCTGGCCAAACTCGACGGCCACACCGCCGACGGCCGGCATGTCGAGGCGGCGTTCGCCCGCGACGGCGTTGAGGGCTTCAACCCTGGAATGACCGTGAAACTGGCGGTGCAGAAGGCGCACATCTATCCGCCGACCTAGGACAATAAGTCGCGGATAACGCGACCCATTCTGTTAATCACAACTTTTACGAGTATTTTACGTCCAGGGGCCAAGCTTGGCTCATGGAACGCGCAGAATTCCGTTTCTTAAGGCGGCTGAAAGCCGACGATCGTGGGGCCGTCCTGGTGGAATTCGCCATGGTCGGGCCGATCCTGATGGTGATGCTGCTCGGCATCGTCGCCTACGGCGGCTATTTCTGGCTGTCACACGCGGTGCAGCAGGTGGCCAACGACGTGGCCCGCGCGGCCGTTGCGGGCCTGGACACTTCCGAACGCTCCTCCCTGGCGCAGACGTCCCTGACTAGCGCGGTCGGCGCCTACCCGTTCCTCCAAATCTCCGCGGCCACAGCGACGGTGACCGGGGATTCCAGCTTCCTGAAGGTGTCTGTCGCCTATGACGCCTCGAATTCGCCCTTCTGGGCCCTTGATGGCCTGATCCCGCTGCCGAGTTCCACCATCACCCGCCAAGCCGCGATACGTTTAGGCGGCTATTGATGTGGTTCGCCGGTCTGAGGGCTGTCCGGCGGGACGAGCGCGGCGCGGTTTCCATCATCGCGGCCGCCAGCGGCGCGACCTTGCTGGGCTTTGGCGCCCTGGCCGTCGACATGGGGTCGATATTTCTACAGAGCCGCCAGCTTCAGGGCATGGCGGACCTAGCGGCGATGGCGGCGGCGCGCGATCTGCCCAACGCGCAGGCCGCGGCCCAGGCCACAGCCTCGAACAACGGATGGGACGGCAGCGTCGACGCCACCGTGGTCACCGGCACTTACAAGACCGACCCCGCTGTGGACGCCGCCAACCGCTTCACACCCGGCGGTCCGGAACCGGACGCGGCGCGGGTGACCCTGAGCGCCGAGGTCGATCTGGTTTTCGGCGCCGCCCTGCTGGGCCGTCCGACCACCACGGTCAGCCGCACGGCCACGGCCGCCAAGGCCGACCTGGCCGGGTTCTCGATCGGGTCGCGGCTCGCCAGTCTGAACGGCGGCGTGGCCAACAGCCTGTTGGGCCAACTCACCGGCTCGAACGTCTCGCTCACCGTCAACGACTACAACGCCCTCGCCACGGCGGAGGTGGATCTGCTGAGCTTCGCCAAGGCCCTGCAGACTGATGCCTCGGCGCAGACCCTGTCGTTCGACAAGGTGCTGGAACACAATATCTCCACCGGCAAGGCGCTGTCGGTGATGGCCGACGAACTTCAGGCGAAGGGCGACGCCAACGCGGCGACGGCCATGCGCAAGCTAGCGACGGCGGCCGGAACCGGCACCCAGGCCAAGTTGGTCGAGTTGTTCGACCTTGGCCCTTACGGCAAGCAGGATCACGTCGCCGGCGCGAGCGGAGCGGGCGTGAAGATCGCTGCCATGGACATGGCTAGCGCGATGCTGACGGCGGGCAAGGGCGGTCACCAGCTCGAATTGGACCTGGGCGCTTCGGTGCCGGGCCTGACCAGCACACGAGTGTACCTGGGCATCGGGGACCGTGCCGCCACCTCGCCCTGGATCACCGTCACCCGCGACAAGAGCGTGGTGGTGCGCACGGCGCAGACCCGGCTCTATATCGATACACGGCTGGGAACCTCAGGCCTGCTGAATCTGGCGGGCGTCGGCAGCTTGCGTCTGCCGCTGCTGGTGGAGGCGGCGCCGTCGCAGGCCAAGATATCCACCTTGAGCTGCCCGCTCGACCGGCCGTCGCGCAGCGCGCAGTTGGCGGTGCTGCCCAGCATCGGCGCGGTCTCCATCGCCGACATAGACACGACAAATCTCAGCAACTTCCGCTCGGCCTTGAACAAGTCGCCGGCGGTGCTGGCCAACGCCGGGTTGATCAAGATCACTGGCTCGGCGACCGGCACGGTGGGCGGCGGGACGTGGAAGACGGCCAGCTTCACCCAGGCCGAGGTCGACGCGGCCACGGTCAAGACGGTTTCCACCGACGACGCCGCCCAGGCCCTCACAAGTTCGCTGCTCGGCAGCCTGAACGTCGGGGTTACGGTCGGCGGCTTCTTGGGGCTGGGCGTCAACGCCGCCACGCTCGGAAACGCGGTGACGGGCGTTGTCGGCACGGCGGCGACGCCGCTAGATACGGTGATCAACACCTTGACCCAGCTGGCGGGTGTGCGGCTGGGCCAGGCCGATGTGCGGGTGAACGGCCTGCGCTGCGGCGAGGCGGCGCTGGTCGCCTAGGGCTGGCCGTCGGCCTTGATGCCGGTTTCGTTGCCGTAATCACCGGGCGGGACCAGGGTGTAGAAGCCGCTGATATTCAGCTTCACGGTCACCGGGCCGTCGTTGTCGTTAAGGAAGTACCAGCCGTGCACGCCGTCGATCGGGGCGGTGAGGGCGCCGTTGGATTTCACGTCGGTCAGCTGGCGGTATTCGACGACCTTGGCCTTCTCGGTGGCCGTCGCCGGCGTCTCGCCGTGGAAGTCGAAGTAGAACGCCTCCATCTTTGGATCGGCGTCGGTGGTCCAGCTGTATACGATGCTGTCGCCGGCCTTCATGCGCACCTTGTATTCCAGCTCCGCGCCCTGCGAGCCGCCCTTGGGCATGGCGATGGTGATGGTGTCGGTCCGGTAGGGCGTCTCGTAGAAGTGCATGGCCGACGCCGGTGCTGCGGCCTCGATCACTTCGGGCTGCGGCGTGCCAAGCTTGTTCAGGCCGGTCAGCTTGCCGAAGCCGGTGAGGTCGATCTGGTATTCCGCCGGCAGGATGAAGCCCACGGCAACGATGGTGGCCACCACCAGGGCGCCGCCGACCATCAGGCCCAGGGTGCGCTTGCTGGGCGGCTGAGCCGTCTGGCCTTCGGTTTCTTGCTTGTCGGCCATGTCAGACGCCTTTCTGGGTAAAGAATCCGGCCAGCTGATATTCCATCAGCAGGAAGCCGGCGGTCAGGATGACGGCGTTGGCGATCACCGCCTGGCGGGAGAAGCCCGGCCGTTTGCGCCACCAGATGATCAGCGCCAGGATCACCGACAGCGCCAGGAGCTGGCCCATTTCCACCCCGACGTTGAACGAGATCATGTTGGCGATCAGGCCGTCCGGCGACAACTTCAGCGCCTGCAGCTTGGTGGCCAGGCCAAACCCGTGCACCAGGCCAAAGCCGAGCACGGCGACCTTAGTGTTGGGCTGCATGCCGAACACGGTCTTGAACCCGCCCAGGTTGTCAAACGCCTTATAGGCCACCGATAGGCCGATCACCGCGTCGACCAAGTACGGATTGACGTGGATGTTCGACAGCACGCCGGTGAGAAGCGTGATCGAATGGCCGATAGAAAATAGCGTTACGTACAGGGCGACGTGCTTGAGCCGGTAGAGGAAGAACACCATGCCGAGAATGAACAGCAGGTGGTCGTAGCCGGTCACCATGTGCTTGGCGCCCAGGTAGATGAACGGGATGATCTGCGGCCCGGAGCTGGCCGCGACGAAGGCGGCGTCCTTGCCGGCCATGCCGTGGGCCAGGGCGGGCAGGGCGACCGCCGCGGCGAGGAGCGTCAGGGCGGCAAGGCGCCACGATCGTGCGAACATAGGCGTCTCCCCAACGGTCCGTCGGGGATCATACGCAAGCAATCTACGTTTGTCGGCAGGTTTTCACGTCCCCGGCGGCAGGCGGGGCGGCCTACTGCTGCATCTGAATCTGTTGCTGCTGATGCTGGTCGTGGTTCCAGCCATTGCTGGCGCGGCGGCGGGTATTGCTGAAGGTGGGCTTAGGGACCCGCAGGAACTCCGGTTCGGCCACGGCGGCTCGGGCGCGGCGGACGCTGACCGCCACCGCCAGCTGGCTCTCGGCCTCGCCCTTGTAGACGCCGCGCGAAGGCGGCACGTCGTCATAGTCACGCCCGGCGGCGACGGCCACGTGGCGCTCTCCGGCCAGGATGTTGTTGGTGGGATCGATGCCGGTCCAGCGCAGGCTGGGCAGGAACACCTCGACCCAGGCGTGGGTCGCATCGGGGTCGGAGCGGTCGCCGGCGGCGCGGTCGGTGAACAGGTAACCGGAGACGTAGCGCGCCGGGATGCCCCACTGGCGCATGATGGCGATCATGATGTGCGAGAAGTCCTGGCAGACGCCACGGCCATGGCTCAGCGCTTCGTCGATGCGGCTCTCGGCCGTGGTGAGGCCGGTCTGGTAGTCGAGGCTGTCGTGGATGGCCTTGCTGACCGCCAAGACGGCGGTGAGCGGATCGCGGCGGCGTAGAGCCTCCAGCCCGTGCTTCTCGACGAAACCGGTCAGCGTAGGCGTGTATTCGACAAAGCCGTGCGGTGTGAGGAAGTCGAGCTGTTCGCCGCGCACGAAATCGCTGCGCAGACGATCCCATTCGCCGATGTCCAGCGCCTCGGGCAAGGGAGCGGGCGCTTGGGTCTCGACGGCAGAGTGGGCGACGATGTCCAAGCGTTCGTGCGGCTGCGGCACATCGAAATGATACACGGCGTTGCCGAACGGATCGGCGTAGGAGAACAGGCGCGCCGCCGGATCGAGATCGAGCTCGAAACTGATCAGCCGCTGGCCGGCGCCCTTCTGCGGCTGCATCCACAATTCCATCACGCTTTCGCGCACTGGCTGAGCGTAGTGATATTGGGTGAGGTGGCGGATCTCGAGCAGCATCAGGCGGGCAACCCCAGCTCAAGCGGGTAGGCGACGAACGCCTCATAGACCGCCTTGTGGATGTCGATGCATTCGTTGACCACGGTGGTCAGCAGGGCGCTGGCTTCGCCGCCGTCGAGCAGGGCGCTTTCGTCGGCGAACTGCAGGCGCGCGTTCAGCCGCCCGGCCAGACGTTCGGGGCCTTGCCCGGCGAACCCGGCCTGGTTGGAAAGGCTTTTCAGATTGTCTTGGATACGGCCGGTGCAGAAGCGGATCGAACGCGGGAACTCCTCGTCGAACAGCAAAAATTCCAGGATGTAGCGCGGCTCAATCTCGGCGGTGTAGGCGCGCAGATACGGTTCCAGCGCGCAGGCCATGCGCAGCAACCCCATCAGTGCGATGTGATCGGTGATCGCCTCCGTGCGCTCCTGACCGAAACAGACCTCCAGCAGGCGGGCGATCAGCTGCGCGCGCTCCAGGTGGATGCCGAGGCTGAGAAATCGCCAGCCCTCGCCGTGGCTCATGGTGGAATCCGACGCGCCCTTGAACAGATGCAGGTCTGAGATGACCTCCTGCAGGAAGATGGCCGAGCCGTCGTCGAAGGCGTAGGGCGCATTGGGGCTGATCAGGCGAAGGTAGAGCAGGTTCAGCCGCTCCCAGCTTTCGGTGGTGATCTGGTCGCGCACCTGACGGGCGTTCTCACGAGCCAAGGTGACGGCGGCGATGACGCTGTCCGGGTTCTCGCGGTCAAGCACTAGGCCGCGCGCGGCCTCGTAGGCGTTCTTGGTCTGGGCGGCCTCGGTGTCGCCCAGGGCGGTGAGAGCGATCCAGCCGGTGTGAACGGCGGCGTCGGTGTTGTCCAAGGTGGCGTTGAGCATCACCAGCGACAGGCGCGACAGGTGTTCGGCCCGCTCGAGATAGCGGCCCATCCAGTAGAGGCTGTCGGCGACCCGCGCGAGCATCACGCGAGCGATTCCTCCTTGGCAAGAGAGACTAGCATCATGGGCGGATGGACTCCTCAGGCTCGCCGTCGAGCACCCAGGTGTCCTTGGAGCCGCCGCCCTGGCTGGAGTTCACGACCAGCGAGCCGCGCTTGAGCGCCACACGCGTCAGGGCTCCCGGCGTGACCACGATTTTCTCGCCGCTGAGGATGAAGGGGCGCAGGTCGACGTGGCGCGCTTCGATGGCGCCGTCGATCAGGCAGGGCGCGGTGGAGAGCTGGATAGTCGGCTGGGCGATATAGTTGGAAGGGTCGGCCTTCAGGGCCACCGCGAAGGTGTCACGTTCCTTCTGGCTGGCGTGCGGCCCGACCAGCATGCCGTAGCCGCCGCTGGCGCCCACCGCCTTGACGACGAACTTATCCAGGTTGGCAAGGGTGTGGCTCAACTGCGTCGGTTCACGGCACAGGTAGGTCTCGATGTTGGGCAGAATCGCGTCCTCGCCCAGGTAGTAGCGGATGATTTCCGGTACGTAGGCATAGACCGCCTTGTCGTCGGCGACGCCGGTGCCGGGCGCGTTGCAAATCACCACCGTCCCTGCGCGATAGGCGTTGAACAGGCCGGCGACGCCGAGGCTGGTGTCGCGGCGGAAGGCCAGGGGGTCGATGAAGTCGTCGTCGACGCGGCGGTAGATCACATCCACCCGGCGCAGGCCCGTGGTCGTGCGCATGTGGACGATGTTGTCGTGCACGACAAGATCGCGCCCCTCGACCAGCGGCACGCCCATCAGCCGCGCCAGGTAGGCATGCTCGTAGTAGGCGCTGTTGTAGACGCCCGGCGTCATCACGACGACCTGCGGATCACTGTTCCAGTGGTTGCCCATGGATTTCAGCGTCGCCAGCAGCAGATCAGGATAGCGCTCCACCGGCCGCACCCCGGCGGCGCGGTAGGTGCCGGGGAAGGTTCGCTTGGAAGCGTCCCGGTTGGCCAGCATGTAGGAGACGCCCGACGGAACGCGCAGATTGTCTTCCAGCACCGCGAACTCGCCATCCTGGCCGCGGATAAGGTCGCTGCCGCAGACGTTGGCGTAGGCGCCATGCGGCACGTGCAGGTGCTGCATCTCACGCCGGTACGACGGGGCGCCCAGCACCAGGTCGCGCGGGACGATGCCGTCCATCAGAATCTGCTGGTCACCGTAGATGTCGGCCAGGAAGAGGTTCAGGGCTTTCAGCCGCTGCGCCAGGCCGGCCTCGATCTTGGCCCATTCCGAAGCGGGGATGATGCGGGGGAACAGGTCGGTGGGGATGATCTGTTCGGTGGAGCTTTCGGCCCCATAGACGGTGAAGGTGATGCCCTGCAGCAGGAAGCTGCGCTCGAGCATGCGTTGGCGGTCGCCAAGCTCGCCGCTGGTCAGGGTCGACATGCGCGCCTGCAGCGGCCGATAGTGCGGGCGCACCTCGCCGTTGGCCGCCACCATCTCGTCGTACGCCAAGCCGGGCATGTAGGGCGCCTGGCTGATGGGCAGCAACGCCTGGGTCTCGGGTTCCTGCGCCTTGATCACTCGGCCTCCACTCCCTTCGGCGATATCAGCCTCCAGCCTCGCGCGCGACCGCCGAATTGACGGCCCCGCCATTTCCCCATAACCGGCGCCTTAAATTTGAGCAGGGCGCCTCCAGCCACGCTTGCGGGTCGTTCGGCGCGGCGGGTGACAGAATCTTTCTCCGCGACTACACCAGAAAACAAGGGGCGCTGGTTTGGAAGAGGACGTGTGAGACCTCCGGCGACAGCTCTTTACGCCGCTCTGGCAGCGGCCCTCCTTGCCGTTCCGGTCCACGCCGCCGACGCTCCCGGCTCCGCTCCCGTGGTCGAGGGGGCGCTGGACCCCGATCTGCGCGCCGCCATCGGCCGCGCCTTCACCACCGTCGGCGGCGCCAGCCCCAGTCGTTTCGAGGCTC
>CANJOB010000094.1 GCA_947475655.1 Caulobacterales bacterium | reverse complement strand
TCGACGCTGCCCATTTCGCGCAGGTACATCCGCACCGGGTCGTCGGTGCGGTCGTACGCGGCCGGCTTCTCGCTCTCGATGACGGCGGATTCTTCCCGCACGGCCACTTCGCCGCCCTCGCCCTCGGCGGCGTCTTCCTCCGCCTCGACGACGTTGACGCCCATCTCGCTGAGCATGGCCAGGGTGTCTTCGATGGCCTCCGAGGTCACTTCCTCGCTGGGAAGCACCTTGTTCAGCTCGTCCATCGTCACATAGCCACGCGCCTTGGCCTGTTTGATGAACTTCTTGACGCCGGCGTCGGTGAGGTCGAGCAGCGGCCCGTCGCTGGTGGCTTCGGGCGCTTCGGCTTCGGCCGTGGTGTTGGTGCTCATTCAGTTCTCCGCTTCGGCGCGCCCATGCAAGGTCGGCGCCGAAGATGGTTAAGGAGCGGCCGTTGAAGGCCGGCTGTTAGGTTCAGGCTGGCGGTGCGCCGCCGTCCGTCCACAGATCCCCGGATCGCAGTTGACGCCTCAGTCCGTCACGCTCCGCCTTGAGACGCCGCAAGCCCGCCATGTCTGCGCCATCCGCGAGATCACTCTTCGCGGAGGCTATGGCCTCTTCCAGCGCCGCGACGCGGCCTTGAACTTCAAACGCATACGACCACTGGGATCTGGCGGCGGCGAGGGTGACATCCGATTTAAGGAAGGGCGCGCCCGATTTCGCGGCGGCCCGGTCGATGTCAATCAGCAGCGCATCAAATCCACTCCCGCGCAGATGGCGATGAAGCGCCCCGGAGTCAAGCGAATCGCTGGCGATACGCAGGCCGACGATGGCCTGGGCGAGCCTGTCGAGCCCCGGATCGCCGAAACCGTGGCGCTCCAGCAACTCGAGGAAGTCGTCGATCCGGTGCGGATCGTCGATAGCCGCCTTGGCCAGGGCGGCGGACAGCGGCTCGATGTCGCGGGCCAGGCGGCGGGCGGCGGCCACGCCCTCAGGCGTAGGCGGGCGCGCTTCCGGCGGAGCGCCCCATTTGCCGCTTCTGGGCTGACGCGGCGTCCAGGCCGGGCGGACGGTGGCTGTCAGGGCGTCGAATTTGCCAAGCAAATCATCGCGATAGGCTACGGCCAAGTCCTTGTCGGCGATCGTGGCCGACAGGGTGCGCAACCGGCCCTTCAGCCCCGCCCGGCGCTCGGGCGTGTCCAGCGGCTCCAGGTCGCGCTCGCGCATGAACAGGGCCTCGACCAGGGGAACGGTGACCGCCAGCTGGCTTTTGAGCGCCCCGGCGCCCTGTTCGCGCAGCACCTCGTCGGGGTCCTTGCCGCCGGTGATCAGAGCGAATTTGAAGCTCCTGCCGGGTTTCAGCAGCGGCAGGGCCCGGTCGATGGCCCGGCCTGCGGCTCTTCGTCCCGCCCCGTCGCCGTCGAAGCACAGGGTCGGTTCGGGGTGCAGGCGCCAGAGCTGCTCCATCTGACCCTCGGTCAGGGCCGTGCCCATGGGGGCGGCGGCGGCGATCCCCGCCCTCTGGCAGGCGATCACGTCCATGTAGCCCTCGACCACCACCAGGTCGCCCTGTTCGGACGCTGGGGCCGAGTGCAGGATTTTGCGGGCCTCGGCCAGGCCGTAGAGGGTGCGGCCCTTGTCGAACAGCGGGGTGTCGGGGCCGTTCAGGTACTTGGCCTTGGCGTTGGGATCGAGCGCCCGGCCGCCGAACGACACCAGCCGCCCGCGCGCGTCGGTGATCGGAAAGATGATCCGGTCGCGGTAGCGGTCGTAGGGGGCGGTCCCGTCCTCGGGCGCGATCAGCACCCCCGATTCGATCAGCTCGGCCGGTTTTGCCCCCTTGGCGACCAGATAGTCCTTCAGGCCGGTGCGCGACCCCGGCGCCAGGCCGATGCGGAAGCGGGCCCATTCCGCGGAAGGCAGGCCGCGCCGCTCCAGATAGGCGCGGGCGTCGGCCCCGACGGGCCGTCGAAGCTCGCCCTCGAACCAGGCGGCGGCCAGTTCCAGCCAGTCGGCGAGGCCCGCGCGGGCCTTCTCAGCTTGCGCGGCCACGGGATCGGGCTCCGGCAGGGCCATGCCCGCCTCGCCCGCCAGGCGTTCGACCGCCTCCACGAAGGACAGGCGCTCGGTCTCCTGCAGGAAGCTGATGATGTCGCCGTGCTTGCCGCTGGAGAAATCGTGGAAGAAGCCCTTGTCGTCGTTGACGAAGAACGACGGCGACTTCTCCTTGCCGAACGGCGAGAGGCCGACAAATTCGCGGCCCTGACGCTTGAGCTTGACCTTCCGCCCGATCACATCGGACGGCCGCAGCCGGGCCTTCAGCTCATCCAGGAATTTTTCGTCGAACCGCACAGGCCCTTATAGCCGTTCATGCCCGCCGGAACGAGAGCCCGCCAAGCTGGGCTTTGTTTGCCTCCGGCGCTGCGTTAGGGTGATTTCAAGCAAACAAAAGCCCAGCGCCGAAAGCTGGAGACCCCGGGAGATACCATGCGCAAAATCCTGTTCGCCGCGGCCGCCGCCGCCACGCTTTCCCTCGCCCTCACCGCCTCGGCCCAGCCGCCCCGCCCGGCGGCGCCGGCGCCCGGCGCCATGCCAGCGGCCGTATGGTCGGTGGGCGGCAAGGACGCCGAGTGGTTCGCCGACCGTCCGGGCCGGGCCGATCCCGACAGCGAGCCGGTGGCCCCGTTCAAGCTGATCGGCGACGTCTATTACGTCGGCGCCGCCAACATCTCCTCGATCCTGATCGGCACCAAGGCCGGCCATATCCTGATCGACACCGGCACCACCAAGATGGCCGCGGTGGTGTTTCCCGGCATGGTCAAGCTCGGCTTCCATCCCGCCGACCTGAAGGTCCTGCTGGTCAGCCACGCCCACTTCGACCACGTGCAGACGGTCGAGACCCACCGCCGCATCAGCGGGGCGAAGATGTTCGCCCTGGACGCCGAAGCGCCCGCCCTGGCCAGCGGCCATGACCGCTCGGCGATCGAAAGCGAAGGCTTCGAGCCGATCCGGATCGACCGCATCATGAAGAACGGTGAGGAATTCACCCTCGGCGGGGTCAAGGTGAAGGTGATCTGGACGCCCGGCCACACGCCCGGCACCGCCACCTATGTGATCACCGGCGTCGAGAACGGCCGGCCCTACACCGTGGTCTTCGGCGGCCCGCCGCAGCCGGTGGCCGGCAACCCCAACTACAATACCGACCCGGCCTCGGTGGAGACCGCCTACCGCATGCTGCGCGAGGTCAATCCCGACATCGTCATCGGCGGCCACCCGGAAAACGCCTTCAAGGGCAAGCTGGCGGCCCTGCAGGCCGGGACCCGTCCCAGCCCCCTGGCGATGGCGCCCGGCGCCTGGGCCAAGATGATCGACGACTCCGAGGCCGGCTATAAGCGCCGCCTCGCCGCATCCATGACGGTCGGTCCCGCCCCCGCGGCTCCGGCCGCCCGCTAGGCCTCGAGGCCATCCACCCACCCCGGCAGTTCGGCCAGGGTGGCGAGCTCGATGAAACGCGGATGGCCGGTCGGCAGGTCGGCCATCTCGTGCGCCCAGATGATCGGATAGGGCACATAGGCTGCGAAGGCCCCGGCATCCAGCGCCGGCAGGATGTCCGACTTGACCGAATTGCCGGCCATCACCGCGTGGTTTGCGCCCGTCCCGTGGCGGTCGAACACGCGGCGATAGGTGTCGGCGGTCTTCTCGCTGACGATCTCGACCCCGCTGAAAAGTTCGCCCAGGCCGGAAGCCGCCAGCTTCTGCTCCTGGTGCAGCAGGTCGCCCTTGGTGATCAGCACCAGGCGGTAGCGCTCCGACAGCTGCGACAGCGCCGTCTCAACCCCGCTAAGAGGCTCGACCGGATGGGTCAGCATCTCGCGCCCGGCGGCGAGGATTTCCCGGATCACGGCGGTGGACACGGCCCCGTCGGTCAGCTCCATCGCCGCGTCAATCATGCACAGGGTGAAGCCCTTGGCGCCGTAGCCGTAGAGCCGCAGGTAGCGCTTCTCCACCTCGGCCAGGCGCTGTTCGATCATGGCCTCGTCGGCGAAATCGGCCAGTAGATCGACGAACCGCGCATGGGTGAGGCGGAAGATCGTCTCGTTGTGCCAAAGGGTGTCGTCGGCGTCGACGCCGACCGTGGTGATTGCGGCCATGGTCGGTTCCTAGCAGATTGCGCGCCCACAGGAAAAACGCAGGCGCATGGCGGCGATACCGGACAAGATCGAGCAAGCGGTGCGCGCGCAGCTGCAAGGCGAGGACGCGGAGGCGGCCGGGCTCTACCGGGCCTTCGCCGACATCGCCAGGCATCAGGCGGAAGGCCGCTACGACTACGGCGTCCTGCTGCGCAACCTCGGCGCCTTGGAAGAGGCGCGCGACCTGCTCATCGCCGAGGTCGCCGCCGACCCGGCCTCGGCCCGCGCCCGCTACGACCTGGGCGTGACCTACATGTCGCTCGGCGACTATCCGGCGGGCTGGCCGCTTTACGAGGCGCGGCGGGAGATCCCGCGCTTTCCGATGCACATTCCGCAGCTGCCGTTCCCCGAATGGCGCGGCGAGGACCTGGCCGGCAAACGCATCGTCATCTTCCCCGAACAAGGGCTGGGCGACATGATCCAGTTCGCGCGCTTCGCCCTGACCCTTCGCGATCAGGGGGCGCAGGTTGTGCTGCTGACCTGGCAGCCGATCGCCGCCCTGCTGCGGGCCGGCCTCGACGGCGTCGATGTCCAGGCCGCCGCCGGCGCGGTGGAGATGGGCGAGCCCGACTTCTGGATCATGGCCGGCTCGCTGCCGGGGCCAATGGGGCTGACCCTTCGCGACATCCCCGGCCCGCCCTACCTGCGGGCGGAGGCTCCGGCACGGCGCGGCCGGGCCTTCCGCGTCGGCCTTGCGACCAAGGGCAGTCCGACCAACCAGAACGACGCCCACCGCTCGCTTGGCCCCGAACAGGCGGCGCGTCTGCGCGCCCGGCCGGCGGCCGAGATCGTCAGCCTGCATCACGAGGACGCCGGCGACTTCGTCAGCACCGCCAACCTCATCGCCGGGCTGGACCTGGTGATATCGGTCGACACCGCCGTCGCCCACCTGGCGGGCGCGCTGGGCAAGCCGGTGTTCCTCTTGCTGCCCGGCTTTGGGACCGACTGGCGCTGGCTGCGCGGGCGCGACGATTCCCCCTGGTATCCGCAGGCCCGCCTGTTCCGCGGCGCGGTGGACGGCCGCTGGGACTTGGCGCTGGAGCGGCTCGAAGGCGCGGTGGCTGAGATGGCGCGGGCATGGAGCTAGACCTTCCCGAGCCGCTGCGGACACTGTTCCAGCAGGCGGTGCTGGCGCAGATGAGCGGCGACGCCCCGGCCGCCGACGCCCTGTTCGCCCAATTCACCGCCCAGGCCCTGATCCCCCGCGCCCTGGCCGAGCGGCACAATCTCGGCGTGCTGCTGCGCGCCCTGGGGCGGCTGGACGAAGCGCTGGCGCTGCTGACCGCCGACCTGGCGGCCAATCCCACGAGCGCCGAGGCCCGCTACGAGCTGGGCGCGACCCTGCTGGCCCTGGGCGACTATGCCGCCGGCTGGCCGCTTTACGAGGCGCGCCGAGACATCCCGACGTTCCGCATCCGCGTTCCCGCCCTGCCCTTCCCCGAATGGTGCGGCGAGGACTTGGCGGGCAAGCGCATCGTCCTGTTTCCCGAACAGGGGCTGGGCGACAACATCCAGTTCGCCCGCTTCGCCCTAACCCTGCGAGACCAGGGCGCGCAGGTTGTGATGCTATGCCGCCCGGCCCTGGCCAGCCTGCTGCACCACAGCCTGGACGGCGTCGATGTCCAGGCCGCCGAGGGCGAGATCGAGATGGGCGAGCCGGACTTCTGGGCCCTGACCTGTTCGCCGCCGCTGCATCTTGGCGTCACCCTGGAGACCATCCCGAACCAGCCCTATCTGCGCGCGCCCAACGCCGCGCCGCGCGGCCGCGGCGGGCCGCTCCGTATCGGCCTGGTGACCAAGGGCGCGCCGGTGCACCAGAACGACGCCCACCGTTCGCTGAACGCGGCGAACGCGGCGCGCCTGCGCGCCTTGCCGGGCGAGATCGTCAGCCTGCACCCCGAGGACAGCGGGGCCAGGGACTTCGCCGCCACCGCCGGCATGGTCGCCGGCCTCGACCTGGTGGTGACGGTCGACACCTCGGTGGCGCACCTGGCTGGGGCCATGGGCACGCCCGTCTTCATCCTGTTGCCGGGCTTCCAGACCGACTGGCGCTGGCTGCGACGGCGATCCGATTCGCCCTGGTACCCGAGCGCCCGCCTGTTCCGCGGCGCGGTCAACGACGACTGGAGCGCGGCCCTCGCCGACCTCGAGGCCGCCGTCGCGGCGATGGCCGCGAGTTGACCACCGGGCCGCGTGCGCCTACCTAGCCCGCTTAGCCCGCAACCGCTGTTTTTACCGGAGTCGCCGCATGGCCACGCCCGCTTCCACCCTGCCGCCTGGAACGACCGGAGTCCTGGTCCTGGCCGACGGGACCGTGCTGGCGGGCCTGGGCTGCGGCGCCGTGGGCAGCCGCGTCGGCGAGGTCTGTTTCAACACCGCCATGACCGGCTACCAGGAGATCCTGACCGACCCGTCCTACATGGCGCAGATCGTCGCCTTCACCTTTCCGCACATCGGCAACGTCGGGACCAACAGCCTGGACCTGGAACAGATTTCCGGGACCAGCGACACCGCCGCCCGCGGCGCGATTTTCCGCGATGTCCCCACCCCGGCCGCCAACTACCGCAGCGAGACCGACTTCGACGTCTGGCTGCAGCGCCGCGGCGTGGTCGGGCTCCACGGCGTCGACACCCGCGCCCTGACCCTGGCCATCCGCGAGGGCGGCATGCCGCACGCGGTGATCGCCCACAGCCCGGACGGCGTGTTCGATCTCGAGGCGCTTAAGGCTGAAGCGCGCGAGTGGAGCGGCATCGTCGGGCTGGACCTGGCCAAGGACGCTTCCTGCCTGCAGCCGTTCGAATGGACCGAAGGCCTGTGGTCGTGGGGCGACGACTACGCCCCGCTGAAGGACCCGAAGTTCGAGGTCGTGGTCGTCGACTACGGCGTCAAGCGCAACATCCTGCGCGGCCTCTCCTCGATCGGCGCCCGCGTCACAGTGGTGCCGGCCAGCACGTCAGCCGAAGCCATCCTGGCCCGCAAACCGGACGGGGTGCTGCTGTCCAACGGTCCGGGAGACCCCGCGGCGACCGGCGAATACGCCGTGCCGGAAATCAAAAAGCTGGTCGACAGCGGCACGCCGGTGTTCGGCATCTGCCTGGGCCACCAGATGCTGGCGCTCGCCATGGGCGCCAGGACGGTGAAGATGGAACAGGGCCACCACGGCGCCAATCATCCGGTCAAGGATCTGACCACCGGCAAGGTCGAGATCGTGTCGATGAACCACGGCTTCACGGTCGACCGCGACAGCCTGCCCACCCCCGTGACCGAGACCCACGTCTCGCTGTTCGACGGCACCAACGCCGGCCTGGCCTTGAAGGACCGCCCGGTGTTTTCCGTGCAGCACCACCCCGAGGCCAGCCCCGGCCCGACCGACAGCCTCTATGTGTTCGAGCGCTTCGCGGACTTGATGCGCAAGGCCTAGATCCCCACCGACGCCGCCATGGCGGCGTTGTAGCGCTCGCCCATCAGCGCCTGTTCCGACACCGCGGCCGATATGGCCGCCAGGTCCTGCGCGCTGAGGACCAGATCGGCGGCTGCGAGATCCTCCTTCAGGTGGCTAAGACGGGTCGTTCCCGGAATGGAGACGATATCCTCGCCCTGATGCTGCACCCAGGCGATGGCCAGGGTCGCCGGCGCCACGCCCTTGGCGCGGGCCAGGTCTTTCAGCGGCTGCACCACCTTCAGATTGTGCTCGAAGGCGCCGGGCTGGAAACGCGGCATGTTGCTGCGGATGTCGCCCTCTCCCGCCAGCACGGGGACATCGCCGGTCAGCATGCCGCGCCCGACCGGGCTGAACGCCACCAGGCCGACGCCCAGTTCGCGCAGCGCCGGCAGCAGCGCCTCATGGCCGCGGAACCACAGCGAGAATTCGTTCTGCACCGCCGCCACCGGCAGCACGGCGTGGGCGCGGCGGATCGAGCCGATGCCCGCTTCCGACAATCCGAAATGCAGCACCTTGCCCTCGGCCACCAGCTGCGCCACCGCACCGGCCACATCCTCCATCGGCACGGCGGGATCGACGCGGTGCTGGTAGAACAGATCAATGCGGTCGGTGCGCAGGCGCCGCAGCGACGCCTCCGCCACCGCGCGGATGTTTTCAGGCCGGCTGTTGAGGCCGGGCAGGCGCGCACCGTTCTCGCCGATGTTGAACCCGAACTTGGTGGCGATCACCAGTTCGTCGCGCACATGCTCGATCGCCGCGCCGAGCAGGGTCTCGTTCAGCAGCGGGCCGTAGGCCTGGGCGGTGTCGAAGAAGGTCACTCCGGCGTCATAGGCCGCGCGGATCACGGCCGTCATCGCCGCGTCGTCGCCGGGCGGGCCGTAGCCGCTGGACATGCTCATGCAGCCCAGGCCGAGTTCGGAGACGGCCAGGCCGCCAAGCTTGCGTGTCTTCATGATGGCTTGCGTTCCCGTATGGCGTCCTCGTCCTGCGGCTCGGCCTCGGCGCGAACCATCAGGTCGACGGCGGCGTCGTTGGTGATGGGCTTGGTCTTGCGGGCCGGAGCGGCGGCCTTGGGTTTCTTCAGCTTCAGCGCGGTCAGGGCCTGGTCGCCCTCCTCGCCGAACAGGCCGCGCAGGCGCAGTTCGCGCTGCGGCAGCGGCAGTTCGAACCCGCCGGCGCGAAGCGCCTCCTCCACCGCCCAGGTATAGGCCGCCTGGGCCGCGTTGGGCCGCTTCACCGCCTCGAGCGTAGGCCACACCACCAGTTCGAACTTCAGCCCGTTGTCGCTGAACCCCACCAGCCAGACCTGGGTGCGCCGGCGCGGCGTGTCGGGCAGGGTGAAGGGCACGGCGTGCGCGGCTTTCAGCACCGCGTCGCGCACCCTCTCCTTGTCGGCGCCGTAGGCGACCGGGAACGGCACATGCAGGCGCCGTGTGTCGCCGCCGTGGGTCCAGTTGGTCACCGGCGCCTCGATCAGGCGCGAGTTGGGGATCAGCACGTCGATGTCGTCGTTGTTGCGGATGCGGGTGGCGCGCGGGCCGACCTCCTGCACCACCCCGCGTTCGCCGGTCTGGATCTCGATGTAGTCGCCGATGCGGATCAGCCGGTCGAACACCAGCACCAGGCCGGCGACGAACTCCTTGACGATGCCCTGTAGGCCCAGGCCGACGCCGACGCCCAAGGCGCCCGCGAACACCGCCAGGGACGACAGGTCCATGCCCAAGGTCGACAGGCCGGCGATCAGGCCGAAGACCACCAGGCCGTAAGTGACCAGCTTCTCGACGATGTAGATCGAGGCCGCTTGGTCGGCCTGCCGCGCGCGCAGGCGGCGAAGTCCCGCGCCCAGCACCCTGGCGGCCAGCATGGCCGCCACCACGATCACCAGGCCCGAGACCAGGCCGCCGAGGGTGACGATCGACTTACCCATCCGCCAAAGGGTGACGGTGTCGAGCAGGGTCAGGCCGGGCAGTTCGGATGGCATGTCAGCGTTCCCGCAACGGATGCTTTGAGGCCACCACCTCGCGCAGCCGCTCCTGGGCCACGTGGGTGTAGATCTGGGTGGTGGCGATGTCGGCGTGGCCGAGCAGGGTCTGCACCACGCGCAGGTCGGCGCCGCCCTCCAGCAGGTGGGTGGCGAAGGCGTGGCGCAGGGCGTGCGGGCTGACCTTGTCGGCGTCGATGCCGGCGGCGGCGGCGGCCGTATCGAGCAGCTGGGCGAACCGGCGGGGGGTGAGACGCCCGGCGGCGCCGCGCGAGGGGAACAGCCAGGGACTCGCGGCGCCGGTCTTGATAAAGCTGGCCCGCACCGGCAGGTAGGCCTTCACCGCCGCGCGCGCCGCGCCGCTCAAGGGCGCCAGCCGCTCCTTGCCGCCCTTGCCGCGCACCATCAGATAGGCCGGGTCCTGGGCCAGGGCGGCCAGCGGCAGAGCTGTCAGTTCCGATACCCGCAGGCCCGAGGCGTAGATCAGCTCGACCATACAGGCTAGGCGCAGGCCCTGGCGGCTCTCCTGAGCCCCGGCGGCCTCGATCAGCCGGGTCACCTCGTCGCGCGACAGCACGTTGGGCAGAGGCCGGCCCTGGCGCGGGGCGGCCACCCGGCGCGAGGGGTCGTCGCTTCGCCAGCCCTCGCCGAGCACGAAGCGGTAGAACTGCCGCACCGCCGCGCGCCGCCGCGCCGCCGTAGCGGCCGACAGGCCCCGGGCGGCCAGGTCGGCGAAATAGGCCTCGATCAGCGGCGCGTCGGCGCGGCCGAAGTCGGAGGCCTTGCCCTTGAGCCAGCCCCCGGCGTCGGCCAGGTCGCGGCCGTAGGCGGACAGGGTGTTGCGGGCGGCGCCGCGCTCGGCCGCCATCATCTCCAGGAAGGCCTCGGCCCACCCACCGCTCTTGGCAGCCGCCGCGCTCACTTGATCCCGAGGGTTATCAGGCCTTCGACGGCCATGGCCCGGGCATCGTCGGCAAGGCCGGCCTGGTTCAGCGCCCGCACCGCGCGGGCGCGGTCGGCCGGGGCGGCGGCGGCGTCGCTGATGGAAAGCGCCAGCAGGGCTGTCTCCGCCTTGGCGCCCGCCTGGGCGGCCAGGTCCAGCGCCAGCAGGCGGCCCGGCAGGGCCGCGCCGCGCGGGGTGGTGAAGCGGGCCAGCTCGCCGCGCGCGTCGGGGCTCAAGGCGCCGCCGAACGCCGAGAGGATCAGGGCGCCCGACTGGGCCGGGACCGAGCCCGCCCCGCCGCGCTCGACCAGGCGGTCGAAGGTCTGCGGGTCGACCCGTCCGGCGGCGGCGGCCAAGGCGGCGTCGAGCAGGCCG
>CANJOB010000093.1 GCA_947475655.1 Caulobacterales bacterium | reverse complement strand
GAGGAGGCGCATCCGTCGCCACCGCTGTTGCCGGCGGCGCCGTTCGATCGCGCGCGGGTTCGGGCGATGGCCAACCTCATCGCCTGCGATATCCACCCACTCGGCAACCTGCGTGTGCTGAAGTATTTGAAGAAGACATTCTCGGCTGACCCGGACGGTATCAGCCATTGGGTCCAGCGCTGGATCGGCGACGGCTTCGCGGCGCTCGAGCCGCTGGTGGCGCAGGGCGCGGGGACCTACGCTTTCGGCGACTCACCGACCTTCGTCGACTGCTGCCTCGTTCCGCAGGTGGCCGCGGCGGAACGTTACGGCGTCGACATGGGCGCCTTCCCGGCGATCGCCGCCGTGCAGGCGCGGGCCATCGCCAACCCCGCTATAGCGGCGGCGGCGCCCGCCCTGCAGCCCGACGCCCCGACAGGGGCCGCCAGCGGCTGACGCCGCCGGCAGGCGGCTAGGCCTTCTTCTTCGCCTGCTTGCCGATCTCGTCCTCGAGGGCCTTCTGCGCCTCCCAAAGCGCCGCCGCCGCCAGGGCGATAACCCCGACGTCTTTTCTGGCGAACATCGAAGCCGCCGCCTTGGGCGCCCTTGCCGCGGCCGGCTTGCGCATCGGCGCCGCCGGGGCGGCGGCGGCCGGGGTCTTGGCTGCCGGCTTCGCACGGCGGGCAGGCTTGCGGGCCGCCTTGACGGCCAGCGCCGGGGCGGCGGGCGTGGGCGCTTCGACCGCCGGCGGCGGGGGCGCCGCGGCCGGGTCAGTGGAGGGGGTGGATAGTTCGTCCGTCGCCAAGGCTTCCGCCATCGTTATCTCCATAAATCTCACAGTCCGACTGGCCTTAAAGGCCGCTGCAGCCGGGAGGTTGCGGGTCGGTTGCTTAGGTCGACTCGGCGATTCTGTCTTTATCGGTTGGATGACGGATGCGACAGAACGCCAGGCGGACGCGCCGGGGGCTCGTTTTCCGCCCTGCCCGGACCTATTTCTAGGGCTCCCCGATCAACCTCAGCCTCGGCGTGCGGATGACCAAACAGCTCAAGATCGACTTCATTTCCGACGTTTCCTGTCCCTGGTGCGTGGTCGGCCTGGGCGGGCTGGAGGCGGCGCTGGACTCCCTGGCGGACGTCGCCGAGGCCGAAATCCGCTTCCAGCCATTCGAGCTCGACCCCGACGCGCCCGCGGAAGGCGCGAACAAGGTCGAGACCCTGATGCGCAAGTACGGTTCGACTCGGCAGCAGGTCGCCGCCAACCGCGAGGCGATCCGCCAACGGGCGGCCGAGGTTGGCTTCACCATGGCCCAGGACGACGATAGCCGCGTCCACAATACCTTCGACGCGCACCGCCTGCTGCATTGGGCCGGGCTGGAAGGGCGGCAGGCGGCGCTCAAACATGGTCTGTTCGAGGCCTATTTCACCCACGGTCGCGACATCAGCGATCCGGCGGTGCTGGCCGACGTCGCCTCGGCGGCGGGGCTGGACGGACAGGCAGCGGCCGAAGTCCTCTCCTCCGGCCGCTACGCCCACGCCGTGCGCGAGGCTGAGGGCGCATGGCGGCAGGCGGGGATCAGTTCGGTGCCGGCGGTGGTGATCAACGACCGCTACCTGATCTCGGGCGGACAGCCGCCGGCCTATTTCGAACAGGCCCTGCGAAAGATCGCCGACGAGATGTGACCGGCCCTAGGCGTCGATGCAGTCCTGCAGCAGCTTCGAGTACCACGGCTACAACGCCGGCTTCTCGGCCAGCTGCGAGATCGACCTGTTTGGCCGCGTGCGCAACGCCGTGGCCGCCGCTCGCGCCGTGCTCTCGCCCCTGCGCGCCCAGCGGGACGGCGCCCTGACCATCGCCCGCGACCGCGCCGCCGACGCCGAACGCCTGTCGCAGCTGCGGTTCGACCAGGGCGCCGACGGTTTCCTGAGCCTGCTCGACGCCCGGCGCACCCTGGCGCAGTCGGAAGCCGCCCTGGCCCAGTCCGACGGCCTGCTCACCAGCTATCAGATCGCCGTGTTCCAGGCGCTCGGGGGCGGCGGTTAGTCCGGCCCCATCCGACACTCCCCGCTTGGCGCCTCGCGGCCCTCATGCCACCCATGCGCGGGATATAAACGGCCCACCGTCAGGAAACCTCGATGTCAGCGGATTTCGTCGTCGTCAGCACCTATGCCCGCACCCCCATGGGAGGCTTGCAGGGGGCCTTCGCCGAGGTGAAGGCGACCGAGCTCGGCGCCCACGCCATCCGCGCCGCCATGGCGCGGTCGACGCTGTCTGGCGAGACGGTCGACCGCGTCTATATGGGCTGCGTCCTGCCCGCGGGCCTGGGGCAAGCCCCTGCCCGCCAGGCGGCGCTAGGCGCCGGCCTGCCGCAGTCGGCGCAGGCCACCACCGTCAACAAGATGTGCGGTTCGGGCATGCAGGCCGCCATCATGGCTGCCGAGACCCTGCAGGCGGGCGCGGCTGATGTCGTCATCGCCGGGGGCATGGAGAGCATGACCGGCGCGCCCTATCTGCTGGCCAAGCATCGCGGCGGCGCCCGGCTTGGTCACGACGTGGTCAAGGACTCGATGTTCCTCGACGGGCTGGAGGACGCCTACCTCCCCGGCAAGCTGATGGGCGCCTTCGCCGAGGACAGCGCCCGCGCCTACCAGTTCTCGCGCCAGGACCAGGACGCCTTCGCCATCGAAAGCCTGACCCGCGCCAACAAGGCCATCGCCGGCGGCGCCTTTGACCGCGAGGTCGCACCGATGTCGGTCAAGACCCGCAACGGCGTCGTCGAGGTCAACTTCGACGAACAGCCGGGCAAGGCGAAGCTGGAGAAGATACCGCTGCTCAAACCCGCCTTCGCGGCGGACGGCACGGTGACCGCCGCCAATTCCTCGTCGATCTCCGACGGCGCCGCCGCCCTTGTCATGACCCGCGTCAGCACCGCGCAGGCCCTCGGCATTCCCGTCGCCGCCCGCGTCGTCGCCACGGCGGCGCACGCCCATGCGCCGGAACTGTTCAGCACCGCCCCCAACGGCGCGATTCAAAAGGTGCTTGAGAAGGCCGGATGGTCGATCGGCGAGGTCGACCTGTTCGAGATCAACGAAGCCTTCGCCGTGGTGCCGATGATCGCCATGCGCGACCTGAATATCCCGCATGAGAAGGTGAACGTGAACGGCGGCGCCTGCGCCCTGGGCCATCCCATCGGCGCCAGCGGCGCCCGCATCATGGCCACCCTGATCGCCGCTTTGCAGAACCGCGGCTTGACCCGCGGCGTGGCCGCCATCTGCCTGGGCGGCGGCGAGGCAACGGCCGTCGCGCTCGAACTCATCTCCTAAGCGCCAAAGGAACGAAACGATGAAATTGGATTCACAGATTTCCGCTGTCGTCACCGGCGGCGCGTCGGGCCTGGGCGAAGCGACCGCGCGGGCGCTGAGGGCCGCCGGCGTCAAGGTGGCCATCTTCGATTTCAACAGCGAGCAGGGCGAGGCGGTGGCCGCTGACATCGGCGCGACCTTCTGCCAGGTCGACGTCACCTCCGACGACAGCGTCGACGCTGGGTTGGCCAAGGCGCGCGCCACCCAAGGCCAGGAGCGAATCCTGGTCAACTGCGCCGGCATCGTCATGGGCGCCAAGACCGCCGGCCGGGACCGCAAGACCGGAGAGATCAGGCATTTCCCGATCGACACCTTCGCCAAGGTCATCGCCGTCAACCTGGTGGGCAGTTTCCGCTGCCTGGCCAAGTCCGCCGCCGGGATGATGACCGTGGAACCTCTGGATGACGGCGAGCGCGGCGTCGTCGTCAACACCGCGTCGGTCGCGGCGGTCGAGGGCCAGGTCGGCCAGGCGGCCTATTCCGCCTCCAAGGCCGGCATAGTCGGGCTGACCCTTCCCGCCGCCCGCGACCTAGCGGACGAAGGCATCCGGGTCTTGAGCATCCTGCCCGGCATCATGGAGACGGCAATGATGGCCGGGATGAGCGAGGCGGTCCGCGACGGCCTGGCCGCCAGCGTGAACTTTCCAAAGCGCCTGGGCGCCCCGGCGGAATACGCCAGCCTGGTGCTGGAGCTGTGCCGCAACGGCTATATGAACGGCGAAGCCATCCGGCTCGACGGCGCCATCCGGATGCAGCCGCGCTAGAGATTCCACCAAACCAGGTTGCGGTCATGACGAGCAATTCCTACGAGCGCATCCATGGCGGTTTCAGCTTGGAAGACGCCGAGGGTGAACTGTCCCGCCCCGCCGCGAGCGGGCTGAACGCCTGCTACGAATGCTGCGACCGGCACGCCGAACGCGACCCCGATCGCCCCGCCCTGTTCTACGAAAGCCAGGCCGGCGACAGCGCGATCTATACCTTCGGCCAGCTGCGGGCGCTGTCGGCGCAGTTCGCCAACTTCCTCACCGGCCAGGGGATCAAGCCGGGCGACCGCCTCTCGGCCATGCTGCCGCGCCGGCCGGAGCTTCTTGTCGCAATCCTCGGCGCGTGGCGCGTCGGCGCGGTGTACCAGCCGCTGTTCACCGCCTTCGGCCCCAAGGCCATCGAGCACCGGCTGCAGCAGGCGGGCTCGCGCATGATCATCACCGACACCGTCAACCGGCCCAAGCTGGAGACGGTGCAGGGCCTTCCCACCGTCGTCACCATCAGCGGCGACGGCGCCCTGCCTGTGGGCGACCTCGATTTCTGGAAGGAGCTGCGCAAGCATCCAGCACAGTTCGCGCCGGTCATGCGGTCGGCGGACGACGGCTACCTGATCATGTTCACGTCCGGCACCACGGGCCCCTCGAAGGCCTTGACCGTGCCGCTGCGAGCGATCGCCGCCTTCGTCGGCTATATGAAATACGCCATCGACCTGCGTCCCGAGGACCGCTTCTGGAACGTGGCCGATCCAGGCTGGGCCTACGGCCTCTACTATGCCGTCACCGGACCCCTGGCGATGGGCCTTCCGACCCTGTTCTACGACGGCCCGTTCAACGTCGAAAGCACGGTGCGCGTCATCAGGAAATACGGCGTCACCAACCTGGCCGGATCGCCCACGGCCTACCGCCTGCTGATCGCCGCCGGGCCCGAAGCGCTGGCGCCCATCAAGGGCCAGCTGCGGGTGGTGAGCAGCGCCGGAGAGCCGCTCAATCCGGAGGTCATCCGCTGGTTTCGCGACAACCTCGACGTCACCATTCACGACCACTACGGCCAGACCGAAACCGGCATGGTGCTGTGCAATCACCACGCGCTGGATCATCCCGTTCACCTCGGGTCCGCCGGCTTCTCGTCGCCCGGACACCGGGTGGTCGTGCTCGACGACGACGACCACGAACTGCCGCCCGGCCAACCCGGCATCCTGTCGCTGGACCGGCGCGCATCGCCCCTGCTTTGGTTCACCGGCTATGAGGGAACGGCGACACCTGCCCTGGGCGAAACCTACTACCGGAGCGGCGACACGGTCGAACTGAACCCCGATGGCAGCATCAGCTTCGTCGGCCGCGCCGACGACGTCATCACCTCGTCCGGCTATCGCATCGGCCCGTTCGATGTGGAGAGCGCCCTGCTCGAACATCCGGCCGTCATCGAGGCGGCGGTGGTCGGCAAGCCCGATCCGGAGCGGACCGAACTGGTCAAGGCCTTCGTCGTGCTCGGCGCCGGCCACGCGGCGTCGGACGCCTTGAGCGCGCAGTTGCAGCAGCATGTGAAGTTGCGCCTATCCGCCCACGCCTATCCGCGCGAGATAGAATTCGTCGCCGAACTGCCCAAGACGCCGAGCGGAAAAATCCAGCGCTTCATCCTGCGCAACGCGGAAAAGGCCAAGGCGGAAGCCGCCGCCGGCTAGTCCCTCTGAACCGCCAGCACCGCGCTGGTCATCCCGCGCGGGATTGGCGCGTTGGCATAGACATCGAACTGGCGCTGCGGCCGCCGATCGAAGCCATCGGACTTCCCGGCCGCTTCGATATCCGCGCCCTGGCCACATGGGTCGATGACCTGCGCACCATCTCACCCCTGCCCGGCGGCGGCGTGCAGGACCTGGACACTGCAGGCCAGTCGGTGCCGACCTGGTCGGCGAACGTCAACTTTACCTACGCCCTCGACCGTCTGACCACGACGTTGAACGCGCGCTACACCTCGCCGATCAAATACAGCGCCGTGCTGGTCGGGCCCAACGACCCCAACTACAACCCGGCCGCCAGCAACAGTGTGAACGACAACCTGTGGCCGGAGACGCTGTATTGGAACGTCAACGCCAGCTACGACCTGATCCCGGGCGACACCCGGCGGCTGCAGCTGTTCGGCGTGGTCGAGAACCTCTTCGACAAGGACCCGCCCCTGCTGGCGATCCTGATCCTCAGCGGCGGCAACCCCTACGACTTGGTCGGGCGCAACTTCAAGGCGGGAATCCGCTTCACCTTCTAGCTGCCGCGACCGCCTACGAGCTTGCCGGTCCTCATCGCGCGGACCGGCAAGCGACGGCTACAGCGCGCCCAGCGGCGGCACGACGCGCCGGATGATTGGCTTCATCGCGAAGGACGACTGGATGCGGGCGACGCCTGGAATCCGCGTCAGCACCCCGCTCATGAACGCCTCGTAGGCCGCCAGGTCGGGGGCGACGACCCGCAACAGGAAATCCGAACCGCCGGACATCAGGTGGCAGCTCATCACCTCCGGCACCCGGGAAATGTGGCTGACGAAGATGTCCAGCGCGTCCTCGGCCTGGCGCTCGAGGGTGACCGAGACGAAGACACTGATCGCGGCCCCGAGGCGCGTCTCGTCGAACCGCGCCGAATAGCCGATGATGAACCCCTCCTCCTCGAGCCGGCGGGCCCGCCGCAGCGTCGGAGTGAGGGAGAGGCCGATGCGGTCGGCAAGATCACGCCAACTGATCCGCCCATCCTCGGCGAGGACAGCCAGGATACGTTTGTCGGTGCGATCAAGCGTATGTTGGGTTGTTTGAGCCACTAGACCTCGCCGCCTTGGTGCGTTTGTACTATGTACAGCCCAACGGCCCGGTTGTTTAGTGAGAAACGCCTCTGCCCTTCCGCTAGGCTCGATCGACAGACAAGAGGGCCGCCAATGTCCGCCATCGACCTGCATTTCAGCTTGGCTGACGTCTATTCGCGGGAAAGCGGCCAGCTCTACATGAACGGCATCCAGGCGCTGGTGCGCCTGCCGATGATGCAGCGCCGTTTCGACAAGGCGCGCGGCCTCTCCACCGCCGGACTGATCTCGGGCTATCGCGGCTCGCCGCTGGGCGCCTACGACCAGCAGCTCTGGCGGGCGGAGAAGCAGCTCGCGGCCAACGACATCGTCTTCCAGCCGGGCCTCAACGAGGACCTGGGCGCCACCGCCCTGTGGGGCGCGCAGATGCACAGCGCCTTTGGGCCGACAAAGGTCGATGGCGTGTTCGGCATCTGGTACGGGAAGGGGCCAGGCGTCGACCGCTGCGGCGACGTGTTCCGCCACGCCAACATGTTCGGCACTTCGCGGTTAGGGGGCGTGATCGCCTTGGCGGGCGACGACCACGCGGCGCAGTCGTCGATCTTCCCGCACCAGACTGATGGCATCTTCCAGTCGGTGATGATGCCGATCCTGCAGCCGTCGTCGGTGGAGGAAATCCTCACCCTCGGCATGGCGGCGTTCGAGCTGTCGCGCTTCTCCGGCGTCTGGATCACGATGAAGACCATCGCCGAGGTGGTGGAAAGCGCCGCCTCGTTCCCGGCCCCGAACCCGTCGCCCGTGTTCGTGACGCCCAGCGACATGATCATTCCCGAACGCGGTTTCGGGTGGGACCCGGCTCTGCCCTGGCCCGCCTCGCGGGTAGAGCTGGAGCGGCGGATGCTTGAGGAGCGCTTGCCCGCTGCCCAGGCCTGGGTCCGCGCCAACAACCTCGATCGGATCGTCCAGGACGCGCCCAACCGCCGCCGGGTGCTGATCACGGTCGGCAAGGCGCACCAGGACCTGATGGAGGCGCTGAACCGCCTGGGCATAACGCCCGAACGCGCCGCCGACATGGGGATCGTCATCTACAAAGTGGCCATGAGCTGGCCGCTGGAGACCAAAGCTCTACGTAGCCTGGCCGTCCAGGCCGAGCTGATGATGGTGTTCGAGGAGAAGAAGGGTTTCGTCGAGGATCAGCTCAAGGCTGCGCTCTACAGCCTTCCGGGTGGCGGCCCGCGGGTGATCGGCAAGCACGATGAGCATGGCGCTAGCCTGCTGCCGGAGGTGATGGAGCTCAGTCCGTTGCTGGCGGCGCGCGCCCTGCTGCGCGGCCTGCGCGACGACGCCGCGCCGTTCCAGAACACCATGGGCGATTGGGAAGCCCGCGCCGAGCGGGCCGACCGCGATGGCCTGGTCGCCCGCCGGCCGTTCTTTTGCGCCGGCTGTCCGCACAACACCTCGACGCGCACGCCGGACGGTTCGATCAGCGGCGGCGGCATCGGCTGCCACGCCATGGCGGTGGCCGAACCGGCGTTGAAGACGGCCACCTTCAGCCACATGGGCGCCGAGGGCATCCAGTGGGTCGGCGCCGCGCCTTTCGTCGAGACGGCGCACATGTTCCAGAACCTGGGCGACGGCACCTACCAGCACTCCGGCATTCTGGCCGTGCGCGCGGCCATCGCGGCGAAATCCAACATCACCTTCAAGGTGCTCTACAACGACGCCGTGGCGATGACCGGCGGCCAAACCCCCGAGGGCAGCCTCGACCCCCTGAGCATCGCCCGCCAGCTGACGGCCGAGGGCGTCAGCCGCCTGGCCCTGGTGTCGGACGATCCCGACCGCTGGCGCGGCGCCAAAGGCCTGCCGCCGGAAACGGAGGTGCTTCACCGCGACGAATTGGACGCGCTGCAACGGCGGTTCCGCGAGATACCGGGCGTCACCGCCATCGTCTACGAACAGACCTGCGCCTCGGAAAAGCGGCGTCGGCGCAAGCGCGGCGCCTTTCCCGATCCGGACAAGCGGCTGCTGATCAACCCGCGCGTCTGTGAAGGCTGCGGCGACTGCAGCGTTCAGTCCAACTGCATCGCCGTCGAACCGCTGGAGACGGAGCTGGGCGTCAAGCGGCGCATCAACCAGCACGTCTGCAACAAGGACTTCTCCTGCGTGAAGGGTTTCTGCCCCAGCTTCGTCGAGATCGCCGGCGCCAAGCTGCGCAAGGCCGACCCGAGCCGCCTGGCCACCGCCAGCGAGGCCCTGTTCGCCGCCCTGCCCGCGCCGGTCACGCCCGTGATCGCCGGTGACTTCAACGTTTTCATTGCCGGGGTCGGCGGCACCGGCGTGCTGACGCTCGGCGCCTTGCTCGGCACGGCGGCGCATGTCGAGGGCTTGGCCTCGACGACGCTCGACTTCACCGGCCTGGCGCAGAAGAACGGCGCGGTCACCAGCCAGGTGCGCATGGCCGCCTCGCGCGACCTGCTGCACGCGGTGCGCGTCACCGAAGGCGCCGTCGACCTGATGCTGGCGGCCGACATGGTGGCCGGATCGTCGGCCGAGGCCCTGCTGGCCTTGTCGGCCGAACGCTCGCGCGTGGCGCTGAACGACGACTCGCCTCCGACCGCGGACGCGGTTGTCAAGCTCGACGTCTCCATACCGACCAGTCGCACGCGCCGCGCCATCGGGGCTAAGGCGCGCGGGTTGGAGAGCGTGCACGCCACCCGCCTGGCCGAGGCGCTGTTTGGCGATCCGTCGACGGCCAACACCCTGCTGCTCGGGTTCGCCTGGCAGAAGGGATGGCTGCCGCTGTCGGACACGGCGATCCTGCGCGCCATAGAGATCAACGGCGTGGCGGTGGAGGCCAACAAGTCGGCGTTCCGCTGGGGCCGCGCCGCCGCCCACAACCTGGCCCAGGTCGAGGCCCTGGTCGGGCTGCGCACCGGTCTGATGGCCGAGGAAGCCACCGACGCCCTGATCGCCCGGCTGTCGGCCGACCTGGTCGCCTACCAGGGCCGCTCTTACGCGGCGCGGTTCGAACAGATGATGGCCAAGGTGCGCGCCGCCGACGCCGCCGCTGGACCGGACGACGACCTGAGCCGCGCCGTGGCGCGCCAAACGTACCGGCTGATGGCCTACAAGGACGAATACGAAGTGGCGCGGCTCTACAGCGAGCCGCAGTTCAAGGTGCTGCTGGAGTCCGAATTCGCCATACGCGGCAAGACCTCCGTGTGGTTGGCGCCGCCCCTGCTGTCACGCACCGACCCGGCGACCGGACGGCCGAAGAAGCGCAAATTCGGACCGTGGATTTGGCCGCTGATGCGCGTTTTGGCGAAGGCCAAGTTCCTGCGCGGCGGCATGTTTGATCCGTTCGGCTATAGCGCCGAGCGGCGCGGCGAACGCGCCCTGCTCCACGCCTATGCCGAGGACATCGGCAAGCTGATCACCGAGCTCAAACCCGAGACCTACGACCGAGCCGTGGCCCTCGCCGGCTGGCCGGCGGCGGCGCGCGGCTTTGGGCCGGTCAAGGAAGCCGGTATGAAACAGGCTTGGGCCGCGCGGCAGGCGCTGTGGGCCGCCTTCCACGCCCCGGCGCAGATGGCGGCCTAGAGCCTCGTTCTACCGCAAGCTCACTCGGTAGACGCCGACGTCGGTGAACTGCACCCAGGGGCCGATCGGCTTGCGCTGACCGACGCCCGGCTTGGAATAGTCGCACACCCCCTGCGGAAAGGCCGCGTTCAGGCGCCGCAACTGGTCGGCGTTGAGGGGCTGGGAATAGTCAGCGGCGCGTAACGGGCGCAGGGCGCATTTCAGCACGTCGAGCGTCATCGGCGCCCCGGCCACCAAGCGCGGATCGGCATGGTTGGGGAACAGGACGCTGCAACGGCCGGTCCCGTTGTAGGTGTCCGGCTCGTTGATCCGCTCCATGCTTTCGGTGAAACAGGCGTCGGTCAGGCTGGCCGGCTTGTTGCGCACGATCTTGAGCGCCTTCGGCGTCGCCGAGGTATCCCGCTCGATGGCGTTCAGCCAGCCGTCCATGGCGACGATGGCCTGCCGCATTGTCT
>CANJOB010000092.1 GCA_947475655.1 Caulobacterales bacterium | reverse complement strand
TGCCGCGGGGTGGAGCAGCCCGGTAGCTCGTCAGGCTCATAACCTGAAGGTCACAGGTTCAAATCCTGTCCCCGCACCCAAAGCCCTCTAAAGAAGCCTCCCTCGCGGGAGGCTTTTTTCGTTTGGCGGCCAAGCAACGACGCGAGGCCGGCCAGAACGCAACTCCCGCCGGTCCGAGGCATTGAATCTTCCTGAGCAATTCGATGGACGTTCGGAAAGGAGTTTTTCATGTCTCGCACACCGACTTTCGCCCTCATCGGGACAGTGGTCGCCGCCTTGGCGCTGACCGCGTGCGCCAGCGACGGCGGCCGCTACGCCGGCTACTACGGCGGCCGGCACTATGATCGCGACGACAATCCTCCCGGCCCGCGCGGGGGTCCCGGCACCAACTGGGAAAATCCCCCTGGTCCCCGTGGGGGCCCCGGCGCTTCGCCAGATCGGCGTGGCTACTAGACGCCGCCCAAGCTCCGTAAAAGCCTCTCTCGTGGAGGGCTTTTTCCGTTTGAGCCTGCGGCTTGCGCTACGCGTCAGCCAGGTCAGGCTTGCGCCGCCGTCAGGCACTTGAGCAGCGCCAACTCCCGCGCCCGTGGCGTGCCGGCCTTGGCCAGCGTGCCGGCGCGATAGGCGTCCAACACCGCCGGCGAGACATAGGACGCGCGGCACACCGCCGGGGTGTTGCCGAGCAGTCCGGCCACCGCCTTGATGCAGAGGTCGACGTCTTTCTTGGCCGCCCGGTCGTCCTCCGGCCTGGGCAGGCCGCACAGCGCGTGCGAGGCCGCCAGGCTGGCGCCCCAGGTGCGGAAGTCCTTGGCGGTGAAATCGCCCCCCGTGGCCGCGCGCAGATAGTCGTTGACGTCGTGCGACTCCACCGCGTGCCGGTGGCCCTGCGCGTCGACATACTGAAACAGCCTCTGGCCGCGCAGGTCCTGGCAGGCGTGGATCACCCGCGCCAGGCGCCGGTCGGTGAAGCCGGTCTTGTGGTCCTTGCCGCTCTTGCCGCGAAACTCGAACACCGCCCCGACGCCCGACAGGGTCACATGTTTCTTCTGCAGGGTGGTGAGACCGAAACTGCGGTTGGTCCGGGCGTATTCCTCGTTGCCGAACCGGATCAGGGTCAACTCCAGCAGCCTTGCCACGGCGGCCAGCACCTTCTCGCGCGGCAGGCCATGCTTGGCCAGGTCGGCGTCCACCTGCTTGCGCAGGCGGGGCAGGGCGCGGCCAAAGGCGATCATGCGGTCGAACTTGTGGTGGTCGCGCACCGCGCGCCAATCGGGATGGTAGATGTATTGCTTGCGGCCCTTGGCGTCGCGGCCGATCGCCTGGATGTGGCCATTGGCGCGCGGGCAGATCCACACCCCGGTCCAGGCCGGCGGGATCGCCAGGGCGGCGATGCGCGCCAGGTCTTTTTCGTCCCGCACCGGCCCGCCGTGTTCATCGATATAGGCCACGGCGCCGGACTTGGCGCGGATGCGCGCCAGGCCCGGGTACTGATCGTTGCCATAGGACAGCCCGGCCTCGTGCGCGATCTCGGCGCTGTCGGCGACATCTCGCGCCATGCTCACGCCTCGCTCGCTGTGGAGAACCTGCCGTTCATCGCGTAACCCTGGTGGAGATGGATTTTTGGAACGTGACGTGGGCGCGCGCGGTTCCGGCGGCCTCTAAGGAAAGACATGAATTACCGACACGCCTTCCACGCCGGGAACTTCGCCGACCTGGTCAAGCACGCCACCCTGCTGGCGATGATGCATTCCCTGATCCGCGAAGCGGGCGCGCTGCAGATCATCGACACCCACGCTGGCGCGGGCGCCTACGACCTGCGCGGTGAGGCGGCGACAAAGTCGGGCGAGGCTCAGGCCGGGATCGTGCGGCTGATGGCCGACACCGGCGCCCCGGCTGCCTTCGCATCGCTGAAGGCGGCGGTGCGGGCGCTGAACCCTGGCGGGACCGTGCATCTCTATCCGGGCTCGCCGCTGCTGATCGCCGGCGCCCTGCGGCCAGGCGACCGCTACCTCGCCTGCGAGCTTCGGCCCGACGACCACGCCACCCTGGCCCAGGCGCTTAAACCCTATCCCGGCGCCGGAACCCGCCAGGCCGACGGATACGCCACGGCGGCCCAGGCGCTTGATCCATCGTTGCGCAACCTGGTGCTGATCGACCCTCCGTTCGAGGCCGCCGACGACTACGCCCGCATCGCCGCCGCCGCGCGCGCCATCCTGGCCAAGCGACCGAAGGCGGCCATCGCCGTCTGGGTCCCGCTGAAGGACTTGGAGACCTTCGACGCCCTGCTGCGGCGGCTGGAGGACAGCGGCGTCGCCGATCTGCTGGTGGCCGAGGCGCGGCTGCGGCCCCTGACCGAGCCGATGAAAATGAACGGCTGCGCCATGCTGCTGATCAATCCGCCGGCCGGATTGGACGCGCCCCTGACCGATATCGTGCAGTGGGTGGCCCGGACGCTCGGACATGCCGGTGGATCGGGCAAGGTGTGGCGTCCTGTCGCCTAAGAATATTCCGCAGTTGCGAACAAGAAAACCGTGCTATGCTGCGCCGCACAATCTCCAGGAGCGCCCGCCATGGCCGAAGCTGCGAAGACCCCTGTCGTCGATGTCGAAAAGACCCTGAGCTTTCCGGTGGGCGCGTTCTCGCCCCTGTGGCTGGCCTTCGCCGGCGCAGCCGCCACCGGCGCCGCCTTCTTCTGGATGAGCCGCTGGGCCCGCCCGGTGAACATCGAGGCGCAGCTCGCCGCTGAACTGCCCAGCCTCCCGCCCGCGCCGGAAGCCGTCGCCCCGCCCGCCGCCCCCATCGCCATTGTGGAAAAGGTGGCTGAAGCCGCTGTCGCCGCCTTCGACGCCGAGGCCGAGATCGTCCAGACCGCCACCGAGACCGTGCTGGAAGCCGTGATCGAACGCTCCGCCGCCCTGGTGGAAGCCCTTGACCCGGTCGATCCGGTGGTGGGCGACGCCCCGGTTGAAGCCCCCGTGGAAAAAGCCGTCGAAGCGGTCGAGGCCGCCGTGGAAGAACAGGCTGAAGCCGCCGCCGAGATCGTCGAAGCCGTGGCCGAAGCGGCTCCAGTCGTCGCAGACGACCTGACCCGTCTGGTCGGCATCGGCCCGAAGCTGGCCGTGTCCCTGGCCGAGCGCGGCGTGACCACCTTCGCCCAGCTGGCCGCCTGGACGTCCAAGGATCTCGCGGAAGTCGACCTGGCCTTGTCGCTCAAGGGCCGCGCGGTGCGCGACGCCTGGGTGGCTCAGGCCCGACGCTTCGCCGAAGCCGCCTCCTAGCCGGACCACCTCCGCGACGCCGCCTTGCGCCGCCCGGCAGTTAGCCGTAAGCCGCGCCCATGCTGGATGATCTGAAAGCGAACAACCGCGCCTGGGCTCAGCGGATGGTGTCCCGCGACGCCGGCTTCTTCCGCCGCCTGGAATCGCAGCAGGCGCCCAAGTATCTGTGGATCGGCTGTTCCGACAGCCGCGTGCCGGCCAACGAGATCGTCGACCTCGATCCGGGCGAGCTGTTTGTCCACCGCAACGTCGCCAACCTGGCCCCGCCGCAGGACGCCAACTATCTCAGCGTGCTGCAGTTCGCCATCGATGTGCTCAAGGTCGAGCACGTCATGGTGGTGGGCCACTACGGCTGCGGCGGCGTGGCGGCGGCCGTCGACGGTAAACGCCGCGGCCTGGTCGATCACTGGCTGCATCCGATTCGCGAAGTCCACCACAGCCACCAGCACGAGCTGGAGGCCATCACCGACGACACCGAGCGGCTCAACCGTCTGTGCGAACTGAACGTGATCCGCCAGGTGCGCAACGTCGCCTCCGACGTGTTCGTGCAGGACGCCTGGGCCCGGGGACAGAAGATATGCGTCCACGGCTGGGTCTATTCCCTGCACACCGGCCTGGTGAACGACCTGAACGTCACCGTCAGCAACGTCGCCGAGGCCGACCAGCTGCGCTGAGGGACGATCCGCCGCGGATATGAATCCGGGCCTCGGCCGATTAGGGCTTCACCTGGGGGGACGGGTTCGCTATAGCCCCGGCCCTCACCGGTTGGCCGCCGTAGCTCAGTGGTAGAGCGCGTCATTGGTAATGACGAGGTCGGCAGTTCAATCCTGCCCGGCGGCACCATCGGGGCCCCATCCGAAAGGATCGGGGCCCCGGCCATTTTCAGGTCTCCGATACTCACGCTTCCGCACCGGCTCGGTTTGCGTCTAACCTCCTCGCCAACGGCTCCATCGAGAGCCGGCGCAAGGGAGAAAACGGACATGGCGGGCGGTTCCAACAAGGGTGGCTACAGCGATAGGATCGCCATCTGGATCCTGATGCTCCTGGCCCTGGCGGCCTATTTGCCGGTGGCCTACGTCATCGAACACGGCATACTGAGTTCGGTGTTCTAGGGTCCGGCGCGCGGACCGGGGGCTGCGCGGCATGAGCAATGAAACCAAGGCGGCGGACGCGGCCGCCCGCGCGGCCAAGACCAAGGCGGAACGCGAGGCGCGTCTGGCCAAGGCGCTGCGCGACAACCTGCGCCGCCGCAAGGCGCCGCCGCCAAGTTCCAAGCCGGATACCAAGGCCTAGCCTTTCCCCCTCCGCCGCCGCGCGCTAAGGGCAATGACGGACTTGAGGGAAGCATGGATCGCATCGCCATCAACGGCGGCGCGCGGCTGGATGGGTCGATCCCCATAAGCGGCGCCAAGAACTCGGCCATCAAGCTGATGGCCGCCAGCCTGCTGACCGACGAGCCGCTGCGCCTGACCAACATGCCGCGGCTGGCCGACACCATGTTCCTGGGCAAGCTGTTGCAGCGCCTGGGCGCCAGCGTGGTCGAGAGCGACGGGCCGGACGGGCCGCAGACCGTGCTGCACACGCCCGAGGTGCTGGGCGCCATCGCCCCCTACAACCTGGTCCGCCAGATGCGGGCCTCTTTCAACGTGCTGGGGCCGCTGCTGGCCCGCACCGGTCAGGCCAAGGTCAGCTTGCCCGGCGGCTGCACCATCGGCGCCCGCCCCGTCGACCTGCACCTCAAGGCGCTGGAGTCCCTGGGCGCGCGGATCGAGCTGCACGAGGGCTATGTCTACGCCCAGGCCCCGCGCGGGCTGGTGGGGGCGGAGATCGAATTCCCGTTCGTCTCGGTCGGCGCCACCGAACACGCCCTGCTGGCCGCCGTCCTGGCCGAGGGGACGACGGTGCTCAAAAACGCCGCCTGCGAGCCGGAGATCGGCGACCTGGCCCTGTGCCTGATCGCCATGGGCGCGAAGATCGAGGGTCTGGACACCCCGACCCTCACTATCACCGGCGTGCGCCGCCTGACCGGCGCCAGCCACGCGGTGATTCCCGACCGAATCGAGACGGGCGCCTATGCCTGCGCCGCCGCCATGGCCGGGGGCGACGTGCGGCTGGTCAACACCCAGGTCCCGTTCGTGCAGAGTCTGCTCGACAAGATGACAGAGGCCGGGGTGCAGGTGGACGCCGACGCTAAGGCCGGCGAGATTCGTATACGCCGCGGCCCAGAGCGGCTGAAAGCCGTCGACCTGGTCACCGATCCCTATCCGGGCTTCCCCACCGACCTGCAGGCGCCGTTCATGGCCCTGATGACCACGGCCGTGGGCGAGAGCCATGTGCGCGAGACCATCTTCGAGAACCGCTTCATGCACGCGCCGGAACTGACCCGCCTGGGCGCCGACATCGCGGTGAGCGGCGGCGAGGCGCGGGTGAGGGGGGTCGAACAGCTCAACGGCGCCGAGGTGATGGCCACCGACCTGCGCGCCTCGTTCAGCCTGGTGATCGCCGGCCTGGCGGCCAGGGGCGAGACCACCGTCAACCGCATCTATCACATCGACCGCGGCTTCGAGCGCCTGGAGCAGAAGCTGGGCGACTGCGGCGCCGATATCCGCCGCCTCAAGGGCGACGGCGAGGAGCCCTGATGGCAACGGACCTGCTGCGCCTCTTGGGCCAGGACGCCACCGATCTGACGGTGATCTCCACCGCCCTGCAGGACGCCATCGGCAAGATCGGCGACATTTCCTATGAGGCCAAGGCGCGGCGGCTGACCCTGGCCCTGAACCGCTACCGCTGGGAGGCCGGGGCGCGCACCACCGAGCGAGTGCGCTGCGGCCTGCAGATCGGCGCCGTGACGGCGGTGCGCGAGCGCAACCTGCGCCAGGACGCTCGCAAGGCGGTGGTCGAACTGCTGGCCATCACCTTCGAGCCCGGTGAGGCGCCCGGCGGCGACATCGTCCTGGCGTTTTCCGGCGGCGGCGACCTGCGGGTGAGCGTGGAATGTATCGACATCGCCCTGGCCGACGTATCGTCGCCCTGGCCGGCGTCGCAGCGGCCCAGCCACACCGAGGGCTAATTAGACGCTGGGCGCTTGAGTTTGCCGCCGAATGCTGGATGAAGAACGGCCATGCGCCGCTTTATTTATAATGACTCCGGTTTCGAGGCCGCCTTCGCATCCTTCCTGGACGAGCGCCGCGGCTCCGCGCCCGATGTCGACGCCGCCGTCGCGCAGATCATCGAGGCGGTGAGGACTGAGGGCCTGGCGGCGGTGCTGCGCTACACCGCCCGGTTCGACAAGGCCGAGCTGACCGAAACGACCATCCGCGTCACGGCTGAGGAGATCGCCCAGGGCGCCGCCGATTGCCCGGCCGACGCGCGCGAGGCCATCCGCCTCGCCGCGCGCCGCATCCGCGACTACCACACCCGCCAGCGCCCGGCCGACCAGCACTGGACCGACGAGGACGGGGTACAGCTGGGCTGGCGCTGGACGCCGCTGGAGTCGGTGGGGATCTACGTCCCCGGCGGCCGCGCCGCCTATCCGTCCACAGTACTGATGAACGCCGTGCCGGCCCAGGTCGCGGGCGTCGATCGCATCGCCATGGTCACCCCGCCCGGACGTATGGAGCCGGCGGTGCTGGCCGCGGCGCAGGAAGCCGGCGTCACCGAGATCTGGCGCATCGGCGGGGCCCAGGCCGCCGCTGCCCTGGCCTATGGCGCGGGACCGATCCTGCCCGTCGACAAGATCGTCGGCCCCGGCAATGCCTATGTCACCGCCGCCAAGCGGCGGCTGTACGGGGTGGTGGGCATCGACGCCCTGGCCGGACCGTCCGAGATCGTGGTGGTGGCCGACGCCGGCAATGACCCGGCCTGGATCGCCGCCGATCTGCTCAGCCAAGCCGAGCACGACCCCGCCGCCCAGTCGATCCTGATCACCGACGATCCGGCCTTCGCCGCCTCCGTCGAGGAGCAGGTGCAAATCCAGCTGCAGTCGCTCGCCACCGGCGAAGACGCCGCCGCCTCCTGGCGCGACCATGGGGCAGTAGTTATCGCGCCCCTGCCGGTCAGCCCCAGGCTGGTCGACCGCATCGCGCCCGAACACGTCGAATTCGCCTGCGTTGGAGCCGAGACCCTGTCCGACCGAGTGCGCCACGCCGGGGCGATCTTCCTGGGCCGCTACACGCCGGAAGCCATTGGCGACTATGTGGCGGGCTCCAACCACGTGCTGCCGACCAGCCGGGCGGCGCGGTTCTCTTCCGGTTTGTCGATCTACGACTTCCTCAAGCGCACCTCGATCGTCCGCTGCGACGAGGCCGCCTTCGCGCGCCTGGGTCCGGCCACCGTGGCGCTGGCGACGGTGGAGGGCCTGCCCGCCCACGCCCGCTCCGCCGCCCTGCGCCTGACGCCTAAGGACGGATGAGCGATCATCGCCTGACCTCGGTGCGGATCGACGAGCAGTCGCTCAGCCCGGTCTCGCGCGACCAGGAACAGGAACGCCAGGTGGCGGTGTTCGACCTGCTGGAACAGAACAGCTTCACCCCAGCGGCCGGCGGTGACGGTCCGTTCGACCTGGTGCTGTCGCTGGTCGACGGGCGGCTGGCGCTGGATATCGAAGGCCCCGACTACCGCCACCAGTTCATGCTGTCGCTCACCGCGCTGCGGCGGGTGATCAAGGACTACTTCATCGTCTGCGAGAGCTACTATCAGGCGATCCGCCACGCCACGCCGCACCAGATCGAGGCGCTGGATATGAGCCGCCGCGCCCTGCACAACGAGGGGTCGAGCTTGCTGCAGACCCGGCTGGACGGGAAGGTCGAGGTCGACCAGATGACGGCCCGGCGCCTGTTCACTCTTATATGCGCCCTTCACCGCCGTGGCTGAGCCGGCCAAGCTACCGGCGACCCTGCTGTTCGCCTGCACCTACAACCGGGTGCGCTCGCCCATGGCGCGGGCGCTCACCGCGCGCCTGTTCGGGGCGCGGCTGTTCGTGGAGACCTGCGGCGTGCATACCGCCCAGGAGGCCGACCCCTTCATGCTGGAGGTGATGGAGGAGGCCGGGCTGGACCTGCGCGTCCACAGGCCGAAGACCTTCGACGACCTGGAGGACGGCTCCTTCGACCTGGTGATCTCGCTCAGCCCCCAGGCCCAGCACCGCGCCGTCGAACTAGCCCGCCACAGCGCCACCGACATCCTCTACTGGCCAACCAGCGACCCGACACTGACCGACGGCCGACGCGAGAAGATTCTCGATTCCTACCGCCGCACCCGCGATGAACTGGAGGCCCGAATCCGCGGCCACTTCGGCGCGCCATCGACCTTTGGCGGGTAGGCGCGTCAGGCGAAAGTGGATGCCGGTTTCGACGCCCGACGCGCCTCCATCTAAAGTTTGGAGCTTTTCTGTTCAGAAAAGCTCCGGGGCGCGTACATAACCAGCATGACTCGTCCCGTCCTGATCCTGGCCAGCGCCAGCCCGCGCCGTCTGCAGCTGCTGCAGCAGGCCGGGGTGATTCCGGACGCGGTGGTTCCTTCCGACATCGACGAGACGGCGCACAAGGACGAGACGCCGCGTCGCCTGGCCCTGCGGCTGGCGCTGGAGAAGGCGTGCGGCGTGGCGGCGCGCCATCCCGGCGCCTTCGTGCTGGGCGCCGATACCCTGGTGGCGGTCGGGCGGCGGGTGCTGGGCAAGCCGGACGACGCCGTCCATGCGCGCAAGATGCTGGACCTGCTGTCGGGCCGCGCCCACCGCGTGCTGACCGGGGTGGCCGTGATAGCGCCGGACGGGCGCGCCGCCAGCCGTCTGTCCGAAACCCGGGTGCATTTCAAGCGGCTCACCCCCCAGGAGGCCGACGGCTTCATCGCCGGCGGGGAATGGCGGGACGCTGCCGGCGGCTACAAGATCCACCAGGGCGCTGGGGCCTTCGTCACTGACCTTTCCGGCTCCTACACCGGCGTGGTCGGCCTGCCGCTGTACGAGGCCCTGGCCCTGCTGCGCGGCCTGGGCTGGAAGGGATGAGCCGCCGCGCCGCCTATATCGACGCCGGCATCGGCGAAACCCGCGGCGTGGTGCTGCTGGACGGTTTCCCTGAACGGCTGGTGATCGAGCGCGACGGGGCCGACCCGATGGACCAGCCGGGGGCCAAGGCCGTCGCGCGCATACGCAAGATAGAGAAGGCCTTCTCCGCCGCCTTCGTCGAACTGCCAGGCGGCGCCGACGCCATGTTGCCGATCAAGCCCGACGGTCCGCAGCTGCATCAGGGGCAGGCGGTGGCGGTGGAACTTCGCAGCCAGGCGCGCCGCGGCAAGTCGGCCCTGGTGCGCCTGCTCGAGCCGGCCGAGGGGCCGCCGCGCCTGCTGGAAGCCGCTCCCGGCCTGGCCGACCGCCTGGCGCATTGGGCCAAGGCGCAGCCCCTGACCGGCGCCCAGGCCCGCGAGGCCGCCGACGCCGCGGAGGAAGCGGTCCTGGCCGTGGTCCACGCCCTGCCGGGCGGTGGAACGATCAGCATCGAGCCGACCCGGGCCCTGGTGGCGATCGACATCGACCTTGGCGACCGGCCGGGGACGGAAGCCAAGCGGGCCGCGCGGGCGGCGAATTTGGCGGCCCTGGCGGCGGCCTCGCGCCTACTGCGGCTCAAGGCCTTGGGCGGAATCATTATCTTCGACCTGATCGGGCGCGGTCACGACGGGGCGGCCCTGACCGCCGCCGCCCGCGCCGCCTTCACTCCCGACAACCCCGGCGTGGCCATCGGGCCGATCAGCAAGTTCGGCACCCTGGAGATGATCGTGCCGCGCCAGCGTCGGCCGGTGGCCGAGGACCTGCTGGACGAGGCCGGGTTTCCCACCCCCTTGACCGGCGCCCTGCGGCTGGCGCGCCTGCTGGAGCGGGAGGGCAGGGCGGCCCCCGGGGCGCGGCTGCTGGGCCGCTGCGATTCCGCCACGGCGGCCGCCTTCGCCGCCGTGCAGGGCGGCTTGACCGAAAAGCTCGGGGCGCGTTTCGCCCTCGAGGCCCAGCGGGATTGGCCGGCAGGCCGGATCGAGGCGTCCAGCCGATGACCGCGCCCCAATGCCCGATGTGCAAGCGGCCGGCGGAGGCCGACTACAAGCCGTTCTGTTCACGCCGCTGCGCCGACCTTGATCTGCAGAAATGGCTGACCGGGGCCTATGCCATTCCGGCGGCCGAGGATGATGATGGCGACGGCGAGTCCCCTGCCTTGGCCGATCCCGGCGAGGATTGACTTCCCCCGGCTGGACACCGCATCGCCGCTCTTCTATAGACCCTGCTCCTTGCCCGGAGGGGTGTTTCGCGCCTCCTTGAGCAGGCTTGGCCTGGGTAGCTCAGTTGGTAGAGCAGCGGATTGAAAATCCGCGTGTCGGTGGTTCGAATCCGCCCCCAGGCACCATCTCCCCTCGCGCGTTCATTCGTGGGACAGGCTGTTCGAAGCTCGGTGCAAATTCGCTGAGTGCGTTCGGTCAAACAGGCGACGCCCGCGCCGCCAAAAACGCCCCTCGTTAGGGTATCAAGCCTGACCACAGTTTATATTGCGCTGCAGCAGACACTTTCTAGTCAAACGAGAAATCTGAACCCGGTCTTGGGAATTTCGACGCTGCAATGCAGCATAGATGACCAAATACCGCGGGCGTGGAAGGTTGAGTTTAGTAACCCCTTGACGATGGCGGGTTGGATTGCCAAACGTCCTGGGCCGCAATCGCAAACTGCGGTGCGATCCGGGGGCGTCCATTGCTCCTTGATCGGGATGCGCCTTTTAACACGCCAGCCACTTGAAGATCGGGTGGCTACTCACCGTAATT
>CANJOB010000091.1 GCA_947475655.1 Caulobacterales bacterium | reverse complement strand
TTCAAACAACTGCGGGGTGGATGGCGTGGGCCTCGGCATGCTTCTGGAAACCGGCCAGGTTCGCAAGGTGATTGGTTCGTACGTGGGCGAAAACAAGCAGTTCGCCGAGCTCTATCTCGGCGGCAAGCTGGAGCTGGAGTTCAGCCCCCAAGGCACATTGGCTGAACGGATCCGCGCCGGCGGCGCTGGAATTCCCGCCTTCTACACCAAGACCGCTGTCGGCACGCCGATCGCCGAGGGCAAGGAAACGCGGGAATTCAACGGCAAGCTCTATCTGATGGAGACCGGCCTGGTCGCCGACCTGTCGCTGGTGAAAGCGTGGAAAGGCGACCGTGAGGGCAACCTTGTCTATCGCAAGACCGCCCGCAACTTCAATCCGATGATGGCCACCGCCGGTAAGGTCACGGTGGCCGAAGTGGAGCATCAGGTCGAGATCGGTTCGCTCGAGCCTGACGGCATCCACACCCCGGGCATCTTTGTGAACCGTGTGGTGCAGAGCAGCCTCTATCCGAAGAAGATCGAGAAGCTCTACACGCGGCCGCGGCCGGAGACGGTTGGAGGAACCGTCTGATGGCCTGGACCCGAGAACAGATGGCCCAGCGCGCCGCGCGCGAGCTGCAGGACGGCTTCTATGTAAACCTCGGCATCGGCATCCCGACCCTCGTGTCCAACTATATCCCCGATGGGATGAACGTGACGCTGCAGAGCGAGAACGGCATGCTGGGCTTCGGCCCCTTCCCCTACGAGGGCGAAGAAGATCCGGACGTAATCAACGCCGGCAAGCAGACCGTCACCGAACTGGCGATGACCTCCTATTCCAGCAGCGCCGACGGCTTCGGCATGATCCGGGGCGGCCATATGGACATGGCCATCCTGGGGGCCATGCAGGTCTCGGCCAAGGGCGACCTGGCTAACTGGATGGTGCCCGGCAAGATGGTCAAGGGGCCCGGCGGCGCCATGGACCTGGTAGCCGGTGTTCGCCGCGTGGTTGTGGTAATGGAGCACGTCGAAAAGACCGGGGCCCCCAAGCTGGTTGACGTCTGCACCCTGCCTCTGACCGGCCAGGAGGTGGTCGATATGGTCATCACAGATTTGGGAGTGTTTACCCTAGACGGGAAAGCTCAACCTGTTCTGATCGAACTTGCTCCAGATGTGAGGGTTGAAGATATCAAGGCGAAGACTGAATTCTCGTTCAGTTTAGGCCTCTGATACGCCCAACAACCCGCGTGTTTGGCTGGGACGATGAACGCGTTCATTTAGCCGCATAGGCCGTCTCAGCCGCCCCCAGTGATATCGTGAGGATATCGGTCCCCCTAACTATACTATTATCCGCACTGATAAGCCCTAACTACTCTCAGCCGGTCGGATTGCCCGATATCGGCTGACTCGGCGATGTGTTCTGAGCCCTTACTCAAGGGCTCCGGACGCGCGCCAGATGGGGGAGTGCATGGCGTTTAGGCCACAGATTTTTGCATCTTGTGCGCCAGAGGGCTTGGCGTCCGCGGTGCAGGGCGCGACGTCGGCAGCTTCTCATTTCGTCGACGGCAGAGTGGCCTCCTTGTGAGGCTTCGATCCGTTTTTGAATTTTTTCAAGCGCTGCAGGAAACGCGGCCGAACTACACCGAAAAAGAAATTGGGGGAGAAACCATGACAAACTCTAAGGCTATTTTTATGACCGCTTCCGCCTTGGCGCTGATGACGGCGTCGGGCGCCTGGGCTCAGAACGCCGCGCCGTCGGCGACCGTCGAGGAGGTTGTGATCACCGGCTCGCGCCTGAACAACGTCAACTTCGCCGCGCCGACGCCGGTGAAGGTGATGGGCGCCGAGCAGATCCAGCAGCGCGCCCCCGCCACTATGGGGGAAATTACCAACGAACTTCCGGGTTTCCGCAATACCGGCCCGGGTGTTGGCAGCCGCAGCTCAGGCGCCACCGTTGGTCAAAACAATCCCGATCTGCGCGGTCTGGGCTCCAGACGCACCCTGGTGCTGGTGGACGGCCGCCGGCATGTGCCCACCAGTCAGGGCAGCTCCGTTGACACGAACTTCATCCCCGCCAGCCTGGTGCAGCGTGTCGAAGTGGTGACCGGCGGGGCGTCCGCCGCCTACGGCTCCGACGCTGTCGCCGGTGTGGTGAACTTTATCCTGAACGACCGCCTCACCGGGCTTAGCGGCAGCCTCCAGCACGGCCAGTCGAAGTACGGCGACAACAAGGAGTGGTCCGGCAACCTCGCCTACGGCACGAGCTTCGCCGACGACCGGGGCCACTTCATCATTGGCGGCGACTACAGCAAGAACACGGGCGTCGGCGATTTCTACAACCGCGAGTGGGGCCGGCGTGAGCCGGGTCAGGTGACATTCCCCTCGCCTCGCGCGCCAGGCGTGCCGGCGAACGGTTACCTCGACAACGTTGAACTCTCGACTGTCACCCCGGGCAGCATCATCCTGTCCGGGCCGCTGAAGGGCACGGCGTTCGATAGCGGCGGCAACCCCTATCCCTTCCAATATGGCACGGTACTTAGCTCGAACATGGTCGGCAGCACGGCCAACTATGGCAGCGACCTTTTCGCCCGCTTCCAGATCAAGACTCCACTCGAGCGTTACGCCGCGCTCGCCCGGCTGAACTACGAGGTCAACGATAACCTCACCCTCTATCTCGAAGGCGGATACGGCCGGCTAAATAATTACGGAGGCATGGCCACCACCACCCAGCTGAACAACTATATCGTCTCGCGCGACAACCCGTTCCTGCCGGCGGCGACGCGCAATGCGATGATCGCCAACAATCTCACCACCGTGCAGATTGGGCGGTACAATACTGATATCGGCAGATGGCTGACGGATTCCGACACCACCACCAAGCGCCTGGTGGCAGGCGCGAAGGGCAAGGTGTTCGGCGACTGGGAATGGGAAGCCTATTACCAGACGGGAAAGACCCGGGAGAACTATAACCTTTACAATATGACCCACATCCCCAACCTGGCGGCCGCGGCCTGGGTTGTAACGGGGCCGGACGGTAGACCTGCATGCGGCGCGATCGCCACCAACCCGAACTTGACCGCGGCCAACAGGCCAAAGGTGACGGCGAACTGCGTGCCGTTCAACATCTTCGGCGCCGGCCGCGCCTCTCCGGAAGCCTTCGCCTATGTGGCGGGACACGAATATAGTAATACGGACATCAAGCAGGATGTTGTGTCCTTCAGCATCGCCGGCGAGCCTTTCATGCTGCCGGCGGGCGCCGTCTCGATGGCGACCGGCGCGGAATGGCGCAAGGACAGCATAGTTTCGGCCGGCGACCCTCTATCCGATCTCAACGCGCCGTGGAGCTTCCCGAACCCGCAGAGCTACTCCGGCAAAAACACCGTGAAGGAAGGCTTTGTCGAAGTCGGCGTTCCCTTGCTGAAGGGCCTGCCACTGGTCGATAGCCTGGACCTTAACGGCGCCGTGCGCCGCACCGACTACCGGAACAGCGGCCCGGTCACGACCTGGAAGGTCGGCTTCACCTACGATCCCACCCCCGACTTCCGCCTGCGCTTCACGCAGTCTCGCGACATTCGCGCCCCAACGATCACCGAGCTTTTCTCCAAGGGAACGTTCTCGATCGGTTCAACCGGCGGGCGCAACCCGTTCAACGGCCAGAGCGGAGCCCTGCCTAACCGCAATGGGGGAGGCAACCCCAACCTGGTTCCGGAAGAGGCGGACACCATGACCGCCGGGCTGGTTCTCACGCCAACCTGGTCCTGGGCCCAGGGTTTCCGCGCCTCGGTTGACTACTACAAAATCGTGATCCGCGGCGCGGTCGGCAGTGTCAGCGCCCAGGACATCATCGAACGCTGCTTCCAGGGGCAACAAACATATTGTGCATCGGTCACCTTCGATAACAGCGCGCTTGGCGTGGCTGAGGTCCGGGTCAGCACCTTCAATCTCAACAAGGTGGCTACCGATGGTGTCGATATCGATGTGAGCTACCGCGTACCGCTGGACAGGCTGCCGGGCGACCTGCCCGGCCGCCTGGACCTCCGGGCGCTGCACACTTGGACGGATGACCTGGTGACGACGGTCCTCGGCACCCAGACAGACCTCGCCGGCGCCGTCGCGGGCGGCTTGCCGTCGATCAGTGGCAACTACACGGCCACCTATTCGCTCGGCCGGTTCCTCGGCAGCGTCCAGGCGCGTTACATGAACGAGATGAAATATGACGCGACTTTCGTCGGTCCCAACGACCCGAAGTACGACCCGACTTCACCTAACAGCATTAACAAGGCCAGCTGGCCGGCAATGGTCTACTGGAATCTGCAGGCGCAGTACGACATTGTGAATGAGGGCAGCCGCAAGGTGCAGATCTTTGGCGTTGTGAACAACGCGCTCGATAAGGACCCGCCGGCCTTCGCCCCGGTGGCGTTCAACACGACCGCAGCGTTCAACCCCTACGATTGGGTCGGACGAAGCTGGAAGCTTGGCGTCCGGTTCAACTACTAAGGCAAGTGGGAGCCGTGCATGGACAACTCGTGTCCATGCACGGCGAACGGCATCCGCCACTAAACTGATCTGGGAGACACTGAGCGATGGACAGGATTCGGCGCGAAGTTCTTACGGCGACCGCGGCGACCGCGGCGGTGACAGTGGCGCAGAGCGCGCTCGCCCAACCCGCTTCCGGAGCGTCCCGTTCCGGCTTCTATGAAAAGAACGGGGTGCGGATCCGTTACCAGGAAGTCGGTTCAGGCTTTCCGCTCCTTGCCCTGCCGGGCAGGGGGCTGAACTCCCAGATCGCCGGCTGGTCGAGTCACGCGATCGATCCGATGGAGACCCACAAGGACGACTTCCGCATCATCGCCATGGATCAGCGCAACGCGACAGGTGGACAGTCGACCGGTCCTGTCCCGGTCGACAAACCCTGGGACGCCTACGCCGACGATCAGCTGGGGATGATGGACCATCTCGGGATCGGGAAGTTCCTTGTATACGGCAACTGTATGTCCGCTCTCTTCGCGCTCAAGCTGATCGAGCGCGCGCCGGACCGCGTTCTAGCGGCCGTGCTGGCGCAACCTGTCGGCTACCAGCCGGAATTCCCGGACCAGATGTACAACCACGTCGTGAAGACCTGGGCTGTGGAATATCGCAGGACGCACCCGACGTTCTCGGAGGCGGACGCCGTGAAAATGGCGACCAACATGTTCCGCTCCCCGGCCGACTTCACCTACGTCGTGTCGCGCGAGTTCGTAAAGAACTGTCAGACTCCGTTGTATGTGCTGCCTGACCAGACCCAGGCGCATTCCTATAAGGTGGCGATCGAAGTCGCGTCGCTGGCGCCCAACGCGTCGGTCAACGTCTATCCGTGGATGCAGCCACCAGAATTGAGGGCGCGTACCGCCGAACGCGTGCGCGTCTTCCTCAAGACCCATCAAGGTTGAGGCGAGGCCAATCGGCTTTCGGTCCTGCCCTCGGCAGCCGCTGATTTGGTCGACGCCAGACGGCTCGTTGTGACGCCGCAACCGGACTTTGAATTACAAGCGCCGCGGCGAACGCGGCCGAAAGCCACACAGGCAGATGAATCGGGAGGGAACCATGACCAACTCTAAGGCTATTTTTATGACAGCTTCCGCCCTGGCGCTGATGACAGCGTCGGGCGCCTGGGCTCAGGACGCCGCGCCGGCCGCAGCCGTCGAGGAAGTCGTGGTCACCGGCTCGCGCCTGAACAACGTCAACTTCACCGCGCCGACGCCGGTGAAGGTGATGGGCGCCGAGCAGATCTCGCAGCGTGCGCCCGCCACCGTCGGTGAACTGACCAACGAAATTCCCGGATTCCGCAATACCGGCCCCACCGTGGGCACCCGCAGCTCAGGCAGCGGCGTCGCGTCGAACAGCCCCGACCTGCGCGGCCTGGGTCCCAACCGCAGCCTGGTTCTGATTGACGGCCGGCGGCAACTTGCAAAGGACACCAACTACATCCCCGCCAGCCTGGTCTCGCGGGTGGAAGTGGTGACCGGCGGCGCCTCGGCGGCCTACGGTTCGGACGCCGTCGCCGGCGTGGTCAACTTCATTCTGGATGACCGCTTCACCGGCATTAAGGGCAACGTCCAGTACGGCCAGTCGAAGTACTCCGACAACAAGGAGTGGTCGGGCGCCCTGGCCTACGGCCGCGGCTTCGCCGACGGCAAGGGCCGTTTCGTCATCGGCGTCGACGCCAGCAAGAACAAGGGCACCGGCGACCACTACACCCGCCCCTGGGGCGCCATTGAACAGGGCCAGGTCGGCTATCCGCTCACCCGTGCGGCCGGTGTGCCGGCCAACGCCTATCTCGAGGGCGTCGAGCTTTCCACGGTCGCCCCGGGCAGTGTCGTCCTTTCGGGCCCGCTGAAGGGCACGACCTTCGACAGCGCCGGCAACCCGTACGTGTGGCAGTATGGCCAGGTGCTGAGCTAGAACATGGTGGGCAGCACGGCAAACTACGGCAGCGACCTGTTCGCCCGCTTCCAGATCAGAACCCCTCTCAAGCGCTACACCGGGTTCACCCGCGTCAACTTCGACGTCAACGACAACCTGACCCTGTTTGCCGAAGGCGCCTTGGGCTACTCGGCGAATTTCGGCGGCCAGGCCACCACCACTCAGGTCAACGACTACATCGTCTCGCGCGACAACCCGTTCCTGCCTGCGGCGACGCGCAACGCGATGATCGCCAACAACCTGACCACAATCACGGTCGGCCGGTTCAACGACGACATCGGCCGCTGGCGGATCGACTCCGACTTCACCGCCAAGCGTCTGGTTCTGGGCGCCAAGGGCAAGGTGTTCGGCGACTGGTCGTGGGAAGCCTCCTACCAGACGAGCAGGAACCTCGAGCACTGGAACGTCCAGAACATGCAGCACATCGCCAACCAGCTGGCCGCGATGTGGGTGGTGACGGGGCCGAACGGTCAACCGGTGTGCGGTCCGATCGCCACCAACCCGAACCTGACCGCGGCGCGGCGGCTTCAGGTGCAGAGCCCTTGCGTGCCGTTCAACATGTTCGGCTCCGGCCGCGGCACGCCGGAGGCCTATGCCTACATCTCCGGGCATACCTATTTTAGGCAGGTCACCAAGCAGGACGTGGCGGCGTTCAGCATCGCTGGCGAGGCGTTCGAACTTCCGGCCGGCCCGGTCTCCATCGCGACGGGTGCAGAATGGCGCAAGGACAGCCTTGATAAGGTCGGCGACCCTCTGTCCAACACCACCGCGCCGTGGAGCTTCGACAACCCGCAGAGCTTCTCCGGCAAGAACACGGTGAAGGAAGCCTTCGTCGAAGTCGGCGCGCCGATCCTCAAGGATCTCCCGCTGATCCAGAGCTTCGACATCAACGGCGCGGTGCGCCGCACCGACTATAAGATCGCCGGCAAGGTCACGACCTGGAAAGCCGGCTTCACCTGGGACGTGAACGAGGATTTCCGCCTGCGCTTCACCCAGTCGCGCGACATCCGCGCGCCCACCTTGAGCGAACTGTTTACCCGGGGTGTGCCTGGGGGCCCGGGCCTCACCGGTCAGCGCAACCCGTTCAACGGGGCGACCGGCGCTTTCAACCAGCAAGGTGGCGGCAACCCGAACCTGCTGCCGGAAAAGGCCGACACCATGACCGCCGGTCTGGTGTTCACCCCGACCTGGTCGTGGCTGGAAGGCTTCCGCGCCACGGTCGACTACTACAAGGTCGTGCTTCGCGGCGCGGTCGGAAGCGTCAGCGCCCAGGAGACGATCAACCGCTGCTTCCAGGGCCGGCAAGAGTATTGCGCCGCGATCACCTTCGACAACAGCGCCCTGGGCGTCGCCCTGATCAAGGTGTTCAGCTTCAACCTGAACAAGATCCACACCGACGGCGTCGATATCGACGTCAGCTACCGCGTGCCGCTCGACAAGCTGCCGGGCAATCTGCCTGGCCGCCTGGACCTGCGCGCGATCCACACCTGGACCGACGACCTGGCCACGACCGACGCTGTCCGTCAGGACGACACCGCCGGCGCCGGCACGGGCATTCCCTCGATCACCGGCAACTACACGGCGACCTATTCGCTGGGCCGGTTCCTGGGTAGCATCCAGGCGCGTTACATCAACGAGATGAAGTACGACACCACCTTCATCGGACCCAACGATCCCAACTACAACCCGGCGTCCGGCAGCAGCGTGAACAAGGGTGTGTGGCCGGCGGTGGTCTACTGGAACCTTCAGGCCCAGTACGACATCATCTCCGAGGACAGCCGTAAGATTCAGGTGTTCGGCGTGATCAACAACGCCCTCGACAAGGACCCTGCGTTTGGCGCGCCGGTGGCGTTCAACACGCTGGGCAGGACCAACCCCTACGACTTCATCGGACGCAGCTATAAGATGGGCGTCCGGTTCCAGTTCTAAAACGAAAGCCGTAACCGGGCAGGGACAATGTGCGTCCCCGCCCGGCGATCATCTCTAAGCTAATCTGGGAGACACCCGGTCATGGATAAGGTTCGCGATGTTCTTACGGCTGCGGCCACGACGGCGGCGGTGACGGCGGCGCAGAGCGCGCTTGCCCAAGCCCCTGCTGATGCGACCCGCTACGCCTTCTACGAAAAGAACGGGGTGCGGATCCGCTACACGGAAGTCGGATCGGGCTTTCCGCTCCTTGCCCTGCCGGGCCTGGGATTGAACTCCCGGATTTCAGTCTGGCAGAACGCCGCGGTCAATCCGATGGCGGCCTACAAGAACGACTTCCGCGTCATCGCCATGGATACGCGCAACGCCATCGGCGGGGAGTCGACGGGTCCGGTCCCGATCAATGATCCCTGGGGTGGCTTCGCCGACGATCATCTGGGACTGATGGACCACCTGGGCATCAAGAAGTTCCTGGTGTGGGGCAACTGCATGTCCGCTCTCTTCGCGCTCAAGCTGATGGAGCGCGCGCCAGACCGCGTGGCGGCGGCGGTACTGTCGCAGCCCGTCGGCTACCAGCCGGAATTTCCGGACCAGATGTACAACCACGTCGTGAAGACCTGGGCGGTCGAGTACCGCAAGACCCACCCGGCGTTCACGGAGGCGGATGCCGAGAAGATGGGAACCAACATGTTCCGCTCCCCGGCCGACTTTACCCACGTCGTGTCGCGTGAGTGGGTGAAGAACTGTCAGATTCCGATGTTCGTGCTGCCGGACCAGACGCCGGCGCATTCCTTCAAGACGGCGATCGAAATCGCGTCGCTGGCGCCCAACGCATCGGTGAGCGTCTATCCGTGGATGCAGCCGCCAGAGCTGAGGGCTCGAACCGCCGAACGCGTGCGCGCCTTCTATAAGGCCCACCAGGGCTGAGGCCAGGTTAACGGGCTTTCGGCGCCGTGCTCGATTAAGTCTGCACGTCGGGCAGCGGAGGCCTCGCTCGCGCGCACATCACTCGCGGTTTCGCGGTGGCGCCAGCCCGAGACTGCCCGCAACCGGCGCCGGCCAGCACCGGTGCAGGCGGCCGGTCCTACTGCCTCGCTGTGAACAAGCCCGCGCCGCGCCATCCGGTAGGCGTCCGCTGAACAAAAAAAACTGGGCCTGGAAGCCGCGCGGCTTTCAGGCCCTTTTCTGATTCGCGGACAGCGGTGAGAACAGGACGGCGGAACGCTTGGCCCTGCCGTCCTATTTCCAAAGCTAGCCCCGGCGTCGAGCCGGTTGCGCCGCCGGCGGCGCGCCCTGCAAGGTGATATAACCAACGTCGCCGACGACGTTGATCTTGGTTCCATAGGGCTCGGAGAGACCCTGCAGACGCTGGAGAATCTTCTGCGCCACCTCAGAAGACGGCGTCTGCGGCAGGCCCCGCAAGGCCATACGTGCCGTCTCCCGCGCCTCCACGGGATAGAGTTTCACCTCCGCCAGCTTCCCGCCTTGATAACGGGTTACCGCCAGGACCGATTCAAACTTTTCGGGATCGCTGTTCTGGTCGCCGCGGGCGGGTCCCCGGCCAATCTTGTTTATATCCATCTGCCGGAAGTACTCGCCAAGCCCGTAGAAAATCACACGACCCTTGTAGATTTCGATGCCGCGAAGGTTGTGGACGCCCGTGCCCACGAACTGATCGGCGCCGGCGTCGATCACTTGGTGAGCGAACGGTTGCAGGAAGTCGCCGGGGATCGGGTCGGTGTCGGGCTTGTCAGGGTACCTGTGTTCGTGAACGTGCATGCCGAAGGACAGGAAATCGGACTTGAGTTTGCCTTCACGGACGGACTTCAGCGCGGCCGCGACGTCCTCCTTGTTGGGATCGTAGCTGAACTCGGGCCGGAGGACGTCCGCGAACCGGAACTTTTGACCCATCACGGAAATGCGGTCGGCGGTGTCATCGAGCGGCGCATACAGGCCGCCGCCGGTCGGGAGGGCCTTTCGGATCGTATCCAGCGCGGACTGTAGCGACCTCGGCACAACAAAGGTCTGGGCGACCCTCATCAGGGCGACGCCGCCATGGCCGGACGCTTCACCGCTTTCAACCGCGGCGCGGGCCAGCACCGGCGCTTGCGCCCACATCGCCGTCGTCGTCGCCACAAAGGCGACCCGGCCCTTAGGGGTCATGAAGTAGCGCGGCGCCCACGCCGCCCCGTAGTTTTTCCCCGAACCGACGACGACAAGGCCCGCATCCTCAAGGTGAGCGTTGCTCGCGAGCATTCCCTCGAGGCCCAGGTCGAAGCCGTGGTTGGTGGCGCGGCTGAAGGCGTCGAACCCCATCTTCTTGAAGTCTTCGGCGACGCTGGGGTCGGAGATCATGGCCGGCCCGGGGAAGTAGGCGCCCTTGAAGTCATCCAGATCGACGGAGGTCATCTCGAATTGGCCATAGGCCACGTCGGAGTCCTTGAGCGGCTTCAGCGCGCTCTGGAAGGCCGCGTCCGACCAGTTTGACGTCGGCAAAGGCATGATGACATCGCCGACCGCCGCGAAGGTGAACCCGTCGCCGATCGTGGTTTGCGTCTCGATCGCCGGATCGTACTTGGCCGGCGCCTGGGATTGGCTCGCGGTCAGCATCAAGGTTGAGGCGGCCACGACAGCGATGGCGGAAGCACAGTACATAAACTTCATTTTCATGGCGTTCTTCCCTTCGATTACGTTTGTTTTATACGAATTGTCTGGTCTTGGCTCGATGCGATCGACGCGCAAAAAAAGGACCGGCCAGACTCCAGGTCCGGCCGGCCAAGTCTGTGGTGAGCGGCCGCTGGTTCATCCGTCGACGGAGAACTGAGGCAACAGCCGTCCCAGCAGCAAGATAGCGGTCCAGAGCAGCAGGGAGCTGCCGGCGATGACCTTGGTCAGGGCGTCGACCTCTTCGGTGTGCCCGACCTTGGCGAACCGTCTGC
>CANJOB010000090.1 GCA_947475655.1 Caulobacterales bacterium | reverse complement strand
GCGGCAGAAACGCTGCGCGGCATGGCTTTGTCAACGCCCGCGCAGCACCTCGCGGCCCAGGCGGTGCAGGGCGGTCTTCAAGGGGCCGTCCGGCGTGGCGGCCAGGTCACGGGCCAGCTGGGCCTCGGCCCCGGCGTCGAGCGGCGGGCGCTTTCGTGGCGGCTTCGCCTTTGTGGGTTCCAACCGCACCGGCCCCTGCACGATGCGCAGCTTGGCGATGGCGCCCTGCCCCAGCATCAACTCGACGCGCGCGATGATCTGCGGCGCCTGGTGCTGGATCAGGGCCGCGGCAGGGCCGTCGACCCGAAGCTCCAGAGTCCCGCCGGCGCCGTTGCGGCCCTTGGTCAGCTTCACCGGCTGGCTGTGCCGCGCCAGGACGTCGCCGGCGATCTCGCGCCAGCGGTTCTGCAGCCCGCTGACCCCCTGGCCGAACTTGGCTTCCAGGGCTTTCAGGGCCGGTGCCAGGGTCTTGCCGGCCGTGGGCGGCGGCCGGTGCGGCGGGCGCGTGCGGCGGCGCTTGAGGATCTCGAGCGCCTCGGCGTCTGTCGGCAGGGGTCGGCGGCGGATGGCCATGGGCTAAGACTAGAGCCTGTCAGGCGAAGTGTCAGCGGTTCGCCGCCCGGACAGGCGCAATCAATAGGCTGGAGCATCGCTCCAGGCATCGGTGTAGGAGACGCCATGGACGCGCCCCGTCTCCGCACCGCCCTGCTCTCCTGGTACGACGCCAACGCCCGCGCCCTGCCCTGGCGCGCGCCGCCGGGCGCCGCGCGGCGGACCGACCCCTATTTCGTCTGGCTGTCGGAGGTGATGCTGCAGCAGACCACCGTGCCGCACGCCACGCCCTATTTCCTCAACTTCACCCGCCGCTGGCCCACCGTGCGCGACCTGGCCTCAGCCGACGACGGCGACGTCATGGCCGCCTGGGCGGGGCTTGGCTACTACGCCCGCGCCCGCAACCTGCGGGCCTGCGCCCGCGCGGTGGCCGGCGACCACGGCGGGGTGTTTCCGGATACCGAGGCCGCCCTGCGCGCCTTGCCGGGCGTGGGCGGCTACACCGCCGCGGCGGTGGCGGCGATCGCCTACGACCGGGCCGCCAATGTGGTCGACGGCAATGTCGAGCGGGTGGTCTCGCGCCTGTTCGCCGTTGAGAAGCCGCTCCCCGCCGCCAAGAGCGAGCTTGCCGCCCTGGCCGCGACCCTGGTCAGCGAGGCGCGGCCGGGCGACTGGGCCCAGGCGCTGATGGACCTGGGCGCGACGATCTGCCGGCCCAAGAGCCCGCTGTGCGACCGCTGCCCGGTCAGCTTCGCCTGCGCAGCTTTTGCTCAGGGCGACCCGGAGGCCTATCCGCGCAAGAGCCCCAAGGCCGACCGTCCGCGCCGCCACGGGGTCGCCTACCTGCTGCGGCGCGGCGGCGAGATCGCCCTGGTGCGCCGCCCGCCCAAGGGCCTGCTCGGCGGCATGCTGGCCCTGCCGACCTCGGACTGGCGCGCGACGCCGTGGACGGACGCGGAGGCGCTGGACGTCGCTCCCGTCGTCGCGGCCTGGCGCGACGCCGGGAGCATCGAACACGTCTTCACCCACTTCGCCCTGGCGCTGCGGGTGTTCGTGGCCGAGGGGGATGTGAAGGAGGCGGTGTGGTCGGGGGACCTTTCGGCCCTGCCGAGCGTGTTCCTGAAGGCGGCGCGGGCGGGCCTGGATCAGCCCCGCGCCCCCAGGGGCGCGGCGCCGTCGGTCAGGGACTCGTCCAGATAGACCTCGGCCTCCTGGGCCGAGAGCGCCGGGGCGTAGCCGAAGCCCTGGCCGTAGTCGCAGCCGAGGTCGAGCAGGGTCTTGGCCATCACCGCGTTCTCGACGCCCTCGGCGACGATCTCCAGCTTCAGATCCTGGCCCAGCTTGACCACCGAGCGGACGATGGTAGCCGAGCCTTCGTTGCTGCCCATGGTGCGGACGAAGTAGCGGTCGATCTTCAGCGAATCCAGCGGAAGGCGGGTCAGGTAGGACAGGGACGAGAAGCCGGTGCCGAAGTCGTCCAGCGCTAGGCCGGCGCCGGCTTCGCGCAGGGCGCGCAGCACGCGGGCGGCCTTGTCCGGGTCGCGCATGATTTCGCTCTCGGTGATCTCCAGCTTGATCGCGCCGGGCGGCAGACCGAAGCGGGTCAGGACCGAGGCGATGTCGGTGACCAGGCCGGGCCGGTCGATCTCGCCGGTGGAGACGTTCACGCTGACGGTCAGGCTGCGCATGTGCGGGCGCTTGCGGCGCCAATCGGCCAGCTGGGCGGCGGCGGCGCCGACCATGTGATGGCCCAGGTCCGCCATCAGACCCATTTCGTCGACCAGCGGCAGGAATTCGTCGGGCGGCAGCAGGCCGCGGCGCGGGTGCTGCCAGCGGGCCAGGGCCTCGAAGCCGCTGACCTCGCCGGTCGAGAGCTTCACCACCGGCTGATAGAACGGGACGATCTCGCCGCGGCCCAGCGCCCCGCGCAGGTCGCCTTCCAGCGCCAGGCGGGAGAGGCCATCGCTCTCCATGGCGCGGCCGTAGGCGGCGGCCCCGCCCGGCCCGGCGGCGCGGGCGGCTTCCACGGCCAGTTCGGCGCGGCGCAGCAGTTCGGTGGCTTCCGGCGCGTCGTCGCCGCCGTCGGCGGAGGCGGCGCCGACCGACAGGGTCGGGTGGATGTCGAAGCCTGCGATGCGCAGCGGCTTTTCCAGGGCGTTGCGCAGCATGTCCGCCGGCTCGAAGCCGTTGGGCTGCACCAGCACGGCGAATTCGTCCTCGCCGATGCGGGCGATCAGGGCGTCGGCCGGGAAGGCAGCGGTCAGGCGCGAGCCCAGGGCCGCCAGCACAAGGTCGGCGCGCTCATGGCCCAGGGCCTCGTTCAGCCGCGCCAGGCGGTCGAGGTCGGCCACCACCAGTTCGTGCACCCCGGTGGTCTGCAGCCGCTCGCGGGCGCGGGCGATGAAGCAGCGCCGCTCCAACAGGCCGGTCAGGCCGTCGCGGTCGGTGGCGGCGAAGCGAAGTTCAGGGGCGGCGACGCCGGCGGCTGTCTCGCCGTCCTCCAGCCAGAGGCCCGACCAGATACAGACCTCGCCGGAGCGGGTGCGCAGCCGCACGGAAATCTGGGCCCCTGGTTCTCGGACCCGCAGGGCCTCCTCGACGGCGGCGCGGTCGGGCGGCAGCACCAGGGCGATCAGGGCGGCGGACGAGCCTTCCGGGGCCAGGGGGCCAAGGCCCAGCTCACGCGCCGAGCCGGCCAGGCTGATTCGGTCCTGCTTGGGGCTCCAACGCCACATAGCCACGCCGGCGGCGCCGAGCGCCTCCAGCGCCGCGGTGGCGTCCCAGATCCCAGATTCCTGCGCGCGAAACGACATACTCGAAGCCCCTGGCCGGGGGCCTGGTGACGCGACGGCGGCTGCCTAGCCTGCCTCGCCCAGAATCCGACCGAACAGACGATGGTCTCGCCATTCGCCGTTAATTTTCAGATAAGCCCGGGCGTAACCCTCCTCGGTGAAGCCCGCTTTCAGCAGCAGTGCGGCCGAGGCCTGGTTGGATGGCAGGCAGGCCGCCTCGATCCGGTGCAGGCCGAGCGGCTCGCGGGCGAACGCGATCACCGCCCGCGCGGCGGCCAGGGTGTGGCCCTGGCGGGCGTGGGTTTGGCCGGCCCAGTAGCCGAGGCTGGCGGTCTGGGCGATGCCGCGGCGCACGTTGGACAGGGTCACCCCGCCGGTCAGGGCGTTGTCGGCGGCGCGGAAGACGAAGAAGGCGTAGCCCAAGCCTAAGTCGATATCGCGCTGATAGGCCGCGAGCCGGCGGCGAAAGCCGGTGCGGGTCAGGTCGTCGGCCGGCCAGACCGGCTCCCACGGCTGCAGGAAGGCGCGCGATGCGGCGCGCAGGTCGCGCCACTCGAGGAAATCCGACGCCTGCGGCGGGCGCAGCACCACCCCCGCGCCGGTGAGGCGGTACATCGGATCGGTGCGGGTCCAGTCGAGCAGGGCCATCGACATGGTTGTGACTCTGTAGCGGGGAGTTGGGCAAGTCCGAGCTTTTTCACCCGTCACCCTCGGGCTTGTCCCGAGGGCCCATTGTTCAGCGACCGGATCGTCGAAGGTTCGCGCCTGGCGGACAGATGGGCCCTCGGGACAAGCCCGAGGGTGACGATCTATTTGAGCGCCGCCACAAACGCGTCCGCCGCCTTCAGGCTCGACTTCGGCCCCAGCACGGCGCTCGCCGCCTTGCCGCCGTCCAGCAGGCGCGCGCCGACGCGGGCGATGTCGTCGGGCGTCACCGCGTCTATGGCGGCGGCGATCTCCGACGGGGAGAACAGGCGATCGAACATCAGTGTCTGGCCGGCCGCGCCCTCGGCCCGCGACAGCGGCTGCTCGCGGCTCATGAAGGTGGCGGATTTCAGCTGTGCCTTGGCCCGCGCCAGTTCGGCCGGCTCGATGCGGTGGCTCAGGCTCGCCACCTGACCCGCGGCGACCTTGGCGGTCTCGGCCGCGTCCTTGGCGGCGCAGCCGGCGTAGATGCCCAGCGCCCCGACGTTGGCGTAGGTGTCGGCGTAGGCGTCGATGGCATAGACCAGCCCGCGCTTCTCCCGCGCCTCCTGGAACAGCCGCGAGGACATGCCGCCGCCCAGAGTCTCGGCGAAGATCCGCAGGGCGAAATAGTCCGGATCGCGCGCCCCGAACGCCGGCAGCAACAGGACGAGATGCGCCTGTTCCAGGGATTTCTGCGCGCGCGCCGCGCCGGTGGTGAACTGGGCATGCGGCGGCTCGCTGCTGGCCGCCCCGGCGGTGAGGCCGCCGAGGGCTTCGCGCGCCAGGTCGAGCAGTTCGCCCTCCTCCACCGCCCCGGCGGCGCAGACCACCAGGCGGTCGGGGGCGTAGATGCGCGCGCGCCAGGCATGCAGGCCTTCCGGCGTGGCGGTCTCGACGCTCTCGACCGTGCCCAGGATCGGGCGGCCGAGCGGATGGCCGGCCCAGGCGGCGGCCTGCGCCAGTTCGAACACCAGGTCGTCGGGCGTGTCGGCGGCTTCGGCGATCTCCTGCCCGACCACGCTCTTCTCGCGCTTGAGGTCGGCAGCGCTCATGGTCGGCCGCAGCAGCAGGTCGGCGATCACCGCCATGCCCAGCGGTAGGCCGCCCTTCAGCGCCCGCACCTGAAAGCTGGTGCGCTCGTAGCCGGTGGCGGCATTAATATGTCCCCCCTCGGATTCCACCGCCTCGACGATGTCGCGGGCCGAGCGGTCTCCCGCCCCCTTGAACACCATGTGCTCGAGCAGGTGCGACCAGCCCGACGTGGCCTCGTCCTCCCACAAGGCGCCGCGTCCGGCGACGACCGAGAGCGCCAGCGTGTGAAGCCCCGGCACAGGATCGCAGATCACCCGCACCCCATTGGGGAGCCGGTGCAGCTTGGGAACCTCAGGCTCCGGCGAAGGCGCGGACATAGGCCTTCACGGTCTCCGCGTCTGCCGGCAGGCGGTCGAAACGCTCCGGCTTTACGGCCAGGTCGCCGGAACTGGCGGGCGCCACGGGGCTGCGGCCGCTGGCGGCCAGCACGGCCTCGGGGAACTTGGCCGGATGGGCGGTCGACAGCACCACCAGGGGCGTGGTCGGGTCCGGCAGGCTGGCGCGTCGCGCGGCGGCGACGCCGACGGCGGTGTGCGGGTCGATCAGGGATCGGGTCTCATTCAGCACCGACAGGATGGTGCGCGCGGTCTCCGCCTCGTCGACCGAGGCGCCGGAGAAGGTCGCCCGCATGGCGGCAAGCGCGCCCGGCGGCAGGGTCACGGCGCCCGTCTCGGCGAAGGCGGCGAAGGTGCGCGCGGTCTCGACGCCCTCGCGGCGCACGGTCTCGAAATACAGCCGCTCGAAGTTCGACGCGATCTGGATGTCCATGGCCGGCGACTGGGTGTGGGTCACTGCGCCGCGGCTGTAGCGGCCTTCCTCGAAGGCGCGGGCGACGATGTCGTTGCTGTTGGTGGCGGCGATGATGCGCGCGATCGGCAGGCCCATCTGCTTGGCCGCGAAGCCGGCGAAGGCATCGCCGAAATTCCCCGTCGGGGTGCAAAAGGCCACCGGCCGTCCGGGCGCGCCCAGGGCCACGGCGGCGGTGAAGTAGTAGACCGCCTGCGCGGCGATGCGGGCCCAGTTGATCGAGTTGACGCCCGACAGGTCGACGCCGGTGCGGAAGCTCTCGTCGGAGAAGGCCGCCTTGACGATATTCTGGCAGTCGTCGAACGAGCCCTGGATCGACAGGCAGCGGACATTGGCGTCGCTGGCCGTGGTCATGAACCGGCGCTGCACCTCGCTGATTCGGCCCTCCGGGAACAGGGCGACGATGCGCACATTGGCCCGGCCCCTAAACGCCTCGACCGCGGCGCCGCCGGTGTCGCCGCTGGTGGCGCAGATGATGGTCAGGGTGCGCTGCTTGGATTTCAGCGCGTGCTCGTACAGCCGCCCGAGCAGCTGCATGGCCACGTCCTTGAACGCCAGGGTCGGGCCGTGGAACAGCTCCAGCAGGAAGAGGTTGTCGCCGATCTGGCTGAGCGGGGTCACCGCCTTGTGGCTGAAGGTGCTGTAGGCCTCGTCGCACATCTCGCGCAGGACGCGGGGCTCGATGTCGGATCCGGCGAACTTGCTTAAGACCGCGGCGGCGACCTGGGCGTAGGGCTGCCCGGCGAAGGCGGCGATCTCCTCGGTCGTGAACGTCGGCCAAACCTCGGGCGAGTAGAGGCCGCCGTCGGGGGCCAGGCCGGCCAGCACGGCTTCGAGGAATCCGATCGGCGGCGCGGCGCCTCTGGTGGAGATGTAGCGGGTCATTGCGGGGCTGATCGGCTCTTGCGCCAACGGAGAAGCATGGCGGCATAGACGCCGACCAGGGCCACGGCAAGACCGTACCAGGTGATCACGTACTGCAGATGGTTGTTGGGGATGTCCGACGGCAGGGGCGCGGGGACCAGGGCGGCCCACTCCGGGTTGGTCGCCGTTTCGGCTCCGAGGAACAGCGGGGCCGGCGCCTGCGCGCCCAAGACCTTGGCCATCAGGCCCGCGTCGCGGGTGTAGAAGCGGCGACCGGCCGCATCGTCGGCGGGGGCGAACAGGTTGCGGCGGTCGGGCGCGCGTAGCACTCCGACCACATGCAAGGGCGTGACGTCCGCCGCGTCGACCGGCGGGCGGGCGGAGATGACGTCGGCGACAAAGCCGCGGTCGACCAGCAGGGTGCGGTACGGACCTGCGGTCAGGGGACAGGCAGAGATCAGGCGGACCCCGGCCTGGCCGTCGCGCACGCCGTACATCTCGACATAGGGGGCCTTGGCCAGGCCCGGGCAGTCCAGCTCGACCCGGCGGTAGTCGAGGTCGCCGCCGCGATTCAGCGCCGCCTGGGCCGGGATGGCCGGGGCCGACTGCAGGGCGGCGACGCGGTCGAGCAGGCCCTGCTTCCAGTGCATCCGCCGGATCTGCCAGGTCCCAAGCGCGATCAGTATGACCAGCGAGATGGCGACGGTGATGGTCAGGCCGAATGGGAAACGGGTCTTGCTCTCAGAGGTCATGACGGCCGGTCTCACGCGCCTTGTTGAGATATTGGCTGGCGACCATGGCCCCCTTGAGCGGCCGCATCAGCAGGCCGCAGAGAACGGCGGTCAGCGGCAGCCACAGGATCAGGTGCACCCACACCGGCGGCGACAGGGTGATCTCGGTCACCACCATGCCGAACCCGACCAGGGCGCCGACGATCAGGATGATGAACACCGCCGGCCCCTCGCCGGTGTCGATGCTGGAGAGGTCGAAGCCGCAGGCCTCACAGCGGGGCGCGACCTTGACGAACCCGTCGAACAGGAAGCCCTCGCCGCACTTGGGGCAGCGCCCGGCCAGGCCGGACGCCAGGGCGTTGGCCACTAGAGCCTTCCTGGTTCAGATGAAATCTGAACCAGGTCGGAAGGCTCTAGAATCCAGAGTCCCGAGCGCGACGAGCGCCTTAACCGGTGTCCACTTAAGGCTGTCACGCTCTACGGCGTTCCGAAGATCACGTAGATGAAGGCGAACAGGAACAGCCACACCACGTCGACGAAGTGCCAGTACCAGGCCGCGGCCTCGAAGCCGAAGTGCTGCTTGGGGGTGAAGCCGCCGCCCATCAGACGCGCCAGGCAGACGATCAGGAAGATGGTGCCGATCAGGACGTGGAAGCCGTGGAAGCCGGTGGCCATGAAGAAGGTCGAGCCGTACAGGCCGGCGCTGGCCGCTTCCTCGTTGAAGAACAGGTTCTCGTGGATGATGTGGCTGTATTCGTAGGCCTGAATGGCCGTGAACAGGATGCCGAGGGCCACGGTCAGAGCCAGGCCGATCTTGGCGCTCTTGCGGTCGCCGACCTGCAGGGCGTGGTGGGCCCAGGTCACGGTGGTGCCCGACAGCAGCAGGGTCAGGGTGTTGACCAGCGGCAGGTGGAAGGCCGGAACCAGTTCCACACCGGCCGGCGGCCAGGCCTGCCAGGCGTTGCGCACGTCCTCGATGGCGGACACGGCCCGCACCTCGTGGAACAGCGACATCTCGAAGAACATCCAGAACCAGGCGACGAAGAACATCACTTCCGAAGCGATGAACAGGATCATGCCGTAGCGCAGGCCGATGGCGACGACCGGGGTGTGGTCGCCCTGGTTGGCCTCGATGGTGACCTCGCGCCACCAGGCCAGCATGGTGAAAAGCACGCCGGCCAGGCCGCCCCAGAACACCCAGGGGAAATGCTGCGGCAGGCCGAACAGGCCCTTCATCCAGATCACCCCGCCCAGCGCCATGACCGTCGCCGAGACCGAGCCGACGAAGGGCCAGGGACTGGGGTTGACCAGGTGGTAGTCGTGCTTGACGGCGTCGTTCGACATCGGGCGCTATCCCTCGATAGGTGTGGGCGGCCCCCGCCGCCCGAATCCATTGGTGCTATAGACCGGCCTTGGCGGGTTATCCAGGGCCGCTTGTGCGGTCATGTGGCGGGCGCCACCGGCGAGTTCTCCACCGGGAAGAACGTATAGGACAGGGTGATCTCGCTGGCGCCCTTGGTCTCGGAATCCTCGGCGAACCGCGGGTCGATGAAATAGACCACCGGGAAGTCGACAGACTGGCCCGGCCGCAGCGTCTGGTCGATGAAGCAGAAGCATTCCAGCTTGCGGAAATAGGCGGCCGCCTGCTCGGGCACGACGTTGTAGGCGGCGCGGCCGGTCAGCACCTTGTCCGAGGTGTTGGTGACCTTGAAGAAGGCCAGGCCGGTGTCGCCGATGCGGATGTCCTGGCTGACCTGTTCGGTGACGAACTTCCACGGCAGGCCGCGCACATTGGTGTCGAAGCGCACGGCGACCTTGCGGTCGAGAATCCGGGTCGGGGCCGCGTCGGCCCGGCTGACCGTGCCGCCAAAGCCGGTCGCCTGGCAGAACAGGCGGTACAGCGGCACGGCGGCGAAGGCCGCGCCGACCATGGCGACGAACACGGCGGCGCAGATCAGCGCGATCCGCGTGTTGCCGGGGCGTCCCTTGGGATGGGGCTCAGAAGGTGCGCTGGACGACATTGCCGCCGAGGCGAACGATGGTGGTGATGAAGACGATGACGACGAAGGCGATCAGCCCCAGGGCCAGGGCGATGTTGCGGCCGTTGCGGGCCTTTTCCTCAGGGGTCAGTTCGCGCTTGGCCATCTAGGCCGGGCTCCAGCGGAAAGCGTGCTCGGCCAGCAGGGCGGCGAACAGGCTGAACAGATAGAGGATCGAGAAGGCGAACATGTTGCGCGCGGCGCGGGCGTCGGCCTTGACGCCATAGAGGCCGTCGTCGGTGCGGGCGTCGCTGATCTGCTCGCCGGCCCGGCTCTTGAACAGACGCCAGGCCAGGACCAGGAACACCAGGCCGCCGCCGGCGGCTATCGCCAGATAGGCGTGGCCGCCCAGGCCCGTGAAGGCGGGGAGGATCGCCACCGGCACGAACAGCAGGCTGTAGATCAGGATCTGCAGGCGGGTCGACTTGGGGCCCTTGACCACCGGCATCATCGGCACCCCGGCCGCGCCGTAGTCTTCGCTGGTGTAGAGCGACAGGGCCCAGAAGTGCGGCGGCGTCCACATGAAGATGATCAGCACCATCAGCCAGGCGTTCAGCGGGGTGGAGCCCGCCGCGGCGGCCCAGCCGATCGCCGGCGGCAAGGCGCCTGCCAGCCCGCCGATGACGATGTTCTGCGGCGTGCTGCGCTTGAGCCACATGGTGTAGACCACGGCGTAGAACAGGATGGTGAAGGCCAGCAGGAAGGCCGCCAGCCAGTTGACCGCCATGCCCATCAGACCGACCGAGAACAGGCTGAGCGTGATGCCGAGGCCCAGCGCGTCGGCGCCCTGGACCTTGCCCGATGGAACCGGCCGGCCGCGCGTGCGGCGCATGCGGGCGTCGATGTCGGCGTCGAACCACATGTTGAGCGAGGCGCTGGCCCCGGCCCCCACGGCGATGCAGAGGATCGCCACCATGGCCAGGAACGGATGCATGGGCCGGTGGGCGCAGATCAGGCCCGTCAGGCCGGTGAAGACCACCAGCGACATGACGCGCGGCTTCATCAGCTGGAAATAGTCCTGCCAGAGGGCGGGGGCCGCCTGGCGGATCACGGTCGGGGAAACGGCGAGGCCGGTCATGATCGATCTACTCGGGTTGGCCGCGACTTCGGCCGGGATAGAGAGCAGCCCGCCCCGGACCGGGACGGGCGCTCGACAGGCAATTTTTTCAGCCGGGCTGCTAGTGAGCGTCGTCCTTGATCACCGGCAGCTCGTTGAACTGGTGGAAGGGCGGCGGCGACGGCAGGGTCCACTCCAGCGTCGTCGCGCCGTCGCCCCACGGATTGGCGCGGGCAGGGCGGCGGCGGATCATCGCCTCGACCAGCAGCAGCAGGAACACCAGCACCCCGACGGCGGTTATGGCGTAGCCGATCGACGAGACGTGGTTCCACAGGCGGAAGGCGTCCGGATAGTCGACGTAGCGGCGCGGCATGCCCTGCAGGCCGAGGAAGTGCTGCGGGAAGAACACCAGGTTCACGCCGACGAACATGATCCAGAACTGCAGGCAGCCGAGGAACTCGTTGTAGCGCACGCCCCACATCTTCTCGAACCAGTAGAAGAAGCCGGCGAAGATGGCGAACACCGCGCCCAGGCTCAGCACGTAGTGGAAGTGGGCGACGACGTAATAGGTGTCGTGCAGGCTGTAATCGATGCCGGCGTTGGCCAGCACCACGCCCGTCACCCCACCGAGGGTGAACAGGAAGATGAAGCCGATCGCCCACAGCATCGGGGTTTTGAACTCGATCGAGCCGCCCCACATGGTGGCGATCCAGCTGAAGATCTTCACCCCCGTCGGCACGGCGATGATCATGGTCGCGGC
>CANJOB010000089.1 GCA_947475655.1 Caulobacterales bacterium | reverse complement strand
TGGTTGTCTACTTCGGCTACGCCTACTGGCATTCGCGCGCCCACGAAGCGAAGCTGCTCGCAGCGGAGTAAGCTTGCTACCGATCCATTCGGTCCTCGACGAACTGAAGGCGGCGCTGGCGGGAAACCCCAGCGCCGTTCTCGTTGCGCCGCCCGGCGCGGGCAAGACCACGGTGACGCCCCTGGCCCTGCTGGACCAGCCGTGGGTCGCCGGGCGCAAGCTGCTGGTGCTCGAGCCGCGCCGCTTGGCCGCGCGGGCGGCGGCGGCGCGGATGGCGTCCACGCTGGGCGAGAGCGTCGGCCAGACGGTGGGCCTGCGGGTGCGGCTGCAGTCGCAGGTCAGCGCCGCCACCCGCATCGAAGTGGTCACCGAGGGCGTCTTCACCCGGATGATCCTCGACGACCCGGCGTTGGACGGCGTGGCCGCCGTGCTGTTCGACGAATTCCACGAGCGCAGCCTGGACGCCGATCTCGGCCTGGCCCTGGCCCGCGACAGCCAGTCGCTGCTGCGCGAGGACCTGCGCATCGTGCCGATGTCGGCCACCCTGGATGATACGCGTCTGGCGGCCATGCTCGGCGCGAGGGTGGTGGAGAGCCAGGGCCGGGCGTTCCCGGTGCAGACCCGGTATCTGGGCCGCGACGATCGCCTGCGGGTCGAGGAACGCGCGGCGCGCGCGGTGCGCCAGGCCCTGGCGGAGGAAACCGGCGGCATCCTGGTTTTCCTGCCCGGCCAGGGGGAGATCCGCCGCACCCAGACGCTGCTGGGGGAGCGCCTGCCCGCGGGCGTGCGGATCGCCCCGCTCTATGGCGCCCTCGACCTGGCTGAGCAGGACCGCGCGGTGGCCCCATCGCCGCCGGGGGAGCGCAAGGTGGTGCTGGCCACCTCCATCGCCGAGACCAGCCTGACGCTGGAGGGGGTGCGGGTGGTGATCGACGCCGGCCTCTCCCGCGTACCGCGCTACGATCCCTCCAGCGGCCTGACCCGCCTGGTCACCGTGCGGGTCTCCCGCGCCGGCGCCGACCAGAGGCGCGGCCGCGCCGGTCGCACCGAGCCGGGCGTCTGCTACCGCCTTTGGGACGAGGCCGAGACCAAGGGCCTGCTGGCTTTCCCCCGACCGGAGATTCTGGAATCCGACCTTTCGGGCTTGGCGCTCGACCTGGCCCGCTGGGGCGCGCGTGACGCGGACGGACTGTCGTTCCTCGACGCCCCGCCGGCGGGCGCTTTCGCCGAGGCGCGCGGCCTGATCTTCCGCCTGGGGGCGCTCGACGCCGAAGGCTCGCTCACCGCCCACGGCAAGGCCCTGGCCGCCGTGCCCCTGGCGCCGCGCCTGGCGCACATGCTGCTGAGCGCCGGCGGCCAGGCCGACCGGGCGGCCATGATCGCCGCCCTGCTGTCCGAACCGGGCCTGGGCGGGCGCGACACCGACCTGCGCACGCGGCTGCAGGCCCTGTCGCGCGACAGCTCGCAGCGCGCCCGCGATGCCCGCACACTGGCGGGGCGTTGGGCCAGGAGCGTGAAGGGCAGGGCGTCCGGAGCCGAAATGGACGACGGCCTGTTGCTGGCCACGGCTTTTCCGGAGCGCATCGCCAAGGCGCGGGGCAAGGCGGGCGAATACCAGCTCGCCAACGGGCGCGGCGCCCATCTCGACCCGACCGACGCTATGGCGCGCGAGCCCTGGCTGGCGGTGGCGGAGCTGGGCGGCGGCGAGGCGCGCGACCGCATCCTGCTGGCCGCTCCGCTCGATCCGGCGGGGCTGGAGACGGCGTTCGCCGATCGGATCACCGTCGAGGAGCGGCTGACCGCAGACGCCAAGGGGCGGCTCAAGGCGGTGCGCTTGCGCCGGCTTGACCGGCTCACCCTGAGCGAGACGGTGCTCGAAGGCCTCGACCCGGCGGTCGTCGCCGCGGCCCTGCTCGGCCAAGTGCGGGACGAGGGGCTGGCCGCTCTGCCGCTCGGCGCCGCCAGCCAGGCTTTGCGCGCCCGCGCCGGCTTCCTCGGGTTGAGCGACCTGACGGACGAGAGCCTGCTCGCCGACCTCGAAGACTGGTTGGCCCCGCTGCTGGCTGGGAAGTCGAGCCTTGGCCAATTGAACGACGGCGCCCTGGCCGACGCCCTGCGAAATCGTCTCCCCTGGGAGCACCAGCGCGACCTCGACGCCAAGGCGCCCGCCCGCTTCACCGCCCCGACCGGCTCCAGCTTCGCCATCGATTATGCGGCCGACGGCGGGCCCCGCGTCGAGGTCAGGGTGGGGGAACTGTACGGGCTGAAGGCGCATCCTACAGCGGCGGGCCAGCCCCTGACCCTGGCGCTGTTGTCCCCCGCGCACCGGCCGATCCAGGTGACCAAGGACTTGCCCGGATTCTGGGCCGGGTCGTGGAAGGCGGTCAGGGCAGAGATGAAGGGCCGCTACCCCCGCCACGTCTGGCCGGACGACCCGGCGGCCGCCGCCCCGGTGACTCGGGCCAAGCCCAGAGGGACTTGAGCGGGACCTAGGCCGTCGCCGCGTAGATCATGATGCCCGTGGCCACCGCGAGGTTCAGGCTGTCGGCCCGGCCGCGCATGGGGATTTTCACCGTCACGTCGCAGGCGGCGGCCAGTTCGGCGGTGAGGCCCTGCTGCTCATTGCCCATCAGCACCAGGGCGGGACGCGCGTAGTCGGCGGCGCGGTAGTCGGTGGTGGCCGAGAGCAGGGTGCCGGCCACCGAGCCGGGCCAGGCCTGGCGGAAGGCGAGGAACTCCGCCGTGGTCGCCTTGGCCAGCTTGACCCCGAAGATCGAGCCCATGGTCGCCCGCACCGCCTCGACCGAAAATGGGTCACAGCATTCGCCGACCAGAATCACCCCGCCACAGCCGGCGGCGTCGGCGGTGCGGATGATGGTGCCCAGGTTGCCCGGATCGCGCACCGTCTCCAGCGCCACCCAACAGGCCGCTTCGCGCGGCTGCAGCGCCGACAGCGGTGTGAAGGCCTGGGGAAACACGCCCAGCACCGCCTGGGGGTTGTCGCGCTTGGCGACCTTCTCCAGCACGTCGCGGCCGACCTCGACGATTTCGCCGCCACCGGCGCGGGTGGCGACGGCGGCTTTTTTCAGCAGCGGATGGTCGGCGGCGTCGCGGCCGTACATCAGGATTTGCGGCGCGTGGCCGAGCTCCACCGCCTCGGTGACGATCTTCAGGCCCTCGGCCAGGAACAAGCCCGTCTCGTCCCGCGCTTTGCGCATGTGCAGGGCGCGGGCCGCCTTGACCGTCGGGTTGGTCAGGGAGGTGATGACGCGCGCGTCGGTCATGCGGCTGTCCAGCGCGCGAAGAAAGACAGGCCGATTTCCCGGTTTCCGTCCTGCTCCCCAAGCGTCAACTCGCCCCATTCGACCCTGCCGCCGCGGCCCTTCATGGCCTCCCCCAGCAGGCTGGCGAGAGCGGCGCCGCTGATCCGCGCGGCATAGGCGTTCAACACGAGGAACGAGGCATTTTCCGAAAGAAGTGAGGCACATAGATGTGTCATCTCACCCATATCCTCGAACAGGCGCCAGACCTCGCCGTCCGGCCCGCGGCCGTATTTCGGCGGGTCGAGGATGATGCCCTCGTAGCGGGACTCGCGCCGCGCCTCGCGCTGCACGTATTTGCGGGCGTCCTCGGTGATCCAGCGGATCGGCTTTTCCGACAGGCCCGACAGGGCCGCGTTCTCGCGCGCCCAGCCCACCGCCTTCTTGGAGGCGTCGACGTGGGTGACCGCCGCCCCGGCGGCCGCGCAGACCAGGCTGGCCACCCCGGTATAGCCGAACAGGTTGAGCACCCTCTGGCCTTCGCGCGCCGCGAGCTGCTGTTCCAGCCAGGCCCAGTTGGCCGCCTGTTCGGGGAAGAAGGCCAGGTGGCGGAAGGCCGTGAACCGGCCGTGGAAGCGCACGTCGCCGAACGCCAGGGGCCAGGTTTCCGGAGGCTGCTGGTTGAAGCGCCACTTGCCGGCCTCGTCCTCGTCGGTGGCGTCGAACACCGCGTCTGCGGATTTCCAGACGCTGGCCGGCAGGCGCGGGGCCCAGGCGCATTGCGGTTCAGGCCGGATGACGGTGAAGCGGCCGTAGCGCTCCAGCTTGCGCCCGCCGCCGCTGTCGAGCAGGGCGTAGTCGGCCCACCCGGTCGTGCGCAGGGACAGCGGCTGGCTGGCCCTTATGGGGTCGGCGGAAGAGGAAGGGTGGGCCATCGCTGCTTGATAGGCCGGGCGCTAAAGGCCCGTCCAGTGCGCAGGCCGACGTATGCAATGGCCTTACCGCAACTTTCAGGCGCTAAGCCATTGAGTTCAATCCTGGATGGCGTTCGCGGCGGTTGCGGGCGCGACCGCCATGTCCTAAGCGTTGGCCGGTACTCGGGGGAGTAAGGTTATGGACGCAGTGGTGTTGAACAGAGCTGTCCGCTCAGCGCGCAAGCCGAAGGGTGGTGGGCATGAACGCCGAGGCGAAATCCTCGTCGCGGCGGCGAAGATATTCAACAATCTGGGCTATGACGGGGCCACGATCCGCCGCATCGCCGACGAGGTGGGCTTATCGTCGACCGCGCTCTACATGCACTTCCGCGACAAGGACGAGATCCTGGTCGAGATTTGCGAAGGGGCGATGGAGAAGCTGCTGAAACTAGGCAGTGAGATCGCGCAGCGGCCGGCGCCGCCGGTCGACCGGGCCCGCGCCATGATCGAGGCCTACATCAATTTCGGCTTGGCTGAGCCCAGCACCTACCGCCTGGTGTTCTGCAGCAACGGCCGCCACCTGTCGCCGCAGAGCCAGAGCCTGGTCGAGCGCCTGGGCGACCGCTGTTTCAAGACCCTGCTCGACGTTGTGGACGAGATCGCCGCCGAGGGCCGCCTGCGCGGCGTGACGACGGCGGCGGCGGCTCAGGTGTTCTGGGCGGCCGGGCATGGCCTGGCGTCGCTGCTGATCACCCAGCCCGATCGTCAGTGGTCGCCGGCGGACGAACTGACCAAGACCCTGCTGGACGGGATGTTCGGCGGCCTGGTCAGCGCGTAGCGACGCTGACGCTCGAAGCGACCTCGGCCAGCGGCGGCGCGGGCGGGGCGGACGGCACATAGGCATAGGCCCCGCGCTTCAGGTCGGCTGACAGGGTCAAGGGCGTGACGCCGCCGTTCAGACGGGCGCGGTACACCAGGGTCGTCTCCAGAGTGCGCATCACATAGTTGCGGGTCTCGCTGAACGGGATGCACTCGATGAAATCGAGCGGGTCGCTGGCGCCGCTGCGCGGGTCGCCGCAGAAGCTGGTCCAGGTGGCGGGCCGCCCCGGCCCGGCGTTGTAGGCCGCCGCCGCCATCAGGTACGAGCCGCTGAAGGTGTCGATCATGTCGCCCAGGTAGGTCGAGCCAAGGCGCATGTTGTAGGTGGCGTCGGTCAGCCGGCCCTCGGAATAGGGCTCGCCCATCTTGCGGGCGGTCAGGCGTGCCGTGGCCGGCATCAGTTGCATCATGCCCCGCGCCCCGACCCCGGAACGGGCCGAGGGGTCGAAATTGCTTTCCTGGCGGGCGATCGACAGCACGAAGGCCGGCTCGGCGCTGGTCTGGACGGAGGGGGGCGTCATCACCGGATAGCCGCGGTGCGGCAGCATGAAGCCGCGCTGGGCGGCGGTGCGCGCCGCGCGCATGGCCAGGTCCTGATCCCCGACGCTTAAAGCAAGGTCGACCAGTAAGGCCTGGTCCTCGACGGTGGGCAGAACGTCGTCGGCCGCCAGGATGAAGGCCTTGAAGGCGTCGGTGGCCCCGGCGGCGTTGAGCAGGCGGGCGGCGCGGACGATCTCGTAGGTATCGAAGACGGCGCGGTGGGCCGGGGTGATAACCGGGTCGGAGACGAGGTTGATCGTGGTCTGACCAGCCCGTTCGGCGGCCAACTGGCCGTAGAAGGTGGTCTGATAGCGCGCGCCGTCGCCGAAGAAGCCGGCGGCGGCGACGGCGTCGCCGGCCGCCTGGGCGGCCCGGCCCTGCCAATAGAGCGCGCGGCTGCGGGTGATCGGCGACTGGCCGATGCCGGCCAGGGCGGCGAAGTGCGCCTCGGCCCGCGCCGGGTCGCGCAGGCGGGTCAGTGCCAGCCAGCCAGCATAGAACTCCGCCTCGGCCCCGTCGGCGCCGGTGGCGATGCCGGTATTGGCGGCCAGGGTGTAGGCAGCCTGGCTGTTTCCGGACCGCAGGGCCTGGGCGATCAGGGAGCGGCGCTCGATCCAGATGCGGCCGGCGGCGTCCTCGGTCGGGGGCTGAGGGAAATAGCGCACCAGGCTGATCGCCTCGTCGAACCGGTCGCGCTTACGCAGGAAGGATGCGCGCTCGAAGGCCAGGCCGGGCGAAAGCTGCTGCGAGGGGGCGAGGGCGGCGTAGAGCGTCTCGGCGTTGCGGGCGTTGGCGCGCAGGGCGATGCGGGCGTTGGCGGCGGCTTGGTCATCGGGGCTCAGCAGGCCCAGCATGTCTCGCGCCGCCGGGCCCTGGGCCCCATAGAGCAGAATGTCGGCGCGGCGGGCGTGGTCGGCCAGGGTCAGTACCGCGCCGAACCGGGCCAGGATGCGGGTCTGGACGTCGGCCTCGAACACCTCGTCGCGCCAGAAACGGCGAATCAGGGCGTTGGCCACCTCGGCCTGACCGTTGTCGGACAAGGCCTGCGCCAGGGCCAGGGCGCCGTCGCCCGTGGCCGGCGGCTGGCCATTGAACCAGGCGATGACGCTGACGGGGCTTAATCCGGCGACAGCCAGCTGCTTCTCGGCGGCGGCGACGCGGCGGCCCTCGCGCGGCCAGGCGGCCATGCCGCGGCGGGCTTCGTCCAGTTCGGAAAAACCCAGGCTGTCGGCATTGGCGTCGACCAGGGCCCAGAGGGCGACCTTGCGGGCCAGGGGGTCCTGAATCGAGGCCATGGCTATGCGCCCGCCGGCCACGTCGCCGGCCTTGGCGGCGGTCAGGGCGGTGCGCAGGTTGGCTACGTCGCCCTGCGACCCCATGCTGAGGTAGGCCACCGGCCCGGCGCCGGCCCCCGGCGTATAAGCCTGCTGGGCGTCGGCGGCGGTGCAGACGGCGATCACCGCACCGGCCACGGCCAGGCGGCGACTCATCGAAAGCGGGCTCGTCTTTGGCAAAAACTCTTGCTCCACATGCGTCGCGCCGCCCCGAAGGAGTTGCGGCGGGCGCCGACGCGGACATATTGTCCGCCCCGACATCATCCGCGCAACCTCGCGCGGACCATCTCACGGCGAATTGCAAGCATGGTCCAACCCCCTTTCAAGGGCGTTATCACGGCGCTGATTACCCCATTCCGCAACGGGGCGGTCGATGAAGAGGCTTTCGTGGGCCTGGTGGAGCGGCAGATCGCCGCCGGTGTTCACGGTTTTGTGCCCGTGGGCACCACCGGCGAAACCGCGACCCTGAGCCACGACGAGCACCGCCGTGTGGTCGAGCTTTGCGTCGAGACGGCCCGCGGGCGGGCCTTCGTCATCGCCGGGGCCGGGGCCAACGCCACCGACGAGGCCATCGGCCTTGTGGGCCACGCCAAGACCGTGGGCGCCGACGCCGCCCTGGTGGTGGCGCCCTACTACAACCGGCCGAGCCAGGAGGGCCTGTATCAGCACTTCAAGGCCATCAACGATGCGGTGCAGCTGCCGGTCGTGACCTACAATGTGCCCAGCCGCACGGCAGTGGACATCAGCAACGAGACCCTGGAGCGCCTATCGGCCCTGCCCAACGTCATCGGGGTCAAGGACGCCACCGGCGACATGCCGCGCGCCAGTATGCAGCGCATCACCTGCGGCCCGGAATGGAACCTGCTGAGCGGCGACGACCTGAGCGCGCTCGGCTACATGGCCCATGGCGGTCATGGGGTGATCTCGGTCACCTCCAACGTGGCGCCCGAAGCCTGCGTCGCGATGATCGAGGCCTGCCAGCAGGGGGCGTGGGAGACCGCGCTTTATTGGCAGGACCGGCTGATCAGGCTGCACCGGGCGCTGTTCTTTGACGCGTCGCCGGCGCCGACCAAGGCGGCGTTGGCCATGCTGGGTGTCTGCACCGACGAGACCCGCCTGCCGATCACGCCCTGTTCGGACGCGGTGCGCCCGCAGGTGGAAGCCGCTATGCGCGAGGCCGGCGTGATCTGATGACCAGGCCGATCGCCGAGAACCGGCGCGCGAGGTACGACTACTTCCTGGAAGACAGCATGGAAGCGGGACTTGTGCTGACCGGCACCGAGGTCAAGTCGCTGCGCGTGGGGCGGGCCAATATCGCCGAATCCTACGCCGCGGTGGAGGGGCGCGAGATCGTGCTCGTCAACGCCGACATCCCGCCCTACGGCCACGCCAACCGCTTCAACCACGAGCCGCGGCGGCCCAGAAAACTGCTGATGCACCGCAAGCAGATCGACAAGCTTATTGCGTCAGTGCAGCGCGACGGCCGCACCATCATTCCGGTGAAGCTCTATTTCAACGACAAGGGCACGGCCAAGCTCGAGATCGCCCTGGCCAAGGGCAAGAAGAACCACGACAAGCGCGCCACCGAAGCCGACCGCGACTGGAAGCGGGAGCAGGGACGGTTGATGCGGGACCGGGGGTAGGGGTGAGCGATATCCTTGCCGAGTACGAGTCGCTCATCAACAACCCTGCCCCCCTTGTCGCGGACATGGCCGCCTTGGGCGGGCGGCTGAAATATGCCGGCTTCAAGGCGCAGAGCGACCGATGCTTCGAGGGGTGCGTCAGGACGCTGCAGAAGTTCATCGCCGACGGCAATCTCGAGGCCGCTCTTCGCGTCGAGCAACTGCTCTACAATCCGATGCTGAAGACCACGGAGACCGAAGAGCACTACTATCAGTGCTTCCGGCAGTGGTCGCCGCAGCTGCAGACGCTGGGGCGCATGCGCCAACGTCCGCTGCGGCAGGACCGTAATCCTCGGAAAATCTGTTTCACGATGCACAACGGGGTGCTGCTCGGCCACACCGAGGTGATGTTCCGTGTGATCGATTCCTGGCTGGCCCAGGGCATCGAGTGCGAACTGTATCTCGCCACGATCCACGGCGCGAACGACTCCTTCAAGGCCCTGGTCGAGCAGCGCGGCATCAAGCTGATCGGTCCGGTCGGGCTGGAGCGGGGCGCCGCGGCGCAGAACCTGCGCGAACTCTTCGAGGCGGCGGATATAGCCACGGTCGTCTGGCTCTCGATTCCCACCCTGGCCAGCTACGCCTTGGCGATGAAGCTGGCCCCGCGCCAGGTTTTCTGGTCGGTGAAGTTCCACCCCTTGTGGATACCGGAAGTCGACGTGCACCTGTGCGGCGGCCAGGCGTTCGAGACCACCCGCAACTACAATGGGCGCGATTGGACCGTGTCGCCGTTTCCCCTCACTTTGACGCCGAAGGGCAACGATCCGGCCAAGGTGAAGAGAATCCGAGAGGCCTTCCCCGCGGACGCCATTCTGCTGGGAGCGCTGGCCCGTGAGGAAAAGTTCAACTCACCCGCCTATCTCGACACCATCGGGACCCTGCTGGCGCGCAATCCCCGGGCTTACTTCCTGTGGACAGGCCGTCATCAGCCGGAGGTGGTTCTCGCCGCCTTCCGCAAACACGGCGTCCTCGACCGCTGCCGGTTCATCGGCTGGGTGGACACCAATCTCGTCGCCGAGGCTCTCGACGTCTTCCTGGAGACCTTCCCGTTCGGATGCGGCATCACCGGGTTCCAGTCCATGAGCCACGGAACGCCGCTGTTATCCTACGACTCGCCCGATACCCTCTATGGCTATCAGCTGCAGGTCGGCGTCGAGCAGCAGTTCGCGGGCGGCGCGGTCCCGAAGGCCCAGCTTGAGACGCTCGACATTCTGACCGCCGCCGACCCCGAGCACTATCTGCAGCTGGCGCAGAAGTTGATCGACGATGTCGCGTATCGCCGGGAAATCGGCGCGCGGGAGCAGGCCTATTTCCAGGGCGAGCAGGAAGCCCTACCGCGCTACACCAAACGCCTATGGACCAACATCTCCGGCCTGCCGGCCTAGGATCGCGAAGGATGCCCCCGTGGCCATCGAAGCACAGTTTCTGACGCTGATTAAGCAGGCCATCGACCTGCGCCGGAAGGAGAAGCAGGGCACGCTGAAGGCGCTCTGCCTGGCCTATCCCGACTTGCTGGTCACCCAGTCGCGCCTCGAGGCCCTGTTCACAGCGGCGGTCGTGGCGACGCTTCCATTGCGGGATGATGCCGACAAGATCTGGGCCTGGCACGGGCTGAAGGGCGCGACCACTCCGCTGTACGACACCCTGCCGCTGTTCAAGGCTCTGGATATCGATGCCGAGGTCATCGACATCATCGCCGCGCGCGGGATGGAGCGCATCGTCGACCTGAACATGCCCATGCCATCGGACCTGGAGGCGCAGTTCGACCTAGTGATCGACACGGGGACCTGCGAGCATTGCTTCAATGTCGCCCAGGCGTTCCTCAACTCCTGCGCCGCCGTCACGGAGGGCGGCTTCCTAGTCCACGCCGCGCCCTTGACGCGCGTCAACCACGGCTTCTGGAATTTCAGCCCGACCGTTTATCCAGACTTTCTGCACGATAACGGCTTCAAGATTCTCTACATGCAGGGAATGAGCTGCGACCTGCGCAACGGCTTCAAGGCGTTCGATGTCGAGGCGCATCGCCGGTTCAACGCGCCGGCCAACGCGGCGATCTTTGTCGTCGCCAAGCGGATAGAGGTGAGGCCATTCACCTTCCCCGTGCAGTACAAGTACCGCGACTCAAAAGCCGCGACGGTCTAGCGCACATGCTGCTCATCAACGATCTACAGCGCCATACCCAAGCCCACGGGCAAGAGATCGCCGCGGCGGTCGCCAAGGTGGTTGAGAGCGGCTGGTTCGTGCTGGGCCCGGAAACCGCCGCGTTCGAAACCGAGTTCGCCGCCTATTGCGGCGTGGAAACCTGCATCGGCGTGGGCAATGGCACCGAGGCGCTGGAACTGGCCCTACGCGCGCTGACTATCGGGACGGGCGACCGCGTGGTTTGCGTAGCCAATGCCGGCGGATACGGTCTGCACGCCATCAACGCTGTCGGCGCCGTGCCGGTGTTCGTCGATGTCGACCCCCACAGCATGAACATGGCGCCTGACCTGCTGGAGGCGGCGCTGCACGGAAGAGGCCAGGTGAAGGCCGTCATCTTCACCCATCTGTACGGCAGCATGGCCGGCATCGAAGCCGTGGCGGGTCTCTGCGCCGCCGCGGGCGCGCCGCTGATCGAGGACTGCGCTCAGGCGCACGGGGCGGTGACGGCGGGAAGGAAGACCGGGGCCTGGGGCGCCCTGGGATGCTTCAGCTTCTATCCGACCAAGAACCTGGGCGCCTTGGGCGACGGGGGGGCGGTGGTCACGTCCGATGCGGCCCTGGCCGGGCGGGTGCGGCAGCTGCGCCAGTACGGCTGGGGCAGGACCAAGTACGTCAG
>CANJOB010000088.1 GCA_947475655.1 Caulobacterales bacterium | reverse complement strand
CTTCGATAGGGCGGTGATGACGCCGCGGAAGGTGCGGACCTCCTGGTCGGTCATGTTGGCCTTGGAGAGGGCCACGCGCAGGTTGCGCTGCATCGACGGCCGCTTGGCCGGCGGGTGGAAGAAGCCGGCGTTGTCCAGCTCGGCTTCCAGCTGCTCGAACATGCCGATCTGCACCTCGCGGGTCGCCGGCGGGTCCTGGTTGTCGAACCGGGCCGCGGGGGCGTCCATCACCGTCATGCGCCACTCATAGGCGTTGAGGGCCACGGCCTGGGCCAGGTTCAGCGAGCGGAACCGCTCGTCGACGGGGATGGTGACGATGGCCTGGCACAGCGCGATGTCCGCCGTCTCCAGTCCGGCGCGCTCGCCGCCGAACAGCAGGCCGCAAGCCTGGCCATAGGCGGTGAACTTCGACAGCCGGCCCGCCGCCTCGCGCGGGGTGTAGATCGGCAAGGCGGTTTCGCGCGGGCGCGCCGTGGTGGCGTAGAGGTGGGTTAGGTCGGCCACGGCCGCCTCCAGCCGGTCATAGACGCGGGCGTTGTCGAGCGGCCAGGCGGCGCCCGAGGCGGACGCCCAGGCGCGGTCCTGCGGCCAGCCGTCGCGCGGGCGCACCAGCCGCAGGTCGGAAAGCCCGAAATTGGCCATGACGCGGGCCACCGCGCCGATGTTCTCGGCCAGCTGCGGCTCGTTGAGGATCACGCAAGGGGGGGCGCCGGTCATGCCATCACCGCTTAAAGCGGGGGGCGGAGGTAGTCCATCGCCCCCTCAAGCACCGTCGCCCTCAGGCTTGACCCGAGGGCCCATAGACTCGATCGGCTGGGGACTTGCAGGATGGGTCCGTATGGGTCGTCGGACCAAGTCCGACGATGACGGCGGTAAAATCAGTCCATGGCCCCGATGTAGGGCAACCCGCGATAGGCGCCGCCGTCGTCCATGCCGTAGCCGACCAGGAACCGCGCCGGGGCCTCCCAGGCGACGAAGTCGGGCTCGATGGCGCGCTGCTCGGGCCAGGGCTTGCGGGCGAAGACGGCGGTCCAGACCTCCGACGCCCCGGCGTCGGCCACCAGCCGCACCGCTTCGCTAAGCGACAGGCCGGTGTCGAACACATCGTCGACGATCAGTGCCTTGCGGCCGGCCATCGGCCGCTGCAGGTCGGCGCGCACTTCACAGCGGCCGAGGCTGGCCCGTTCGTCGCGGTAGGAGGACAGCCAAAGCGCGTCGAACCGCACCTGACGGCCGTTGCGCGACAGGGCCCGCGACAAGTCGGCGGCGAACCAGATGCCGCCGGTCAACAGCACCACGGCCACGGTCTCGTCGTCGATGCGCGGGGCGATCAGCTTGGCCACGGCCTCGATGCGCTTGGCGATCTCGGGCTCTGACAGCAGGACTTCCGGCGGGGCGGCTTGAGTCAATGGTGGGTTCCGGCGTCATGGGATTGGGGCGGCAGGGGCTTGGCCTCTATCACATGTGCGGGCGGAACGGGCGTGGGGGCGGCGGACCCGCGCAGGGAAAGTTTGGCCGCCGGGTGCGGGTCGGCGGCGGCCTTCACCGCCTTGGCCGCGCCGCTGTCGAGCACGAAGCCGATCTCCAGGTCCTTGGCGGTCGAGGGCGGGTCGAGGATGGAGATGGCGAAATGACGGCTGTCGCCGGGCGGCACCAGCGGGTCGGCGGCGGCGGCGACCTTGCCGCCCACGCGCTTGCCGGCCGGGTTGAGCAGGCTGAGCCGCAGGGGCGGCGCCTCGACCGCGTGGTCCTCGATGTTGCGCAGAACGCCGGAGATGGTCAGGGCGGCGCGGCCATCCTGCAGCGACGGCTCGGCTTTCAGCTGCTCGATCACCAGCCCGACCTGGTTCACCGGCAGACCGACGGCGGCGAAGGCGCCGGCCGTGCGCGGGAATATCCGCACCATGTCGACGCGGAACACCACGGTGGCGGCGATGACCACCGCCAGCACCGCCGACATCCCGGCCCAGATGATGCCGGTCCCGGCGGCCTCTTTCAGCCGCCGCTCGGCGTCGGCGCGGGCGCGATAGACCTTGGGCAGTTCCTCGCCCGGCAGTTCGGCCAGGGCGGCGGGGGCGGCCAGTGCGTCGGGCGGAATGACCGCCGATTCCTGCGCGACCGCGCCTTCTTCAGGGGTGGAGACAAGATCCAGGATGGCCTGCGGCTCGGCGGTCCACTTGCGTCCACACGCGGTGCAGCGCACCGAACGCGGGGCCTTCATGGCCTCGTCCGGCACGAAATAGCTGCTGGCGCAGTCTGGGCAGGTCAGTATCATGAGGGCGAATCGGACGCTCCCGCTCCCCTTCCGAGGTCGCCGATTTCGGCTTCCATGTCCAGAAACCCTCCCAGTTCCAAGACCGTGATGCGGCCGGAAGCGCTGCTGCTCGAAGCAGGGGCTGAGCCCGTTGTGCGGTTCGACGGCGTGGCCATGCGGTACGGTCGGGCTCCTGAGACCTTGAGCGACATAGCCTTCTCTTTGGCGCCTGGGTCTTTCCATTTCATCACCGGACCTTCTGGCGCGGGAAAATCATCGCTTCTGAAGCTGATTTACCTGGCCCACCGGCCCTCGCGCGGCAGCGTCGAACTGTTCGGCCGCGACGTCTCCGTGGTCGCTGAGCGCGACATGCCGATGCTGCGCCGCCGGATCGGGGTCATTTTCCAGGACGTGCGCCTGCTGGAGCACCTTTCCGTGTTCGATAACGCCGCCCTGCCGCTGCGCATCGCCAACCGCAAGCCGGCGGCCTATCGCGGCGACGTGGCCGAGCTTTTGGCCTGGGTCGGGCTGGGGGAGCGGATGCACGCCCTGCCGGCCACCCTCTCCGGCGGCGAGAAGCAGCGGCTGGCCATCGCCCGTGCCGTGGTCGGGCGGCCCGACATCCTGCTGGCCGACGAGCCGACCGGCAACGTTGACCACCCGATGGCCCTGCGCATCCTGCGCCTGTTCGTGGAACTGAACCGCTTAGGGACCACGGTGCTGATCGCCACTCATGACGAGGAACTGATGGCCCATGCGCGCCGGCCGGTGCTGCGGCTCGAGGGCGGCCGCCTGACGGAGGGCGGGTCTTGAGCCTCGATCCCCAGCGCTGGAAGCCCGGCCCGCTGCTGCCGGCGGCGGACGCGCGCGACGGGGCCCTGGTGTTCGTCGTCGCCGTGCTGTGTTTCCTCAGCGTCCTGGCGGCCATCGGCGCCCTCGCGGCGGGCCGGGCGGCGGAAGGCTGGAGCCAGGCGCTGTCGGGCACCGCCACCGTGCTGGTGCGGCCGCGCGGCGATCAGACCTCGGACGCCGCGGCCGCGGCCGCCGCCGAGGCCCTGGCCGGGGTGCGCGGGGTGACCCTGGCCCGCGCGCTGGCCGGCGCGGAGGCGACCGCCCTCCTGGAACCGTGGCTGGGCAAGGACGCCCTGCCCCCCGACCTGCCTGTGCCCCGCCTGGTGGCCGTAGACCTGGACCGCGCGCGGCCGGCCACGGCGGACGCCATGACGCAGGCCCTGCGCCAGGCGCAAGTGGACGCCAGCGTCGACGACCACAGCCTGTGGCTGGAGGACGTGCAGCGCGCCGCCGGCCTGGCCCGCTGGGCGGCGGTGGGCGTCGCCGCCCTGGTCGCCCTGGCGGCGGCGGCCGTGACCGTGCTGGCGACCCGCGCGGCCCTGGCGGCGCGGCGCGAGGTGTTGGAGGTGCTGCACCTATCGGGCGCCCGGCCCGGCATGATCGCCGGCTTGTTCGAGCGGCGCTTCGCCCTGATGGGGGCGGCGGCGGGCTTGTTCGGCGGCGGCGCGGCGGCCATGATCGCCCTGTCGGCGCGGCTGGCGGGCGGATCGGGCGGGATTTCCCCTGTCACTCCGGTGGCCTGGGCCGACGCCCTGGCGGCCGTACCCGCGCCTCTGGCGGCCGGACTGGTCGCCGCCCTGGCCGCCCGCCTGGCGGCCTTGAACCTGTTGAGGAGCATGAGCGGGGCCTGATGAAGAGCCTGGCGGTCCTTCTGCTGGCGGCGTTGATCTGGGGTGTCGGCCTGCTGGCTTTCGCCGACCGGGCCGCGCGCGCCACCCCGGTGGAGGAGCCGCCGCCCGCCGACGCCATCGTCGTCCTCACCGGAGCCTCGACCTTAAGGCTAGAGGCCGGCATCCGCCTGCTGGAGGACGCCAAGGGCAAGCGTCTGCTGGTCTCGGGCGTCAACGAGAAGGCCACCCGCGACGACATCCAGGGCATCACCAAGGCCGGCCAGCGCCTGTACGACTGCTGCGTCGACCTGGGGTTCTCAGCCACCGACACGGTCGGCAACGGGCGCGAGACCGCCGCCTGGGCCAGCCAGCACGGCTACGAGAGCCTGATCGTCGTCACCGCCGCCTACCACATGCCGCGCGCCATGCTGGAGCTGCGCGCCGCCATGCCAAGCGCGCAGCTGACGCCCTATCCGGTGGCCACCGCCTCGCCCGACGCCAAGGCCTGGTGGCGGCGGGGGATCGACGCGCGCCGCATGATCCTCGAATACAACAAATACCTGGCCATCCTGGTGCGGGAATCCTTCCTCAAGCTGAGCCCGCGGCCCGACCCCGATGTGCCTGTCCTAAAGCCCGCATGATTTACGTTCGCTCGTTCGTCTTCCTGGTGTTGTTCAACCTCTTCTCCACCCTGCTGGCGGTGGGGATGATCCCGCTCTACGTCTTCCCCAGCCGCGCCACCCGCGTCGGCATCCGGCTGTGGGGCGTGATCGGCACGGTGCTGCTGCGGGTCGTCTGCGGCATCAGGACCGAGATACGCGGCCGCGAGCACCTGCCGGCCGGGGCGTCGCTGATCGCCGGCAAACACCTCTCGATGTACGACACCTGCGCGCCGTTCCTGTTCCTGCCCGACACCGCCTTCGTGATGAAGAAGGAGCTGACGGTGATCCCGCTGTTCGGCTGGTACTGCCTCAAGGGCCGGATGATCGTCGTCGATCGCGACGGCGGCTCCACGGCGCTGAAGAAGCTGGTCGCCGACAGCCGGGACCGCTTCGCCGACGGCCGCCAGGTGCTGATCTTCCCCGAAGGCACCCGCTCCAAGCTAGGAGAGCCCGGCGACTACAAGCCCGGCATCGCCGCCCTCTACCGCGAGCTGGACATGCCCTGCTGCCTGATGGCCACCAACTCCGGGGCCCACTGGCAAAACAAGAGTTTCCTCAAGATCCCCGGCGCCATTGTGTTCGAGTTCCTTCCGCCGATCCCGCCGGGGCTCAAGCGCGGGGCGTTCATGAAGGAACTCGAGGAGCGGCTGGAGACGGCCAGCAACGCCCTGCTCGCGGAGTCATTCCCTCCCCCGTCGTGAGGAAGGCTTACGGCTCCAATTCCTCGACCCGCGCCAGCAGCATCTCCATGCCGCGATCCCTCACCCCCTCGGCGCGCAGGTGTACCACCAGGTCGCGCAGGTAGTCGATGTTGCGGCCAGACAGCCCCCTCGCCCCGGCGATCAGCCGCGCCTGACGCTCCAGCGAAAGGTCGCCGGCCCATTGCGGGTGTTTAGTGTCGGAGAGGAAGGTCATCACCTCGATCCGCCGTCCGTCGGCCAGGCGCACCGGCGTCTGCGCCTCGACATAGGTCTCGGTCGCCTGCTCGCGCTGGCGCAGATAGGCGTAGGTCTCGTCCCACCGCGCCGGATCGATGCCGTAGGCGACGCCGCGCACCGCCCCGCCGAGGGCCAGGCCCAGCACCAGGCCCGGCCGGTCGTAGGTGCCCCGGTGGTGCACCGAATAGATGCAGAAGGCACGCCGGCGCCCATGGAGCGTGGCGGCGCAACGTTCTAGATAGTCGAACCCCGGCCGCCACATCAGCGAGCCATAGCCGAATATCCAGCGGTCCTCCTGTGCCCCGTCCATCCAAGTCCTCGCCATCAACGCCGACCCTGCCCGATCCGGCCCCGCCGCGTAAACACCGCCGGTGGTTCCTGTACGTCCCGTGGATCATCTTCGCCGTCGCCGTGGTCGGCTGGAGCGGCGCCTGGGTCTATCTGCGCGGCCAGACGGCGTCGCGGCTCGACGCCGCCGCCGAACAGGCGCGCGCGGCGGGGTGGCAGGCGCAGTGGAGCGGACGGACCATCAGCGGCTATCCGTTCCGCATCGATGTGGTGCTGAACGACCTGGTGCTGTCCGAGCCCTCGGGTTGGGGCGTCTCCACCCCTCAGCTTCGCGCCGAAACCTATGCCTACCGCCTGGGCCACTGGATCGGCTACGTCCCCGACGGCCTCACCTTAAGCCGCCCCGGCGCCGCGCCGCTGCAGGTGCGGGCCAAGGTGCTGCGCGCCAGCCTGAACGGCCTGGGCCGCATCCCCCCGCGCCTGTCGGTCGAAGGCGATGCCCTGACCTTCAACGCCGCCGCCGGTGGGCCTTTGCCGACCTTCACCAGCGCCGCCAAGCTACAGCTGCACCTGCGGCCCGGCCCCGACGACCAGGGCGCGGCCCTGTTTCGCCTCGACAACGCCGCCGCCGAGCCGAGCCGCTGGCTGGGCCGCGTGGCCCAGGGCCGCCCGGTGACGGTGGTGTTCGACGGCGTCTTCTCGAATGCCTCCGCCCTCAAGGGCGCGAACTGGGCCGACGCCGTGCGCGCCTGGACCGGCGCCGGCGGGCGGCTCAACCTGCGCAGCGCCCAGCTTTCCGCAGGGGATGCGGCCCTGAACGCCACGGCGGGGCAGCTGTCGGTCGGTTTCGACGGGCGTCTGCGCGGCGACCTGCAGGCCGAACTGCGCCAGGCGCCGCGCGCCCTCGCTGTGCTTGGGGAAAGCAGCGGCGTTCCGGCCGAGGCGGCCGCCGCCGCGGCGGCGGTGACGGCGGCGCGCCAGGGCTCTGCGTCCCTGGCGCGGGCGGCGATCAACTTCGAAGCCGGCCAGACCACGCTCGGCCCCGTGGCCCTCGGCCCCGCGCCCCGAGTGTTCTAAGCGCATCCCGCCAAAGTGGCCGCCGGTTTGGCGGCAAGGATGCGCTTCCAACAAAGGGCGAGCCTGTTCGCCCGGTTGGCGTCGCCCACCGGACAGGCTCGCGGCACTTGCCTCCTGGGCGCGCGTGGCTATGGTCCGCCGCCTGAGCAGGGGAAGACCGCGCGATGCCCGCCGACAGCGCCGACAAGGCCGCTTCGCTGGAAGACATCCGATGGCGTATCGACGCCATCGACGCCGAGATTCTGCGCCTGGTCGACGAGCGCAGCGGCCTGGCCGGCAAGGTCGCCCTGGCCAAGCGGGCTGAACTCAAACCCGGCGAGGCCCTCCCCTTCGGCCTGCGCCCCGGCCGCGAGGCGCAGGTGCTGCGCTCCCTGCTGGCCAAATCCCGCGACCACGCTTCCGACGCCCTGATCGTTCGCCTGTGGCGCGACCTGATGGGCGACAACCTGACCCGCCAGGGCGGATTCCGCATCGCCCTTTGCCCCGGCCGCGATCCGGGGCGGATGATGGAGCTGACCCGCCTGCGCTTCGGCGGCGCGCCGACGATCCTGCCCTTTGTCCAGCCCGAACAGGCGCTGGCCGCCGCGCGCACGTCCGGCACGGTGGCCGTGTTGCCGCTGTCCGAACCCGGCGGCTGGGCCCGGCTGCTGGCCGAGCCGAGGATCAAGGTGTTCGCCTCCCTGCCCTGTTTCACCGCGCTGGGGCCCCCGTTCGCTCTCGCGGCGGCCATGGTCGACATCGAGCCGACCGGTAGCGACGAGACCTTCTGGGTCACCGACGTCACCGGCTCGCTCAGCGTCATCGAGGACATGCTGGCCCGCGACGGCATCGCCGCGTCCCTCCTGGCCGAAGGGGGCGGCCTGCGCCTGTTCGCCCTGGCCGGCTTCTACCAGGCCGACGATCCGCGCATCCTGCGCGCGCCGGGCTCCCTGACCGGGATCATCGGCGCCGCACCGGCGCCGCTGGACGTCTGAGCATGGAAAAGCCCCCCGCCCCGAAGGACGGCATCCTGGACATCGCGCCCTACGTGCCCGGCAAGGCGACGATCGAGGGCGTGGCCAACCCGATCAAGCTGTCGGCCAACGAGAACATCCTGGGCGCCAGCGAGGCCGCCAAGGCGGCTTACGCCGCCGCTGTCGCCGACCTGCAGAAATATCCCGACCCGCGCGCCACCGCGCTGCGCGCCGCCATCGCCGCCAAGTTCGATGTGCAGCCGGAGCGGCTGATCTTCGGCGCAGGATCGGACGAGGTGTTCCTGCTGCTGGCGCAGACCTTCCTCGAACCGGGCGACAACATCGTCCAGGGGCTGAACGCCTTCGCCTCCTTCGCCATCGCCGCCAAGGCGTGCCAGGCCGAGGTGAAGACCGCGAAGGAAAAGCCGTTCCGCCTCGACGCCGACGCCATGCTGGCCGAGGTGGACGAGCGCACGCGGCTGGTGTTCCTGGCCAACCCGTCCAACCCGGGCGGCGCCTGGATGATCGGCAGCGAAGTAGCGCGTCTGCACGCGGCGCTTCCGTCGGACGTGCTGCTGGTGATCGACGGCGCCTACAGCGAGTTCTGCGACGACCCGCAGTTCGACGACGGCATGGCGTTGGCGCGCGACGCGTCCAACATCGTGGTGACGCGCACCTTTTCCAAGCTGCACGGCCTGGCGTCCTTGCGCATCGGCTGGGGCTACGGCCCGGCGACGCTGATCAGCGCCATCGACCGCATCCGCCTGCCGTTCAACACCGGCGTTCCGGCGCAGGCGGCGGCCATCGCGGCCCTGGCCGACGGTGACTTCCAACAGCGCTCGCTTGATCATGTGCGCCGGTGGCGGCCGTGGATGGCGCAGCAGATCGGCGGCCTGGGCCTCGAGTGCCCGCCGACCGCGACCAACTTCGTGCTGATCAACTTCCCGGCCGAAAGCGGCAAGACGGCGAAGGACGCCGAAGCTTATCTGGCCTCGCGCGGCTACCTGACCCGCGGGCTTTCCAACTACGACCTGCCCGACACCCTGCGCATCACCATCGGTCTGGAAGAACACAACCGCGCGGTGGTCGACCTGCTGCGGGAGTTTGTCGGCGGCTAGGTCCGCTCCGATTTCACTTGGTCGAGCAATCCGCGCGCCTCGGTGACGAACGCCTCGGCGATCTCGGCGGCGTAGGGGTTCTGGGTCTGGATGGCGGTGAAGAGTTCAAAGGTGTCGCCGCCGACCAGGGAGCAGAGCTCAAGCAGATGCTGGTAGGACGGCGTCTTCAGCTGCTCGTCGGGGATGTCGAGGTTGACCAGCGAGCGGCCGATCAGATGGGTCAGGGCCTGGACATAGGCCATCTCCTTGTCGTGCTCCTCAGGGCTTGTCACCGTGACGGTGAGGCCGAGCGAGCGGCCGAACGCCGCCACCTTCTCGAACCGGTCGCCGCGGATCGGGCAGACCACCAGGCGCAGGCCGGCCAGGCCGTTCCTGGCGCTCTGCGGGCCGAACAGCGGGTGCGTGGCGACGATATCGACGTGCGCCGGCAGGGTCTCGGTCATCCACTGGCTGGGCAGCATCTTCACCGAGCCGACGTCGATCACCAGGGCGCCGGGGGTCAGATGCGGGGCGATCTGTTCGAACACGGCGTGCATGGCCCGCACCGGCACGGCGACCATGACGATCTCGCGCGCCGCCGCCTGTTCGACTGAGCCGAAATCGACGCCAAGATCGCGCGCCTGCGCCGCCGCGTCCGGCGCGGCGTCGGCGGCCAGCACATCGAAGTGGGGTTTGAGGCTGGTTGCGGCCAAACGGCCGAACTGCCCGAACCCGATCAGGCCCAGCGTCTTCATGGGCGCGGCTTAGCGCGCGCGAGGCGGTGGCGCAAATCCCGCGCGGTTACTGTTCCAGCTTCGCCATCTGGCTCAGCCAGGCGGCGACATCGCTCAGGGCGCCCTTGTTGACGGCGTAGAACCGCCGCTGCGCCGCCGGGCGCACGGTGACCAGGCCGGTGTCGCGCAGCACTTTCAGGTGCTGGGATACCGCCGGAGCGGTGCAGTTGAACTGTTCGCAGATCTCGGCCACCGGCTGCTCGCCATCGGCCAGGAAGGCGATGATCTGGCGGCGGGTCGGGTCGGCCAAGGCCGTGAAGGCGGCGGAGACGGTCATCGCCGCCACCAAAGCCCAGGCGCGCGGCGACTTCAACGAATTAAGCTGAGCCTTAGAACAGATGCCGCTTAATGGGGCGGGCTGAGCTTCACCGACGGCAGCGGCTTGCCGCTCTCCAGATAGGTCTTGAGGCTGGAGACGATCAGGCCCCAGCCGGTGCGCCCGGCGACCACGAACCGCGCCGGCACCTCGCCGTCGACGAATTCGCTGACGGTGAGCTTGGCCACCTCGCCACTGTCGGTCGTGGCCGGCTCGACCAGGAATTCAACTCGCAATTGGGCAGGGTGATGTTGGGCGGCGCGGGCGCCTCCCAGGTCACGCGCAGGCGGTGCGGCGCCTCCTTGACCAGCACCTTGCCGGTGACGTCGGGTTTGTCGCGGGTGACAGCGTAGCGCCCGCCCTCCTCGCCGACCTCGACCCGGGCGCCCATGAAATATTTCTCGCTCATGTCCGGGTCGGTCAGGGCGCGCCAGACCTGCTCCACCGGCGCCGCGATGAAGACGATCGCGCAATTGTTCAGCCGCCAGCCGTTCATGCCTTGCTCCCTTCGCCGCCCCGGTCGCCGCTGAGGAAAGCGCGAGTAGCCTCGATGGCTTCCACCAGGCCCATGCGCTGCAGTTCGATCCCCTCGGGCAGGCCGGAAAACAGCCGTGTCGGCGAGGAGGCGTCGAGCATGACGAACACCCCCTTGTCGTCGCCGCGGCGGATCAGGCGGCCGAACGCCTGGGAGAGGCGGGCGCGGGCGATGGCGTCGTCGTAGGACTTGCCGCCGAAGCGCACACGGCGGGCCTTGTGCAGCAGGTCCGGGCGCGGCCACGGCACGCGGTCGAACACCAGCAGGCGCAAGCTGCGGCCCGGCACGTCGACCCCGTCGCGGATGGCGTCGGTGCCGAGCAGGCAGCTGTCTTCCTCGGCGCGGAAGATGTCCACCAGGGCGCCGGCCTCCAACGGATCGACATGCTGGCCGTACAGGGCCAGGCCCTTAGCGGCGAGCGGGGGAGCGATCAGGTCATGCACCGCGCGCAGGCGGCGGATGGCGGTGAACAAGCCCACCGCCCCGCCCCCGGCGGCCAGGAACAGCTCGCGCATGGCGGCGGCCACCTGGCGCGGGTCCTCACGGCCGACATCGGTGACGACGAAGGCGCGGGCCTGTTCCCGATAGTCGAACGGAGAGGCGACGCGCAGGGTCTTGGGGCGCTCGGGCATGCGCGCGGCGCCGGTGCGCATCTCGGCCAGGGCGAACGGATCGTCGAGCGTGCTGTCGGCCAGGGTGGCGCTGGTCACCAGCACCCCGTGCGCGGGCGCCAGCACGGCGGCATGCAGCGGCTGTGTCGGGTCGACCCAATGGCGCCGCGCGGCGGCGTCCACCACCCGGCCGTAGAGGAAGGTGGCCTCAAACCAGTCGACGAAATCGGGATCGTCCGCCGTCTCGTCCTCGACG
>CANJOB010000087.1 GCA_947475655.1 Caulobacterales bacterium | reverse complement strand
GCGGCTGGCGCCGACGCCGACGAACATCTCGACGAAGTCGGAGCCGGAGATGGTGAAGAAGGGCACGCCGGCCTCGCCCGCGACCGCGCGCGCGATCAGGGTCTTGCCGGTGCCGGGAGGGCCGATCAGCAGTGCGCCCTTGGGAATCTTGCCGCCCAGGCGCTGGAACTTGCCCGGGTCTTTCAGGAAATCGACGATCTCCTGCAGCTCTTCCTTGGCCTCGTCGACGCCGGCCACCTCCTCGAAGGTGATACGGTTCTTGTTCTCGGTCAGCAGCCGGGCCTTGGACTTGCCAAAGCCCATGGCGCCTTTGGCCCCGCCCTGCATCTGGCGCATGAAGAAGATCCACACCCCGATCAGCAACAGGATCGGCAGCATGTTGACCAGGATGCCGACCAGCGACAGCCCGCCCGGGGCCTTGAACTGGATATCGGCGCCGTGCGCCTCCAGCCTTTTCACCAGGTCGTCGGAATTGCTCGGGGTGGTCGAGGTCAGGGTGCGGCCGTCGTTGGCGCGCGCCTCGATCACCGGGCCATGGAAGATGGCGGTCTTGATCTCGCCGCTGTCGATCCGGCGCAGCAATTGGCTGTAGCTGATCTCGCTCGAGGCGCCGCCCGCGCGCCCGCCCTGGGTGACGACGCTGTAGACGCCGATCAGCACCACGACGATCACGCCCCAGATGGCCAGATTTCGCAGGTTCATTCCGGTACAGACTTTCGTTTCGTCGCCGCGCTCATCCCAAGATAGGACGCTTGGACGGTTTTCGCCACGCGCGGCGAATCTTATGCTGTCTCAGCGGCGATCTGGCCGCAGGCGGCGGCGAACCGGGCCATGACCAGGGACGACGCCGCCACGCCTTTAGTCCCGTCTGCAAGAATGGGGCAACTGGCGTTTCCGTCAGCGTCGACAAGGGCCGGCAGGGACGGGCGGGCGGCGGCGGGGACCTGCCCCAGGGCCAGTCGCTGCGCCTTGGGCAGGCGCGAGGCGATCCCCCCCAGGGCGCGGACCGTCATGCCCTCGTCGGCGACGTTCAGTTCGAAACGGCCGTCCCAGACCAGAGGGCGGCTGGGGTCGAGTGGTTGCGCCGGTGTCCGCAGGCGGCCCATCTCCCGCGTGACGGTCAGGCGCCCGGCCCGCCGCTGCACTCGCGCGCCGGCCAGGGTGGCGGTGAAATCGTCGCCGCGGCCGGTCAGGGCCATCAGCCGGTCCAGCCGCTCCGCCGCCGGTGGGCGAGCGGTTCCGGCCACGCACAGACAGGCGGCGGCCAGGGCGGCCCGCTCGAACGCGCCTTGCGTCTCCAGAACGCCGAAGGCCTCGCGCCAGCCGTGAAACGCGAGGGGCCCCGGCTCGGCTAGGGGCGCCGGCTGCGCGCCGTCGTCGGCTTGGCGGACCTGGGCGCGGGCCCGGGCGCGGGCGAAGCGGGGATTGTCGTTGGCCGGGTCCTCCAACCAGGTCTCGCCCCGGGATTTGAGAAAATCGCGCAAGGCCTGGCGGCGCACCTCCAGCAGAGGCCGCAGCAGGAACAGGCCCCTGCCCTCCGGCCAGGCGGGCGACGGCGCCCAGGGCTTGGGATCGGGCACGCTGGACCCCTCGGCCCGCATCCGCGCCGCCTCCAGCCGGTCGTCGGCTGTGTGGCCCATCAGGAGCACGCCGGCGCCGGTCTCGCGCGCCGCATCGGCCAGAGCGGCATGGCGGGCCGCTCGGGCGGCAGCCGGGAGTCCGGTTGTCGGCTTTTCGCCCTCCCAGCACAGGATTTCGGCGACGGCGCCCAGGCGCTGCGCGGCGTCAGCCGCGAACCGGGTCCAGGCCGCGCTGTCGGGATGGAGCCCGTGATCGAACACCAGGGCCTGCACGGCGCGGCCGTTCTGCGCCGCCCAGTCGAGGGTCAGGATCAGCAGGGCCAGGCTGTCGCCGCCGCCCGACAGGGCCACCGCCAGGGGGGCCGGAGCCTTCGCCGCCAGCCGCCGGTCGAGGACGGCGCCGACGCGTAGCCCTAGGCCGCGCACTTGGCCTGGGCGCGGGTGGTGGCGGCGCGCGATTTGACCGCCGCCGTCGCCGTCGGATAGCGCGTTCCCAGGTCGCTCAGGACCCGGCAGGCGTTGGCGCCGTCGCCCAAGGTCACCAGCGAGCGCGACAGTTCCAGCATGGCCTCGGGGGCCCAGGCGGTCTTCGGGTAGCCGCGGATCGAGGCGATGTAGGCGCCGGCGGCGTCGGCCGTCGCCTTGCGCGCGGTCAGGGTCTGGCCCAGCCGATAATTGGCCTCCGCCGCGCGGGCGTGGTCGGGATAACGGTCGATGAAATCGGCGAAGGCGGCCTCCGCCCCCGGATAGTCGCCATCGAGCAGCAGCTTGTTGGCCGCGGCGAAGGCGGCCGCCGGGGTCTGCGCGGGGCCGGCCTCCGGCCCCGCCGGCAGGGTTCCGAGCGTTCCGCCGCCGGCGTCAGCCAGCGGCGGCGGGGCGATCCCCGCGGCGACCTTGGCCTCCAGGGCGGCCAGGCGGGATTCCAGCGCGGCGGCGCGGTCGCGCTCGGTGGTCACGTCGCGGCGGGCAGTGTCGATGTCGCGCAACAGGGTCTCGTTGTCGCCGGTCATGCGGCGCAGGCTGAGCTCCAGGTCGTTGACCCTTTGCGACAGGGTCTGCACCACGGCCTCGGTCTCGGCGGTCTGCACCACCACCGGCTTTCCGGTGTTGCGGCCCTGGAAGACGATGGTGCGCAGCTCGCGCATCACCTTCTCCATGTTGTCGAGCCGCCGCCGCGAGCGATCGTTGAGCGGATCGTCCTCGATCGGCGTCTGGCTCAGGGCCTGACCGGCGGCGAGGGTCAGCATCAGGACGGCGAGGCCGGCGGCGATAGCGGAACGGCAAATCTTCATGGTGTCGCCAATGATCAGTGCGAAACGTCGAATTTAGGGCGTTCGAAGCCCAAAATGCAAAGAGGGGACCGCGAGCGATCCCCCCTCCACATCAGTCTGTATCGTCAGGCCCTAGTTGGCGCCGCCGGTGATGGCGGTGTGGGCGTTGCGGTTCTGGGCCCAGGAGGCCTCGTCCGAGCCTTCCGCGATCGGGCGCTCCTTGCCGAACGAGATGGTCTCGATCCGCGTGGCGGCGACGCCGCGGCCGACCAGGAAGTCGCGCACCGAATTGGCGCGGCGAGCCCCGAGGGCCAGGTTGTATTCACGCGTGCCGCGCTCGTCGGCGTTGCCTTCGATGCGGATTCGCACGTTCGGGTAGCGCACTAGCCAGGCGGCCTGGTTGGACAGCACCGGCTGGGCATCGCTGCTTACGTCGTAGCTGTCGAGGTCGAAATAGATGCGGTCGCCGACATTGACCACGAAGTCCTGCATCGAGCCCGGCAGCACGCCGGTGACCACGGGCGGCGGGGGCGGCGGCGGGGTGTAGGGCGCGGTCGCCGGAGGCGGCGGCGGCGGGGGCGGAGGCGTCGGAGCCGGCTTCTTGGCGCAGGCGGCCAGGGTGGCTACGGCGACGGCGACGAGCGCCAGCTTAGCGGCGCGTTGCATGTCGAAGCTCACAACTTCCTCCTTTAGGTCGGTCGAATGGATCGGGTTCGATTGTACAGACGCATAGTGACGCTTTTTCTTCCCGAGTGGATCAAAAAAAGCCCCTGGCCCTCACATTGCCGTGCGCGACGGCGGCGATGACCTGGTTTCACTTGGCGCGCGAACGAAAGGTAACGCGGAACACCTCGCTTAGTTCAAAAGCGGCGACCAGGCCGGGTCGGACGCGGCGTTGGTGTAGGGCGCGGGCCGGAGAATGCGGCCGGTGACGTCCACGGTCCACAGGCGCGGATTGCCCGGCGCGGTCTCGCGGAAGAACATGAGCACCCTGCCGTTGGGCGCCCATGTCGGGCCCTCGTCGAGGTAGCTGGTGGTCAGCAGCCGCTCGTCGCTGCCGTCGGCGCGCATGACGCCGATGTGGAACGTGCTGCCGGTTTGTTTGGTGAAGGCGATGAAGTCGCCGCGGGGGGCCCAGACCGGGGTGGTATAGCTGCCGCCGCCGAAGCTGACCCGCCGGGCGCCTGAGCCGTCCAGGTTCATCACATAGATCTGCGGCGAGCCGCCCCGGTCGGAGTTGAAGATGATCCGGCTGCCGTCGGGCGAGAAGGACGGCGAGGTGTCGATCGACGGGTCGCTGGTGACGCGGGTGGTCTGCCGGCTGCGCAAGTCCATCACATAGATGTCGCTGTTGCCGCCGCGCTCGACCGAGAACGCCACCTTGTCGCCGGCGGGCGAGAAGCGAGGGGCGAACACCATGCCGGGGAAGGAGCCGAGCGTCTCCTGGCGGCCGGTCTCGATGTTGAACAGGTAGACGCTGGAGCCGTTGGGCCGCAGGGCCATGTAAGTGATTTCCTGGCTGGTCGTGGAGAAGCGCGGGGTCATCACCAGGTAGGAGCCGTCGGTCAGGTAGGATGGGTTGGCGCCGTCCTGGTCCATGATCGCCAGGCGCTTGACCCGCCCGACCTTGGCCCCGCTCTCGGCCACGAACACCACGCGGGTGTCGAAATAGCCCTTCTCGCCGGTCAGGCGCTCATAGACGGCGTCTGAAATCTTGTGCGCCACCCGGCGCCAGTTCTCAGGCGTCGAGGTGAACTGCAGGCCGAGCAGCTGGGTCTCGGAGAAAACGTCCCACAGGCGGAAATCGACCCGTAGGCGCCCGTCGGCCTCAAGCGTCGCCTGGCCGTTGACCAGGGCCTGGGCGCCGATGGTCTTCCAGTCGGGGAAGCGCGGCTGCACGTTCACCGCCAGGAACTTCTCGATGAAGGCGGCCTGGTCGATGGGTCTGAACAGGCCCGACCGCTCCAGGTTGGCCATGATGACCTTCGAGATCTCGGCCCCCTGGGCCGAGCCGCTGAAGCCCGGCACGGCGATGGGCAGGGGCTGCACCGCGCCCTGGTTGACGTCGACGGTCAGCTCGCCTCCGCCCGCACGGGGCGGCGGCGCGACCTGGGCGATGGCCGGGGCGGTGGTGAAGAGCAGGGCCGCGGCGACGGCGATCAGCAGGGGGAAGCGCATGGGGACGGACCTTAGGCTGAACACGCCTGCTTGGCGTTAAAGTTGACGACGATTCTCTGGCCGAAAAGTTCCGGCGGCAAGGAGTCGAACGGCGCGGCTTGGCGCACGGCCCGCACGGCGCGTTCGGACGCTGCCCTGACCACCGGGTCGGTGGCGGTGGCGCCGGAGCTGTCCACCTCGCCGAGGATGCGGCCGCCCTGGATCAGGCGGAAGCCGACGCGGATGTCGACCGACGATCCGCCCTCGACCTCGCAGTTGGGGTTCCAGCGCCGCTGCAGCTCGGCGGCCAGGAAGCCGAGCGCGCTGGCCGACAGGCCGGTAGCGGCGCCCACCGCCTGGCGGGCCTCCACCGCCGTCTCGGCGCGGGCCGGGCCGCGCTGGGCCTGGGAGCGGGCGGCCGGGGACGCGGTCTTCTGCCGCCGCTGGATCGAGGCGGCCAGGGCGTCGAGGTTCAGCGCCGGCTGCGGCGTCGGCTTGGCCGCCGCCGGCTTGGGCGGGGCGGGCGTGGGCGTCGGGACCGGCGCGGCGGGCGCGGGCGGCGTCTCGGGGACCGGCTCCTCGGTCTGGGCCACCTGTTCCTCGGGGCCCTGCTCGGCCGGGCGGATGTCGGTGGTCGGGCCGGTGGCGACGACGGTCACCGGCACGGCGGAGCCGAGCGTGATCGGCGTGGAATTGCGCAGCCAGGCGATCAGCAGGGCGGCGGCGATCAGGCCGTGCAGCACGCCCGAGGCGATGATCGCCGGCGAGAAATTGGTCTGGGTGCGGGTGCGCGCCACGGCGTCAGCCGCTCGGCGCGGCCGGGTCCGCTTGCGTTTCCGTCGCCGCGGCTTCCGTGGACGGGCCGCCGGTGTCGGTGATCAGGTTGATGCGGGTGAAGCCGGACGTCGACAGCGCCGCCATCACCTGCGCCACGGTGGCGTACTGCGCCGCCCCGTCGGCGCGGACATAGATCGGCCGCGCCAGCTCGCCCTCGGCCAGGCCGATGGCCCGGTCGGAAAGGCCGCTGAAGGCGATCTCCTCTTCCCCGATATAGATGCGGCCGTCGCGGCGGATGCTGACCGTGATCGGCTGGCTCTGGTCGTTCAGCGCCCCGGCGGAGGTCTTGGGCAGCTCGATCGGCACGCCCACGGTCAGCAGCGGCGCGCTGATCATGAAGATGATCAGCAGCACCAGCATCACATCCACCATCGGAGTGACGTTGATCTCGGACAGGGTCCCGCGGCCGCGGCGGCCGCGCCGGCTCTTGCGGCGCCCGGCCGCGAAGGCGTCGTTGGCGGAAAGCGCCATGAGCTAGACGCGCTCCGCCAGCCGCCGCTGGATGGCGGTGGAAAGGTCGTCGGCGAAGCCCTCCAGGCGACCGGAGAACTTGCCCGCGTCGGTGGAGAACTTGTTGTAGGCGATATAGGCCGGGATCGCCGCCACCAGGCCGATGGCGGTGGCGAACAGGGCTTCGGCGATGGCCGGGGCCACCACGGCGAGCGACGTGTTCTTCTGGATCGCGATGTTCTGGAAGGCGTGCATGATGCCCCAGACCGTGCCGAACAGGCCCACGAACGGCGAGGCGGTGGCGACGATGGCCAGGCTGCCGAGCCCGTCTTCGATCCGGGCGCTCTCGCGGGAAATGATGGAATCCAGCACCCGGTCGATGCGCTGGATCAGGAAGGCCGACTGGGTGTCGCCCAGGGCGCCGCGGGCGCGGGCGTCGCGCCACTCCTTGAGCGCCGCCTGCAGCATGCGCGGCAGCGGATGGCGCGGACGGTCGCCGGCCTCCTGCGCCACTTCCTCCAGGGATCGGCCGCCGCTGACTTGGTTCTCGAACTTGTCGGCGTTGGAATTGAGCGCGGAGAAACGGAAGGTCTTGTCGAGGATCACCGCCCACGACCACAGCGACGCGATGGCCAGGCCGATCATCACCCCCTTGATCACCCAGTCGGCGCGCAGGAACAGGGTGAGGAAGGAGAAGGTGTCGGCGGAGACGGCGTTCGGATCCATGGGTTCCCTCGTTCTCGTCGGCTCGACGGGGCCGTTCCGATTGGACGGCGCACATGGTGAAACTATGACGTCTGAATGTTTACGCTGTCTTGTAGCTCTAGTTTCCTGAAAGCCAGGGCTTCAAGAGCTGGACCATGGCCGGCGGCGGTTTTCTAGGCCTTCCGTCCGGTCCGACGCAGACGGCGGTCACCTTCGCCTGGGCCAGCACATCATCGCCCCGCAGCACCTGCTGGTCGGCGTGCAGCCGAACGCCGCTCACCGCATGGAACACCGTGCGCACCACCAGGGCGTCATCGATGCGGGCGGGCTTCTTGAAGTCGATCTCGACCCGGGCGATGGCGAAGGCCGTGTCGTCCTGCCCGTCCAGGAACACATGGTCGATCCCGGCCATGCGGATGAAGTCCGACCGCCCTCGCTCCATGAAGCGCAGGAAGTTGGCGTGATAGACCACGCGGGTGAAGTCGGTGTCCTCGTAATAGACCCGCACCGGCAGCCAGTGCGCCCCGTCGCGAAATTCGCCTGACGTGGGAGTCATCTTAAAATCCGCTCATCCCCGCGAAGGCGGGGATCCAGACAAGGTCGCACGCGGGCCGGTCCAGCATCACTTTTCCATGTTTCTGGACCCCCGCCTTCGCGGGGGTGAGCGGAGAAGAGTGCAGCCTCACTCCTCCTCGAACAACCCCGCCTGGACCACCGGCGGGGTCGCGGGCGGCACAAGCCCCATGTGCTCATAGGCCCGGGCGCAGGCCACCCGTCCGCGCGGGGTGCGCTGGATGAAGCCCTGCTGCATCAGAAACGGCTCGATCACGTCCTCCACCGCATCGCGCGCCTCGGCGATCGCATACGCAAGAGTCTCCACGCCGGCCGGGCCGCCGGCGTAGTTGCTGATCAGGGCGTCGAGGTAGCGGCGGTCGAGGCTGTCAAGCCCCGCCTGGTCCACCTCCAGCCGCGCCAGGGAGCGGGCGGCGACCGCCTGGTCGATGGTCGATGCGCCTTCCGCGGCGGCGAAGTCGCGCACGCGCCGAAGCAGCCGTCCGGCCACGCGCGGCGTGCCGCGCGAGCGGGCGGCGATCTCGGCCGCGCCGTCAGGGGCGAGGCTGAGGCCCAGCTTGCGCGCCGCCCCGGCCAGCACCAGGCACAGCTCGTCCTTGGAATAGAATTCCAGCCGCAGCGGGATGCCGAAGCGGTCGCGCAGAGGCGTCGCCAGCAGGCCGGCGCGGGTGGTGGCCGCCACCAGGGTGAAGGGCGCCAAGTCGATGCGCACCGAGCGGGCCGAGGGCCCCTCGCCGATCATCAGGTCCAGCACATGGTCTTCCATGGCCGGGTAGAGGATCTCCTCGACCGGCGCCGACAGTCGGTGAATTTCGTCGATGAACAGCACGTCGTTGGGTTCGAGATTGGTCAGGATCGCCGCCAGGTCGCCGGCCTTGGCCAGCACCGGCCCGCTGGTGGTGCGGAAGTTCACGCCAAGCTCGCGGGCGACAATCTGCGCCAGGGTGGTCTTGCCCAGCCCCGGCGGGCCGAACAGCAGCACGTGGTCCATCGCTTCGCCCCGTGCGCGGGCGGCCTCGATGAAGATCGACAGATTGGCCTTGGCCTTCGGCTGGCCGACGAATTCCGCCAGGGTCTGCGGGCGCAGGGCCTTGTCGACCGGTTCGGCGGCGGTCTCGCCGGGCGCCACCAGGCGGCTCACCGGGCGGTCTCCTGCAGGGCGGCCTTGATCACGCTAGGCAGAGGCGCGTCCTCGCCCAGCCGCAGCAGGGCGGCGTCGACCGCGCGCCGGGCAAGGGGCTCAGCAACGCCCAGACCCATTAGGGCGGCGGTGGCCTCGCCGGAGACCGACGGCGCCGCCGGCGTCGGCGCGCTGTGGCCGATGGGCGAAATCGAGAGCCCGCCGCCGAGCGGCTTGCCCTTCAGTTCGGTGACGATGCGGATCGCCAGCTTGGGCCCGACCCCGTTGGCGCGGCCGACGGCGGCCTTGTCCTCGCGGGCCACGGCGGCCGCCAGTTCCGCCGGAGGCAGGATGTCGAGCACCGCCAGGGCGGCCTTGGGGCCGACGCCATGAATCGCCTGCAGGGCGGTGAAGGCCTGTTTCTCCTCGCGGGCGGAGAAGCCGAAAAGGCGCAACCCTTGCGCCTCGCTCCACTGGCTCTCGACATGGACCAGCACCTCCTCGCCTAGCGCCGGCAGGCGCGACAGGGTCTTGGCCCCCATCCGCACCACATAGCCGACCCCGCCGCAGTCAATCACCGCATCTTCCTCGCCGACCTCGGCCACCAGGCCGCGCAGGCGGCCAATCACGCGACGGCCCTTACTGCGAGAGAGCGGCGCGCGCCGGCGTGGGTGATGGCCACCGCCAGGGCGTCGGCGGCGTCCGCCGTCGGCGAGCCGCAGCTGGGCAGCAGGCGGGCGACCATGAAGGCGATCTGCGCCTTGTCGGCGGCGCCGGTGCCGACCACGGCCTTCTTGACGTAGCGGGCGGCGTATTCGGCCACCGTCAGCCCGGCGCGGGCGGGGGCGATCATGGCGGCGGCGCGGGCCTGGCCGAGCTTGAGCGTCGACTGCGGGTTGGCGTTGACGAAGGTCTCCTCCACCGCCGCCTCGTGCGGCCCATGCTCGGCGATCACCGCCTCGATGGCCTCGAACAGCCACAGCAGCCGCGCGGCCAAGCCAAGCGTGTCCGGCGGCGAGATCACCCCGTGGGCGAGGTGGCTCAGGCGCGAGCCCTCGGCCGCGATCAGGCCCCAGCCGGTGCGGCGCAGGCCCGGATCGAGGCCCAATATGCGAATCGCGGTGTTCGTCATGTGTTCCCCACCTTCGCGCAACCTTTAGCGCCAGGAAAGGGGGGATGGGTTAACGCCGAAACGTCAGCCCGCCAGCTTGGCCATCTCCTCGTCGCTGATGTCGAAGTTGGCGTAGACCGCCTGCACGTCGTCCTCATCGTCGAGGCCGTCGATCAGCCTCATCAGACTCGCCGCCTGTTCCCCGCTGACCGGGACCGTGCTCTTGGGCCGCCAGATGATGCGGGTGCTGGACGCCGGGCCCAGCGCCTTCTCCAGGGCGGCGGCGACCTCGTTCAGGTCCTCGAAGCCGGTGTAGATGGTGTGGCCCTCGCCGAACTCGTAGACGCCGTCCCCCATGTCGCTCTCGACGTCGTCGGCGCCGGCCTCGATGGCCGCCTCCATCACCGCGTCCTCGCTGCCCACCTTCGACGGGTAGCGGATCTCGCCGGCGCGGTCGAAGTTGAAGGTCACCGATCCGGTGGCCCCCATACTTCCGCCCAGCTTGCCGAAGATGGAGCGCACATTGGCGGCGGCGCGGTTCTTGTTGTCGGTCAGCACCTCGACGACGATCCCGACCCCGCCGGGGCCGACGCCCTCGTAGCGGATTTCGGAATAGTCGGCGGCGTCGCCCATCTGGCTCTTCTTGATGGCCCGGTCGATGACGTCCTTGGGCAGGGATTCCGCCTTGGCGTTGTTCACCGCCAGCCGCAGGCGCGGGTTCATGGCCGGGTCGGGCATGCCGCCCTTGGCCGCCACGGTGATCTCGCGCGACAGCTTGGAGAACAGCTTGGAGCGAGCCGCGTCGGCGCGGCCCTTGCGGTGCATGATGTTCTTGAACTTTGAGTGGCCGGCCATGGGTCTTCTTCTGAGTTTGTCTAGCGGCGGGTTCTAGCGTCGGACACGGCCCCTTGTCACTTCCCTCCCCCTTGATGGGGGAGGGACCGAGGGTGGGTGTGACACGGCGAGCCGGGTTCGCGCGGCCAGCAGTTCACCCCCAACCCCAACCCTTCCCCCCATCGAGGGGGAAGGGCGCTAAGCGACGCTGAGCTTCACATCCACATTGCCGCGCGTGGCCTTGGAATAGGGGCAGACCTGGTGCGCCTTCTCCAGCAGGCCTTGCGCCACTGCCTTGTCGAGGTCCGGGGCGTTCAGCGTCAGGGTGACGCCGATCTTGAAGCTGGGGGCGTCCTTGATCAGATCGACGCTGACGTCCACCGAGTGCTCGCCCAGCTTCACGCCCTCGCCCTTGGCCACCAGGTTCAGCGCCCCGGTGAAACAGGCGCCGTAGCCGGCCGCGAACAGCTGCTCGGGGTTGGTCCCGTTTCCGTCGCCGCCCAGGGCCGGCGGATAGGCCAGTTTCACATCCAGCTTGCCGTCGTCGGTCTTGGCGCTGCCGCCGCGGCCGCCGACGGTGTGGGCGTGGGCGGTGTAGACGATGTCGGACATGACGATCTCCTGCTTCAGGGTTGGGGGATGGTCTGGCTAAGGCGCCCGCCGACGCGGATCGGTTCGATGCGGCGGGCCAGGCCAGTGGCGTCGTCGGTCTCGACATAGACGCCGCAGACGGTGGCTTCGCCCTCGGCCGGGCGGTAGCGCTCTTTCGATATCTTGGTGGTGAATCGGCGCAGCGGCTCGTCCTTGTGGTTGCCGATGACGCTGTCGTAGTCGGCGCAGGCGCCGGCGTCAGTCTGGTAGGCGGTGCCGCCGTTGAGGATCTGGGAGTCAGCTGTCGGCACATGGGTGTGGGTGCCCACCACCAGGCTGGCGCGGCCGTCGCAGAAGTGGCCCATGGCCATCTTCTCGCTCGTCGCCTCGCAGTGCATG
>CANJOB010000086.1 GCA_947475655.1 Caulobacterales bacterium | reverse complement strand
TGGCCAGCTTGTCCAGCCGCTCTTCCAGACGACGGCGGTTGCGGGCCTCCGCCACGGCCAGGCGGTTGGTCAGCACGACCCAGTCGATGGCCGCCTGACGCCCCTGGGTGATCGCTCGCTGCTTGCGCGCCTCCCACACGGCCAGGGCGTAGAGGCTGGGGCGGATCAAGTCGAGGCTGACCGGGTCCACCTCGCCCAGCATGTCGAAGTCGACGAAGCTGTCGTTCATTGGCGTGACGATCAGGTCGGCGCGGCCGTGGGCGGCGGTGGACAGCGGCGTGTGGCTGCCCGGAGTGTCGATGATCAGGAAATCGAGCCCGTCGGCCGCGGCGAACAGGCCGTCGAATTGCGCCAGCTGGTCTTCCGCCGGCGCCTGAGCCAGCGCCATGGGATCGGCGAAGCCCAGTTCGTTCGCCTGCGGCAGCAGGGCCTCATTGGCGGCGCACCAGGCGCGGCGGTGGGCGAAGAAATGGGCGGTGGAGCGCTGGCGCAGGTCGAGGTCGATCACGCCGACCGACGCCCCGCCATGCAGCAGGGCCGTGGCCAAGTGGACGGCGATGGTGGACTTGCCCGCCCCGCCCTTCTCGTTGCCGATGACTATGACCCGTGTCATGCGCCTCTCCCGAATCGTTCCCCCCACGACACGCCCGGCGCCCCGGCCGGTCAACGCGACGCCATGATCCGTCCACAGCTAGGTTTGGCGCCTACCAGGCCCCGAGTTCGCGCAGCTTCAGCGCCAGCTCCGGCGGCATGTCGGCCTCCTCGGCGGCGGTGAGGTCGGCGGGGGCGTCGGCGGAGGTCAGGTAGCGCCAACCCTGGAAAGCCCGTCGGGGCGTGGGCGCGGTGCGTTGTACCGCCTCGTCCAGGGTGACGTGGCAGCGAGCGTTGACGCCCTCCCCCACCGTCTCCACCCCCAGGATGCGCTGGCGGCAGAGGATCACGCCGCGGAACACCCGGTAGATTGAGCCGCCGTCGACCAGCTCGGCCGCCCGCTTGGGCGTCTGACGGGTTTTCAGCACCCACGGCCCGGCCTGGCTCGCGCGCCACTCCAGCAGGTCGGCGACCGAGTCCGCCCCCACCACAAGTTTGATCATGTGCAGATTGCCGGCCATGCCATCCCCTAGCGCCCTGGAGGCGTCGTCGGAAGAGCCGTGGTTTCGACTCGGGCGTCGGTTTATGGTCCCCCGGTGGGGACCTTGCCAAATAACGTGGCCGACACGGCCCTGTCCCGCCTGTTCGCCAGGGAGCGGCGGGAAGGCTCGGCTACGTGGTTCTCCTTGCCGGGCGGGTCGCATCTGTTCACGGCCGGCGAGGCCGCCGACTACCTCTACTTCCTGCGCGCCGGCCGCCTGGGCGCCTTCCGCCGCGAGGAAGGCCAGGAGCGGCAATTCCTCGGCATCATCCGGCCTGGCGAGGCTGCTGGCGAGATGGCCCTTGTGGCCGGGGTCGCTCATTCGGCCAATGTGGTGGCCCTGCGCGATTCCGAGATTCTGGCCCTGCCCCGCGCCGCCTTCTTCGCCGCCGCCGACGAAGACCCGCACATCATGACCGAGATCGCGCAGATGATGATCGCGCGCCTGCGGCAGGCGGCGGCCGGCCATAGTCCGACGGGCGATCCTTCGGTGTACGGCTTCATCGCCGCCGACGCCGGACCCTCGATCCGCCCGCTGGTGCAGCGGCTGGCGGGCCTGGTCGAGGCCATGGGCTACACGGTGGACGTCGCCGGCGCCGAGGCCCTGATGGCGCCGACCGAGTGGTTCTCCAGCGTCGAGGCCGACCACGACTTCGTCTTCTACGTCGGCGAGCACGGCCAGGGCGCGTGGAGCCAGGTCGTGGGCCGTCAGGTCGACCACATGTTCCGCATCGGCTTTGGCAAGACGCCGCCGGCGGCGATCGAGACCTTCGCCTCCGAGCCGCTGCTGACACAGCACCTGGTCGACCTGATCCTGGTGTCGCCGAAGGACTCGCAGAGGCCGACCGGCTCGGGCGCCTGGCTCGACGCTAGCGGCGCGGCGCGGGTGTTCCATGTGCGAGAAGGGGACCTCGACAATCTCAAGCGCATCGCACGCGTGATCACCGGCCAGTCGGTCGGCCTGGCGCTGTCCGGCGGCGGCGCCCGCGCCTACGCCCACATCGGCGCGATCCGCGCCCTGCGTGAGCGCAATATCCCGATCGACTTCGTCGGCGGCTCGTCGATGGGCGCTGTGGTCGGCGCAGGCTTGGCCCTGGGCTGGGACCAGGAGGAGATGGAGACGCGCGTCCGCAAGGCCTTCGTCGAGAGCAGCCCGCTCGATGACATCGCCATTCCCCTGATCGCCATGACCCAGGGGATCAAGGTGCGTGAGCGCCTGGCCGAGCATTTCGACGACATCGACATCTCCGACATGCCGCTGCCCTTCTTCTGCATCTCGTCGAACCTGACCACCGGCGTCTATCAGCTGCACCGCCGCGGTGAGCTGGCGCGGGCGCTGCGGGCCTCGATCTCCCTGCCCGGCGTGCTGCCGCCGGTAACCGACGGCGCCAATGTGCTCGTCGACGGGGCGGTGATGAAAAACTTCCCAGCCGACATCATGCGGTCGCTGCAGCTTGGCCCCATCGTCGGCGTCGACGTCACGCGCGGCCGCAGCATCACTGCCAAGGACGTGTTCCGTCCCCCGTCGTTCTGGAAGTGGATCACCTCCGGCGAATGGCGCTCCGGCCCGCCGATCGTCGGCCTGCTGATGCGCGCGGCCACCGTCACCAGCGGGCGCGACCTGGCCGCCTCGCGAGAAGCCACCGACGTGCTGATAACGCCGAAGCTAGAAGGCATCGATATCCGCAATTGGCGCGCCTACGAGCCGGCGGTGGAAGCCGGCTACGCCGCCGCCTGCGCCGCCCTCGACTCGCTGGAGACACCGGTGCAGGAACTGCGCCGCCGCAACAGCCGCTGGGAAGAGATGCGCACCGCGCCGATCGTGTTCGGCTAATTTTCTCCGCTCACCCCGGCGAATACCTGGGCCCAGATCGTATGGAACGGACCTTCGGGACAGACGTCCGCCCACTCCACTTCATGATCTGTATCCCGGCATTCACCGGGAGGAGCGGAATGGGGTTTATCGTCGCGCCACGATGAACAGGCGCCGGAACGGCAGCAGGGTCACCCCGTCATCCCGCATTGGATAGGCGTCCCGTAAGACCGCGGCGAAGGCGTCTTCGAACGCGCCGCGCATCTGGGGCGTCTGGGCATTGAGATAGGGCCGCAGGGTCGTGCCGCGCGTCCATTCCAGCACTGCGTCCTCGCCCCGAAGTTCGTGCAGGTATTCGGTGGTCCAGATGTCGACCCCGCCACCACACAGCGGCGCGAGACGATCATAATAGTCGGCCGCAGCGTCGTTGCTGATGAGCGCCACGCCGGTCAGGGCGTCCGCCCACGGCGCCAGCGCCGCCGTCTCTCGCAGCAGCTCGCGCCAGCGCCCAAAATCGTTGACCGGCATCTGGCAGGCCAGCACACCGCCGCTCGCCAGGGTCTTGGCCAGGGCAGGAAACAGCCGCGCGTGGTCCGGTATCCACTGCAGGGCGGCGTTGCTGAAAATCAGGTCCGGCGGCGTCTCCGGGGCGAAGGCGGCGATGTCGCCCAGCCGCCAGTCGACGTTCGCGTCACGCCGCCGGGCGGCCTTGAGCATGGCCTCGCTGGAGTCCATCCCGTGCACCGCGGCCCGCTGATGGCGCGCCGCTAGAAGCGCGGCGTGCTCGCCGGTTCCGCAGCCCAGGTCCCATATTTCGGACGGATTCAGTTCGGGCGGAATTTGCAGCAGCAGGTCCAGCGCCGGCCGGTCCCGCTGGGTCTTGTAGCGCTCGTAGACTGCCGGATCCCAGTCGCCCATCAGACCCCCAACAGGAGAATCTCGTCCCCGCAATAATGTCGCACGCGAGTCTCTTGGCAGGCAGCGAAAATCGACCCCATATTGGAGGTCCTGTTCAACAGCTGAAAGGAGGTGACCCAGTGTCTCAATGTCAAACCGCAGGATCTCTGGCGATCCTTGCTAAGGGTCATTGCCTCTAGGCAAGGTTTAGGTCGGCTTTTCTGCTGACATTGCGGACGCCGCGGAGGGCAACCTCCGCGGCGTCAACATTTTCGGGCCAGTGGCTGGCTCGATTGTTAACCGGGTTGCGAGCGGAAATCCGCTTCGCACTTTTCCTCAACCCGCTAGTTCTCGTTGGAATCCAGCAGCCGCAGCAGCAGGTAGGCGGCGGCGACAAAGCCCACCGCCCCGGCCACGCACAGCATCCAGCTGATCGCCTTGGCGGTCAGGAAGGCGCCGGAATTGTCGGTCGCCGCGTTCAACCCCCCGAACACTCCGCCGGCGAACAGAACCAGGCTGACGATGGCCAGGATCAGCAGCGGGGCCGCGCGGGTCGAGCCCGGCTTGGCTTCGGAAATCGGGAAGGACGGATCGAAGCTGGCGATCGCGCCGCGCTCCTCGGCCGAAGGCTCGGTCCAGACCGCCGGCGGCGGGTCGATAGGACGGTCGAACAGGGTCCCGGCCTGTGTCTCGGGCTCCGGCTCGTCAGCGGCGGCTTCAACAGTTTCAGGGGCAGCTTCCTGCGCCGCGGCCTGCTCGGCCTGCGCCGCCTCGGCGGCTTCCGCGGCGCGGCGCGCGGCGTGGGCGTCCAGTTCGGCCTGTTCCTCCAGGGTCGGGGCGACGAAGGGCGACGGCCAGGCGGCCGCCGGCAGCGCCCGTTCGGCTGGCTCGTCAGCCGGAGCCGGGGCGGCCTCGACCGTGTCGGGCGCGGGCTCGAGCTCAGGCTCAGACTGGGGCTCAGGCTCAGACTGGGGCTCAGGCTCAGACTGGGGCTCGGGTTCAGGAATCGGCGGCACGTCGAAGGCGCCGGAGTCGCTGGGCGGCGGCGGCGCCTCCGGCTGCAGGGCTTCGTCCGGCAACAGGGATTGCAGCCGCGCGCCGACGGCGGCGGCGGCCAGTTCGCTGGCTGTGGGGCCCTCGTCCTCGTCCGGCGGGACAGGCACGGCGCCGGGCGCGGATTCCAGCCGGGCCTCGGCGCGCTCGCCGATCAGGGAGGCGGTCACCGCCGTGGGCGCCTGGCGCGGCACGGCGTAGGAGGCGTCGTAGTCCACCTTCGGCGGCAGGACCGGCGACGGAGCGGCGACCCAGCCTTCCGGCGGGGTGAGGAACAGGTGCTTTTCCGCCGAGCGGCGGCGCACCAGGGCGTCGATGACGATGCGTTCGCCGCCGAAGTCGGCCTTGCGCCACATCTCCATGGCGCAGGCGGCCTGGATCAGGGCGCCCTCGTTGACCCGGCGCAGCACGGCCGAGCGGCGGAAGTTCTCCACCCCGACGTTGAAGGCGAACGACGCCAGCGCGTCGAACTGGTTCTGGTTCAGCGGGGCGTAGGTGTGTTCGTTGACCGCGTGGGCGACGGCGATGAGGTCGTAGACCAGCAGCGCCTCGGCGTCGTCGAGCGAGACAGTCGCCCCCTGCCGGGCGGTGAGGGTGTGGCCGTAGCCGATGGTCCAGCGGCCATCGGCCAGCTGGGCGGCGGATTCGCGATAACCTTCGAACCGCTTGATCAGCTCGATGGCGTTGCGAGAGACCTGATGTCGCGCCTTCATAGGCATGTGACCCGAAATGAAACAGCTACCCGTGTGTTCGCGGGGTCCGCCGCAAGACAGGGGCCAACAGGGGCGTCTTAGCGCAGGATCAGGGAGGCCAGGATCAGCACGGCCAGGAATCCAGAGAAATCCGTCAGGAAGGTGACGAAGATCGACGAGGACACCGCCGGATCGCGTCCCATCTTCTCCAGGGCCAGGGGGGCCAGGATGCCGGCGACCCCGGCGATGAAGATATTGACCATCAGCGCCAGACCGACGACGGCCGCCAGCTTGGGGTTGTGGAACACGGCGAAGGTCGCCCCGCCCAGGAGCACCGCAAGGACCACGCCATGGGTGATGCCGACCCACATCTCGCGCAAGATCGTGCGCACGGCGTTGGACTCGGTCAGCTCCTTGCCGGCCAGGGCCCGCACCGCCACCGCCAGGGTCTGGTTGCCGGCGTTGCCGCCGAGCGAGGCGACGATCGGCATCAGCACGGCCAGGGCCACGACCTTGGAAATCTCGCCCTGGAACATGGCGATGCTGGTCACGGCGATGGTGGCGGTGACCAGATTCAGGGCCAGCCACGGCAGGCGCGCGCGCACGATGCCGGGCACGGTGGCGTCGCGGCCGGCGTCGGACACGCCGGCCAGGGCCAGGATGTCCTCCTGCGCCTCTTCCTGTATGACGCCGACGATGTCGTCGACGGTGATCTGGCCGACCAGCCGCCCGCCCGGATCGACCACCGGGGCGCTGATCAGGTGGTACTTGTCGAAGATGTAGGCGACCTCTTCCTGGTCGGCGTCGACGGCGATCTCGGTCACCGGCTCCATCAGCGACCAGAGGGTGACCTCGCGCGGGGCGCGCAGCAGCTGGCTGATGGCCAGGCCCCCGACCGGCTTGTAGGCGGGGTCGACCACATAGAGGTCGAAGAACAGCTCCGGCAAGGCGTCCGGGTCGGCGCGGATGTGGTCCAGCGCATCGCCCACGGTCCAGAACTGCGGTGCGGCCAGAACCTCGCGCTGCATCAGGCGGCCGGCGGTCTCGTCCTCGTAGGCCAGGGAGCTTTCGATCGCGGCGCGGTCGACGTCGTCCATGGCCGCCAGCACCTCGGCACGCTTGCCCTTGTCCAGGTCGTCGACCAGGTCGGCGGCGTCGTCGCTGTCCAGCTCTTCCAGCGCCTTGGCTAGGGAGGCAGCCGGCACGTTCTCGAGGATTTCCTCCCGCAGGTTGGTGTCGAGTTCGGACAGGATCTCGGCCAGGTCGTCCGGCGAGATGTGCGGCAGCAGCTCCTCGCGGTACTCGGCGGTGAGGAAGCCCATCAGATCGGCGACGTCGGCCGGGTGCAGGGCCTCCATCAGCTCTTTCAGCCGCGGACCGTCGTTGCGGTCGGCGGCGTCGATGACCATGTCGACGTATTCGGGGTCGATGGCGTAGTCGTCGCTGAGCGCCATGTCCTCGAGGTCTTCTACCTCGGTATCGGCCTTGGGGGATTCAGCGCTGGAGGCGCCCGCCGTCAGGTCGGCTGTCTGCCGGGTCATGGCCCCCTCCTGACGTGGTGTGATGGCGTTAAGCCGCGCGCGCTTCCTGGTCTAAAAGGTTCACTGGTGCGGTCGAGAAGACTCGAACTTCCACGGGTTGCCCCACAGCGACCTCAACGCTGCGCGTCTACCAATTCCGCCACGACCGCACGTAGTGAGCGGCGGGGTTAGCAGGCTCGATAGGGGTTGTGCAAGCGCCTGTTCCGCCAAGGCGCGCAAGCGTTTAGCCGGCGCCGGCCAGGAAATCGAACACATCGGCCGAACGGGTCACCGAGATGGTGATGCGATCGTCCTGAATCTGGATTTCGCCACGCGCCACCGGATGGTTGTTGGCCAGAATCCACACCTCGTCGCTGGTCTTGGCGTCCAGCGGGATCACGGCGCCGCGGCCCATGCGCAGAAGCTGCTGCATCGGCAGGACCGAGCGGCCCAGAACCACCTGGATATCGACGTTTACGGAATTGACCTGGCTCACAAACACCTCATGAGGCTCGCGGGAGCGGGCCTTAAGGCTTAGATTGAACCTGTATGCTTGCCTTATCCTTAAAGGACTCCAGGGATTTAGCGCGATCTGATGGCGCAGCCGCCGGCTGGGCCGTCTCGGACGGGCTTGTGCCCTACCCCGAGGCCGTCGCGGCCATGGAGGCGCGCGCCCAGGCCATCGCCGACGGGTCGGCGGGCGAACTGGTCTGGCTGCTGCAGCACCCGCCGCTCTACACCGCCGGGGTGTCGGCGAAGACCGATGACCTGCTGGACCCGGGCGCCCTGCCGGTTTTCGAGACGGGGCGCGGCGGGCAGTTCACCTACCACGGGCCGGGGCAGCGGGTTTGTTACCTTATGCTCGACCTCAATAGCCGCGGCCGCGACGTGCGCGCCTTCGTCGCGGGGCTGGAGCGTTGGCTGGTCGCCGCCCTGGCCGATCTGGGCGTCGAGGCCGGGCCGCGCGAGGGCCGCATCGGCGTCTGGGTCGAGGAAGCCGGGGCCGAGGCCAAGGTCGCCGCCATCGGGGTGAAACTGCGCCGCTGGGTCAGCTTCCACGGCGTCAGCCTGAACGTGGACCCCAACCTGGCCCATTTCGACGGCATCGTCCCCTGCGGCCAGCGCGAACACGGGGTCACCAGCCTGGCGAAGCTGGGCGCCACAAGCAGCTTAGAGGTCGCCGACCAGGCTCTGAAGGCGGCGTTCGAGGGGGTGTTCGGGCCGGCGGTGGACGCGCCACCGCCCTTATAATCCGCTCACCCCGGCGAATGCCGGGGCCCAGATCATATGGCTCTCAAGCTGCAAGCTTGGCGATTTTTCATCAGGGTCCCGGCATTCGCCGGGATGAGCGGTGATTAGGCAGCCGCGCCTGCCGGCCGCGCCGGATTGGGGCCGAAGCGATTGGCGCCGCGCTCCCCGGCCATGACCCCCAGTTCGACCACGGTCCACAGCAAGAGCACCGAGAACAGGAAGTCGAAGAAGCCCTCCGGCCGCGGCCACACCGCGATCAGGGCGATGATGATCGGCGCCGCCCACCAGCCCGAGCGGCCCCGGTCGTGCAGGCGCTTCGAGAGAAGACAGGCGCCGACATAGACGGCGGCCGGATAGACGAACCAGCCGGTCAGCCAGTGCAGGGTGGTGTGCACCACCGCCTCGTACATAAGGATCAGCACCAGCATGGCGGCGGCTGCGACCAGGAACGGCGTGCGCGCCAGCCGGCCGCCGGAAGCCAGGAACAATTCCGCCCAATCGATACGGCCGTACATTCCGCGTGTCCCCATATGTGGAGCCAGATTAGGGCTGGGGCCGTTGCGCCTCAAGAGCCTCCCCTTTTCGGATTCTTGATCCGAAAAGGACAAGGAGGCTCTTATTGAATAGTTGGAGCGTGACGAACGCCGAACCGGCAACCACTTCGGCTGTCACACTCCGCCCGCCAAACACCTAAGGTTCGCCCATGACCCTGATGTCCACTTCCGGTTTCGATCTCACCCCGCCCAGCGACGGCCAGCGCACCGCCCTGGAAGCCGCCCTCAACGCCGAGGAAAAGCGCGTGCTGCTGCATCACGGCACCGAGGCGCCGTTCTGCGGCGGGCTGCTGGGAGAGAAGTCGCCCGGGGTCTACTGCTGCCGCGAATGCGGCCTGCCGCTGTTCCGCTACCAGACCAAGTTCGAGAGCGGCACCGGCTGGCCCAGCTTCTACGCCCCGTTCGACGAGGCGCACGTCGTCGAGGTCAAGGACACCGCCTACGGCATGGTCCGCATCGAGACCCGCTGCGCCCGCTGCGACAGCCACCAGGGCCACGTCTTCCCCGACGGCCCGCCGCCGACGCGGCTGCGCTACTGCATCAACTCGGTGTCGCTGCAATTCGTGAAGGAGGGCTCCCCCCTGCCCGATCCGCTCGGGCGCGGGGATAAGATCGCCGACTGAGCGGCAGGTCCCGGCGGCTTGCCAAGCCGCGCCTCAAGGCTAGGATCCGTAAATCCTGGCGGAGGGGGCCGCGCCATGCGGGCTGTCAGTGCAAAAGGCCGCGTTTTCTTTTGGGTCACGGCGACGCTCTGCGTCCTGCTGGCGATCTTTTCCTACCGTTACCTGCCGATGGTCGGACCGCTGTCGCCGGATATTCTGGCCAACGCCTTCTTCCGCCCCTGGCTGGCCATCCACGTGATCGGCGCGGCGACGGCCATGCTGGTCAGCCCGCTGCAGTTCTCGGCCAAGATCAGGGCGCGCAGGCCCGCCGTCCACCGTTGGACCGGGCGCGTCTATGTCGCCGGCTGCGTGATCGGCGGCGTCGGCGGACTGTTCATGGCCGTAGGCACGACCGCCGGCCCCGTCGCGGTCGTCGGCTTCGCCGCCCTGGCGGTGCTGTGGCTCGGCGCCACCCTCTATGCTTGGCGGCTGGCCGTGGCGGGGCGGATCGCCGACCATGAGGCCTGGATGATCCGCTCCTGGGCCCTGACCCTGGCGGCAGTGACCCTGCGGCTTTACGGCCCGCCGCTGACCGTGGCGAGTCTGAGCTACATGGACGCCTACCGCGCGACGGCCTTCCTGAGCTGGGTTCCTAACCTGATCATCGCCGAGCTCTATATCCGCTCGCGGCGGCGCAACCCCGCCTAGGCCAGCGCCTCGAACCAGGCCTGCAAACCCGCCGCCTGGCGCGAGTGGTCGGCGATGCGCGCGGCGGCTTCCTCGTCGACGCCCCACTGCTCGATCTGGAAAATCTCGTCCAGCCGCGACAGGTCCAGCGCCGTGCTGGCGTCGATGCGGCCGTGCTGCAGGGCGAAGGCCAAGACCGCCGATCCGAACAGGGCGGTGGCCTCGGCCAGGGCGGTCAGGGTCATGTCGTCCGCGGCCAGGGCCAGTTCCAGCGCCCGCATCAGCGACTCCCCGGCCTGGCTGACATGGGTGATTCCGTGGGCGCATTCCAGGCGCAGACCGAGCTCCAACGCCGCCCAGTCCAGCACCGGATCCCAGGCCGCCTCCTGGCGGTCGGCCAGGGCCTTGGGCGCGCCGGCGCGGTAGCAGAGCACGTCGCTGCCGGCGTAGTGGGCGATCTCCTGCGCCACTTCGGCCCGCGCCGGCGGAATCTGGTCGATGGCGGTGAAGGCGCGGCGGGTGGCGTTCATCCCGCTGAGCAGGATGGCCTCTCCTTGAGTGTCCCATTCGGCGGCGATCAGTTCGGCCAACGCCTTGGTCGGCAGCACCAGGGGCGAACCCTTTGGCGATTTGGGAGCGCGGCCGTCCAGGCGCACGGCGAACCCGCCCTCGGATTGGGCGACATCGACGGTCTTGTAGAAGCGGCGCGGCGGGGCGTCGAAACCGGCGGCGGCCATGTCAGTCGCGCCGGCGCTTGGGGATATGCGGGAACGGGTCGAATTCGGCTTCCGACTCCTCGAAGCCGAAGTGCTTGAAGCCGGCCTTCAGCTCCGGGCTGATCGGCGCCGACAGCGACAGGGTGCCGGTGTTGGGGTGCGGCAGCACCAGGCTGCGGGCGTGCAGCTGCAGCTTGAGATTCACGGACAGGTCGTCGGTCTCCTCGTCGCCGTACTTGGGGTCGCCCAGGATCGGGTGGCCGATGGCCAGCATGTGCGCCCGCAGCTGGTGCGTGCGGCCGGTGTGCGGGCGCAGCGCCATCCAGGCGGCGCGGGCCCCGGCGCGGGAGATGGTGACGTAAACAGTCTCGGCCGGATCGGCGCGCGGGTCCTTAGGATCGGCGGGCACTACCAGTTCGCGGTCGTTGATGCCTTCCTTGACCAGGGGAATCTCGATGATGCCCTGTGGCGGCTTGGGATTGCCGCGGACGATGGCCCAGTAGGTCTTCTGCGCCCGGCGCTTGGCGAAGGCCCCCGACAGCTTGGCCGCCGCCGCCGGAGTCTTGCCCAGCACCAGCACGCCGGAGGTGTCGCGGTCGAGCCGGTGCACCAAGCGCGGGCGGGCCAGTCCCTCGCCCCAGGCGCTCAGCAGGCGGTCGATGTGTTTGCTGGTCTTGGTGCCGCCCTGCACCGCCAGGCCCGACGGCTTGTTCAGCGCCAGCACGGCGTCGTCCTCGTAGATCACCAGCGACTTGGCGTAGGCGATGTCG
>CANJOB010000085.1 GCA_947475655.1 Caulobacterales bacterium | reverse complement strand
CTTTATCTGCCAGAATCGGTGAAGTTCCTGGCCATGTGGCCGGAGAAGAAGGCGCAGCTGCTGCGCACCCTGCGCAAGATGCGGCCCGACGCCGCCCTACCCGACGCCGCCGACATCTACACCCCGCCCGCGCCGGCCAAACAGACCACGCTCGCACCGCTGTTCGAGGGTGGGCTGAAGTGGTTCACGCCCCTGCTGTGGCTGACTTTCTCGGTGACCTTGCTGGCCAACCACTTCCTCAACAGCTGGATGACCGTGCTGTTCGTGGCCAAGGGCGTGTCGCACGAGGCGGCCGCCATGAGCACCAGCGCCTATCACCTCGGCGCCGCGCTCGGCGGCCTGGCCATGGCGTTCCTGCTCGGACGCTTCGGCTTCCTGGCCATCATGGGCATGCTGCTCGTCGCCGCGCCCCTGTTGCTGCTGGTCGCCGCCCCGGTGACGCCGATTGTGCTGGCGGCGCTGGTGGGCTTGGCCGGGTTCTTCGTGCTGGGCGCCCAGTTCGGCAACAACGCCTCGGCCGGCATGATCTATCCGACGGCCTGCCGCTCCAAGGGCGTGGGCATGGCCTTCGCCGTGGGCCGCTCGGGTTCGGTGCTGGGCCCGCTGGTCGGCGGCGTGCTGATCAGCATGAAACTGCCGCTGTTCTGGCTGCTGCTCTGCATCGCGGCCCCGCTGCTGCTGGGCGCGGCCGCGACCTTGATACTTGGCCTGCTGAGTAAGAAGCGCTTCGGCGCCTGGGCCTTGGACGAGGCGCCCGCCGCGGGCCGGTCATAGGCGGATCGTCACTCATAAGACAGCGAGCGGCGCAGACCGCTCCGAAAGGACAAGCATGGCGAAGGCTGAGGAAAAGAGCGGCGGGACCACCGAGATCGGGCCGCTGCTCGAGGGGGGAAGCTGGACCGGCTATCAGAAGCTGGTCCTGCTGCTGACCGCCATGGCCATCATTCTTGATGGCTTCGACAACCAGGCTTTGGGCCTTTCCATCCCCTCGATCGTCAAGGACTGGAACGTCTCGCGCCAAGGTTTCGCGCCGATCTTCGCCCTCGGCTTCCTGGGCATGAGCCTGGGCACGGCCATCGGCGGCATCCTCGGCGACAAGATCGGCCGGCGGCTGACCCTGATCGGCTGCGTCCTGGTGTTCGGGATCACCACCGGCCTCACCGCACTGGCCAACGACCTGACCTTCGTCGCCACCTGTCGCTTCATCGCTGGCTTCGGCCTCGGCGGCGCCATGCCGGTGGCTACGGCCCTGATCGCCGAATTCAGTCCGATCCGGCGGCGCAGCATGGCGGTCACCCTGGCGGTGGTCTGCATCCCGCTCGGCGGCGTGCTGGGCGGCGCCGTGGCCGGCCAGGTGCTGCCGGTGTTCGGCTGGCGCACCCTGTTCGTCATCGCCGGGCTCGCCCCCATAGCCTTGGCGGTGCTGTTGGCGGTCGCGCTTCCGGAATCGCCGCGTTTCCTGGTGCGTAGGGGCCGCGGCGACGCCGCGCGCAAGGTGATGGCGCGTCTGGGTCATGATGCGAACGCCACCTACGCCGACACCGCCGAAACGGGCGCCGCCAAGGCGTCGGTCGGCGTCCTGTTCGGAAGCGCCTTCCGCCGCGACACCCTGGCGCTGTGGTTCGCCTTCTTCTTCAACCTGTTGTCGGTGTTCGTGGTGGTCAGCTGGGGCCCCGCCCTTCTGGCGGGCGCCGGCTTCGACGTGCGCGCTTCCAGCAACGGCCTGATGATGTGGAACATGGGCGGGGTGGTCGGCTCCATTCTCGGCGCCTGGGGCATGACCCATTTCGGCTCGCGCCGCTCCATGACGGCCGCCGCCGCCGCCGCGGTCTTAAGCTGCGTGGCCCTGGCCTTCGTCCCCCTGGACCCGCAGCACATGGCGCTCATGCTGATCGCCATGACCATCAACGGCGCCTTGATCAACGCCATGCAGAGCAACCTCTACGCCCTGGCGGCCCAGGTCTATACGACAGAGATTCGCGCCACCGGCGTGGGCGCCGCGGCCGCCGTCGGCCGGCTGGGCGCGATCGGCAGCTCCTTCGTGGGAGCGGCGGTGGTCGGGGCGGGTGGCGCGGCCTACTTCGGCGCCGTGGCCGCCGCCATGGCCGTGCCGCTGATCGGAATGATCGTGCTGCGCCGCCACACCCCCGTCTTCCGGGGGAAGGCCTAGACCGCTCCGGATACCTAGGCCGTCACCTTCTTGACGAAGGCCAGTAGGGCGTTGGTGAAGGCCGGGTCCCAGCGGTCGCCGACGTCGAGCACGATCGACATGTGGTCGCCCTTAGTGACGACGTACTGTGGGCATTTGCCGGCGGCGCACAGCACCTTGACCGCGGCGTCCTGCTGCGGGCGGATCGGCGGCAGGTCGTTGTCGCCCACCCCCAGCAGCACCGGCACATTGGTCGCCAGCAGCGCCGTCTGCGGCGAGTTGGCGGCGTAGGTGGCGCGGTCGCGGCCGTAGTAGCCGAATGCCGGCCGCCAGGTCAGCATGTCCAGCGGCGCCGAGAGGGCCGCCACCCCCTTCACGCCCGGGTCCTCGCCATAGACCGACTTCGTGCCGACATAGCTCGCGACCACCGACCCGCCGGAAGAATGGCCCCACAGCACGATGCGGTTGGGGTCGCCCCCGTGCTTGGCGACGTTGGCTTTTAGCCAGCGCACCACCGCCGCCACGTCCTGCTCCTGCGCCGGATAGGAGACCGCCGGATGCAGGCGGTAGTTGACGTTGACGCCGACCAGGCCGTTCTCGTTCAGCCAGCGCATGAGGTTCTCGTAGTCGCTCTTGTCGCCGCCTTCGAAGCCGCCGCCATGGACATAGACCACCACCGCCGCGCCGCTGGCGCCGCGCGGGGTGAAGACGTCCAGCTTCTGGTCGGCGTCGGACCCGTAGGCGAGGTTGCGCGTTGCCGCCGCCCCGGCCATGCGGTCGCCGATCGCCGGCGCCTGGGCCATCAGGCCGACGGCGATAACCAGCAATCCCGCGACGACCGCCGCGCTCTTGTAGAAGGCCATTGGAAGGTCTCCTCTCCATATCGTTGGCGAGGAGGTTAGCGCCGCGGCGGCGCGGCCGCCAGCCGGGGATCAGATCCGGGCTTCCTTATCGTCGTCCAGCAACAGCGGCGTCGAGGGCGGATCGAAAGACAGCCGCTCGCCGGCGACATGCGGATGACGGCGCAGGCGCAGCATGGCGTGCAGGCAGTCGGCGAGGTCGAGAAGCTGCACGTTCGAGCAGAGCCCGCTGGCGGCGATCAGCTGGTCGCGCAGCTGGTCGAACTTGGCATGGTCCATCTCACGCGACGTCATTTTCCCAACTCCAGCAACTGCCGGCGGATGTGGGCGCCGGCCTAGAACAACGACCTGAACGCGCCCCCGATCCGCCACTCGTCGTGGCGCAGCGGGCTGGTGTCCTTCAGCGCGCGGGCGGCTTCGATCTGCAGCACGTATTTCTGGGCATAGGCCAGCCGCACCCCGGCTCCTCCGGACGCCATGTCGAACGAACGCTGCGTGCCATAGCGCCGGTTGATGGTGACGCGGCCGCCGTCGACGAAACTGTAGACCTCCGTGCCGGCCATCTTGCCCTTGATCGCCTGCGGCCGGTACGCCAACTCGGCGGAGCCGGCGTAGCCGCTGTCGCCGCTGATGTAGCTGGCCTCGAAGGCCCGGCCGAAGCTGTCGCCGCCGAAGGAAAACAGTTCCGAGGTCGGCAGCGGGTCGCCGCTGTACTGGCCGGCGGCGCGCAGGTGCATTACCCACCGCGAGCCCAGCGCCCGGTCGAAGGAGGCCTGGCCGTTGAGCTTGCTGAAATCGGGTTTGGCAGCGCGCGGATCGGTGACGTTGGAATCGAGGCCGTCGACGCCCTGGCTGACCACCGCGCTCAAACCCATCACGCGCTTGGGATTACTGGTCCCATAGGCGACCGAGCCGCGCACCGCGCGGATGCGTTCGTTGGCGATGATCTGGCCCAGCACGGCGTTGCGGCTGTTCACCCCATCGATGCCGCCGCTGACGTAGAGCGAGCGGTTATAGCCGCGGATCACCGGATAGCTGACCTGCAGGTTGGCCAGCTGGGCGCTGCCGCGCAGAGTGGTGCCCTTGGGCCGGGTGCGCAGGTAGCTGGCGCCGCCGCTGACCACCATCCCCTCGGCGCCGACTCTCTGGCTGTGGCTGACGGAATAGTACTGGAAGCCGCGCAGGCCGATCGGTGCGCCAAAGGCCAGTTTGGTGGCGTTGCCGCCGCGCACCAGGCCGTAGAGGGTCGCCTCCAGCGTCGCCTGTGTGCGGCCCAGCAGGGCCGAGCCGTTGGTGGTGACGCTGAGCGCCAGGTCATAGACTTTCTGTGTGGCGTCGACCGCCATCCGCACCGCGCCTACGCGCGGCGTACGCTGCATGTCGGCCTTGAGGGTGACGCCAGGCAGGTCGCGCATCAGCGACAGCCGACGTTCCAGCGTGGTGCGCGTCAGCGGCTTTTCGTGGGTGAGCGGGTCGATCTGTTCGGTCAGGCGCCGCAGCACCTTCTGCGAGCCGTCGACGTGGACGGCGCCGCTTTCCACATGGCCCTCAATCACCCGCAGGCCGAGGCGCCCCTCGGCGAAATCCTGGCAGGGGATGGAGACGGTGTAGAGGGCGATGTCGCTCTTGGCGTAGGCGGCGACGATGGCCTGGGCGAGGCGGTTGAGGCCCCGGGCATCCATCTGCTGGCCGATGAAGGGCTGGTAGGCCGCCATCAGCACGGCGCGGTCGAGGCTGGAGCCGTCGACCATCACCGAGCGCAGGACGAACGGCGGGAACAGGGCGTTGGCCGGCGCGGCGTCAGCCTGCGCGGGTCCGCGTGTCGGGGGCGCACCGGGAACAAGGGCGCCGGGAGGCGCCCTGTCGATCCGGTCGCGGTCGACGATGCCGCCGGTCTGGCTGCTGCCGACGCCATGAGCGCCAGCGACAGCCAGGAGGGCGGCGGTCCAGATTGCGGATCCGCGCAGAGCCATGACTAATTCCCGAGCAGGCCGCCGGTGGGCAGGCCGCCGGTCACGCCGCCGACGAGGCCGCCGACGTCAGGAAGACCCCCGGTGCGCAGGCTGGGCAGGCCGCCGGTGGGAAGAGAGCCGGTGACGCCCGACAGGCCGCTGATATCGGCGGTGACGATGTTGCCGCCGTTCAGCACTCCGACAGAGCCCGCGCCGCCAAGGGCGCCGTTGACGGTGTCGGTCACGCCGCCGAGCGGGTTGGAGCCGCCGGTAAGGCCGCCGGTCAGCCCGCCGATCGCTGGAGCCCCGGCCAGCGCGGTGTTGACGGTGTCGGTCAGGCCCGCCGTGGGCAGGCCGCCGGCCACGCCGCCGAGCACCGGCACGCCGGCGAGCACGGAGTTGGCGGTTTCCAGCACGCCGCCGGTTCCCAGGCCGCCTAGCCCGCCGGTGGTCAGGTCGTCGCCGGTCAGGGAGGCGTTTAGCAGCTTGCCGTCGGTCCCGAGCAGGCCGGCGTTGGCAAACCGGGCGTTGGTCCCGGAGGCGCCCACAACCGTCTCGCCGTTCAGGGCCAGGGCGACCGGATTGGTCAGGCCCTCCACTTGCTGGGGGGCCGGAACGGCGACCGGATCGGCGCCGCCGGCACCGGCGCTAACCAGCTGGCCATTGGCCAGTAGGCCGAGGTTGGCCAGGGCGCCGGTCGACTGGCCGTTGGAGAGCGCGCTCAGACCGACGGCCTGCTGGCCGCCGCCGGCGCCGGAGCCGACCACCGGACGGTCAGAGACGCTGATCAGGGCCAGGGGATTGATGGCGCCGTCGAGCCCTCCTAGTGGCCCCCTGGCGCCGTCGACCACTGGATCGGCCGCGCCGTCGCCGGCGTCCTCCAGCGGAGTGCCGTCGAGGAAGTCGTTGCCGGTGCTGAGCAGGGATTCGCCGCTGTCCAGGATGCGTGAGAAGAAGCCGGACCCGTCGCCCGTGGTCGGCGTGACCGGACCACCGGGACCACCCGGTCCGCCTGCGCTGCCGCCACCGCCCGCGCCGCCGCCGCCCGTGGGCGCCACACCGCCGTTATCGACGACGCCGACCGGACCGCCGGGACGGCCGCCCTGGTCGCTGGGAGCTCCGGTGTCGGCGGGCGCGCCTGCGCCACCGCCGAAGCCCGAGCCTGCGGCGAGCTTGAAGCCGCTGCCGTCGGACGAACAGCCGGCGAGGAGAAGGGAAGCGATGGCGGCAGTTTGGACAAGCCGCAGTTTCATCGGACGGGACATTTTGTTCCTCCTAGGGGAAATTTAGATAAACCTTTGGTTGACCTCGTTACGCGTTGAGAGACGCTATTTTTTTGTATTCTCACATTGTTCTAGCAGGCGACTTTCGCTTTACCGAAAGCGGCGCCGAGCACTCACCCTACGGTTGATCTGAAAAAGTGAGAGAGAGGTAAACGGCCTTCGCGGCCGCCGGCGGCGCGCGGCGGCGCGGCCGGCGAGTCCGTCGGTCGTTCATAAAAAGGGAGGATGTCGGCCGCCCTCGAGCGGCGCACGGGCTGTCAGGCGCTAGAACTGAAGGGGCCCCGCCGTCCGGGGCGCGCGCCCCGCCTGCATCACGTCCAGCAAGACCGGGGCGGCCTTGGCGCGCATGATCACCGTTTCAAATTATCACCCCGCCGGTCCGCGCCCGGCCTCGCGGCCGGGCGCTGCGCCGTTCAGCGGGCGCAGGTGTAGCCGGCGGCCTGTTTGGCGTCGGAGCCCGCCTTGTAGCGGGGGTAGGTCGGATACCGGCACAGAGGCTTGGTGGCGACCACTTGGAACGGCGCGGCGCCGGTGTAGCTGGCCACGGTCAGCGTACCCGGCGCCTGGCCCTGGTCGGCCCAGCTGTCGATGACGCCGAGCATGTCCAGTTGAGCCGGGATCACCGAGCCGTCGGCGGCGACGCCGGCGCTGCCGTGGTTCAGCCCCGGGCTGACGTACAGCCGGAAGAAACCGTCCGTGCGCGCCTGGCCGAGCTTCTTCACCACCGCGTTATAGTAGGCGTAGCCGTGGGCCGGCGCCTGGGCGTAGTCGGCGGTGTTCTCGATCATCAGGATCTTGCCGCCGCGAGCCTGGAACGCGGCCAGTTCCGGCGCGGCGTCCATCATCGCCGAGACGGCCTGGATCCGTTGCCGGTGCTGATTGTAGGGCTTGGGCGTGACGTAGCCCAGATCGTTGGTCACTGCGTAGCGCAGGAAGCCGGTGCCGTTCTGGCCAAGGCCCATGTCGGGGTGCGGCGGTTTCGCGGCCGGCTGGCGCCAGGGCGAGAAACCGCCCGGCTGGGCTTCGCCGCCCCAACCCCAGCCCGGGAACCCGCGCACACCGCCGGTCAGGGCGTAGTCGAGCTTCAGGCCGCCGTGCATGTCGTTGAGGAAGCGGACGTGTCGCGCCGACAGGCAGCTGTCGTTCGACTGCTGCGGGTCGGAACATTGCATCCGCACCACGTTCACCTTGCCGTTGCAGCCGAGATAGTTGCTGACCACCCCGTCCTTGAGGCCGTCGAGTTCGTCGCAGGCGCCGTCGGTGGTCTGCTGCAGCAGCTTGATCTGCGCCGGGCTGAACCAGATGCCGTCACGCTGGTGCTGCCACATGTCGTAGTGGGCCAGCATCATCGGCGTCCAACCGACCACGGGCACGATGGCGGCGATGCCGCTGTAGTCCTTCGGGAACCGCTGGGCCATCACCAGCCCCTCGCGGCCGCCTTCCGACGAGCCGATGTAGTAGAAGTGCGCCACCTTCTGACCGTAGTAGGCGCTGGCCAGGTCCGCCGCCGCGTCGCGGTTTTTCTTGTAGGCGCCGTAGGCGTGGTTGGCGAAGGCCTCGTCGTTCTGCATGAACACCCGGGTGTCGGGACGCACCACCGGGTGGCCGCCGTCGTTGCCCAGGGTGATGAAGCCACGCGCCAGCGCCAGGGGCGCCGTCGGCGGCTGGATCGGCAGGGGTCCAAGGCCGGTGGTGACGGTGCCGTTCATCGCGCCGCCGCCGTACTGCACGGCCTTCTTGTTCCAGTTGTCGGGCAGGTTGACCTGGAACAGCACCGGCGTCGCCTTCGGGTCCAGCGGCGCGATCGCGCCCAGTACCTTGCAGTAGGCGGGAAGGTCGTCCTTGGCGGCGATGAACTCAGCCGACGTGACCTTGCCGCCGCCGGTCGGCAGCCCGATCGCCGCGGCGGAGATGGCGCGTTGCGACAGGCCGTTGCAGGCCGCCGCGTCGGCGTGCGCCTGCGAGCTGAAACCGGCCGTGGCCATGGCGATAGCCGCGACCGAAAGGCCGGTGCGAATGCCCATTTTCATGACGTCCCCTCCCCGAGGATTCTTGTGGTGTCGCGCCGGGCGGTCCCCGACTGTTATGGTTGAACGCTACACCAAGGCGCGGTGTTCGGCATTTTTATTGTCGCGCCGCCGAGCAGGCAAAGAAAACGCGCGCGGCCCAAAGGGCCGCGCGCGTCCTGTATCGCCAGGGCCATCGCTGGCCGGAGACTGCTAGCCCACTTCGAAGGTGGGCAGCATCCGGCCGATCGTGATGATGGACAGCCAGAAGATGAGCGACGCCGCGGCCGAGATCTTGGTCAGGGTGTCGGTGGCCGCGCCGTCCGGCATGGCCAGGATTTTCTTCTCCTCGGCGAGCGTGAACCAGATCGCGTTCAGGCCGGCCAGGACGATCAGGAACATCTTCAGCTTGAACGCCGGGTTGCCCCAGTAGTTGAACGGGTCGGCGCACATGAACGCCAGGCCGCTGATCACGTTGAGCGAGAAGCCGACGATCACCACCGGGATGAACTTCAGCACCGCGCGGAGCGGCATGCCCCGCATGAAGCCGAGCAGCCGCAGATCGACGATCATGATCGAGCCGAACAGGATGCAGAGACCGATGAAGTGGATGGTCTCAAAAATCCCGAAGACCGGCGGATTATCGTTGACGAAGAAATGCAGCCAAGTGCCGTTCAGCCACGATAGGATTGCTTGTTCCATAACAGATATCCTGTCTACGGGTCAGTATAGGGTGTAGGCGATCATGCGACCCCAGATGATGGCGCCAAGCCAGAGCACCATGGAAACGGCGGCGTAGAGCTTCGCCTTCTGGGTCACCACGGCCTCGGTGCCGGCCATCTCGGGATCGGCCTGCAGGCTGCGCCACAGGACCGTGGTCGTGATGCCGCCGAGGAAGATGAAGATGATCTTCAGGATGAAGGTCCAGTTCTGCACCAGGTTCACCCCATTGGCCATGAACAGCGCCACGCCCGAGAGCGCGTTGGCGCCGAAGCCCCACCAGGCGATCGTCAGCAGCAGCTTGAACATGTGCGGCGGGATCGCCTTGGCGAAGCCGAGGACGCGCATGTTCAGGGCGAACACCACCCCGACCACAACCGCCATGCCGAGCGAGTGGAAGCAAAGCACGATCGGGTAACCATAATCCGACGTGCGGATGAAGTCGCCGATCGGGGCCTCTTGGAGAAATTCTAGGAATTCCATTCAGTACCTGCCCTTCCGAACCTTTAGCTATTCGGTCTCTATAAATTTCTTGCACCCGGCGCCGGCGCGGACCCGACGAACCCACTTGGCGGCGGGCGCTTATTCACGATGAATGTGTAGAAGCAGTGGCGTCCCGTTGTTTATTCTTTCTGTTAGCAGCCTACACCCTCATACGCGTTAGGTAGCGCTTACCCTACGCGCCTCATGAAGGCCAGGGCGCCCGCACAGAGTTCCTTGGAGAAGTGCGCCGGCGGGTCCGCGGCGGACCGTCGCCATCGCCCGGCCGCCGAGTAAGAGCGACACCGGCGGCGGCCATCAACGGTACGAGCATGAAGGCCGCCAACCGGGTCGAGGCCATCCTAGCCGCCGCTCACGCTCTTCGGCACCGGCATGACGACGTAGACGTTGCCGGTTTCGGTGACGGTGGTGGTCAGGTCGCGCACGACACGGCCACCCTTCTTTTCCGTCAGCTTGCCGGCGTAGATGGCGTCGATCTTGTTGAGTTCGTTGTTCCAGTCCTTGAAGTCGGAATAGGTGAACTCCGTCACCGTTCCGCCCTGACGGACTTCGATGCGCTCAGCCATGAACATGTCGTTCAGGGTCGCCTTGGCCACCGCCCCGGCAACGCCGGGGATCGGGTAGGTCACAGTGGCCTTGTTGCCGGCCCAGGCCACGGTGGCCTTGTCGCCGGCCATGGCCGCCGCCTTCGGCGCGCCCTGCGGGCCCGACCACAGACGGATCAGGCGCTCATTGAGCAGGGCCGGCTGGGCCGTGGCCTTGCCGACGCCCGGGATGATCTCGGCGCCCATCACGTCCTCGTCCCAGGAGAACCGCCCGCTGACGACTTCGATCGCCTTGCGCTCCTGACCGTTGGCCAGTTTGCAGGTGTACTGAATGCGCGAGCCGGGCACCTGGTAGTTGTTGCTGACCCGGTAGGCGGAGGCCGTGCAGGCCTGATTGCCGACCATGACCGTGCCGGTCGCCTGATGCTCGAGCGTGGCCACCAGTTCACGTTCCTGCGGGCCGCGCAGCATGCCCATGTACCACTGCCAGTTATAGACCGTGGCGCGGACGTCCTTGGCGCCCGGCGCTGGGCGGTAGGGTTGGGCGGCGGGAGCCTGGGCCATGACGTGAACAGGGCCGGCCATGGCGGCCAGCACGAGAGCCGCGGCGGCGATTGATTTCTTCATTATTGGTCCCCTGTATTCTTTATCAGCAGGTCGCAGGCTGATCAGTGACGGATCTGGCTGGTCATTTGGTTGAGGTCGTAGTCCTTGCAGGGCTCGCCCTCGGGCAGGTAGGCGTCCGGGCTCTTGTTCAGGTTCACCTGACGCGGCGGCATGACCCACGGCTCGACCAGCACGCCCGGGTCGTCGACGGTCACTTGATAGAACAGGGTGTCGCCTTTGCGCCAGATGCGCTCGATGGTGTGCTTCTGGTCGGAGGTGAAGTAGCCGCCCGTCGCCATCCAGGTCAGGTCGTTCAGACCGACCGAGTCGATGACCAGCACATCGCCGTCCCACTTGCCGACGCTATCGCCGTAGAAGGTGACGTCCAGCGCGCGGACCGGGTCGTGTTCGCGGCCGTCGGTCGGGATGGTGCGATAGTCGGCCGGCAGGGTGCTTGCGCCGCCGGAACGGTAGAGGAAGATGACGTCATTGGCGTTTTGGACGATCCGCGCCGGCGGACCGACGCGCGGCACGCCGTAGGCCTGGCAGATGAACAGCGGATCTTCCTTGTTGGTGTTCATGTCCAGGTACTGAACACGATCCCAGAACTCCGGCTTGTAGAGCGGACGGCTCGGGTTGGCGCGGCCGGTGAACTCGCCGTCGATCGACTGATTGGTGCGCTCGTCGCATTCGAACTGGGTCGGAGCGCAGCGGCGGGAAGCCATGACGACATCGTACTGCACCGCGCCGCCGCCGCCGCCGCCGCCCCACATGCCGTTGAGGTCGGGCTTGCCGTCGGCCGTGCGCGGCGTGGCCGCGCCGGCCGGAGGACCCATCTTGACCGGGGCCTGCGCGAGGGCGGAGGTTACGCTCGCCGCCAGCGCCAGGACGGCGGCGGTCGCAAGCATTTGTACACGTCGGCGCGTCATTGCCGTCTCCTCACTCGTCGCTATCGGCATTCTTGAACGAAGGTCTTCTTGTTGAATCGGCCTTAGCCGTTGGGGTCGCCGAACCAGAAGGTGAGTTCCTTGCCATCGGGGAAGGTCATGGACTTCATGAAGCCCATGGGGTTTCCGTTGCGGGCGGCGAAGCCCTTGACGATGTAGGTGTCGCCTTCCTTCAGCGAGCCGGGGCCCGAGCG
>CANJOB010000084.1 GCA_947475655.1 Caulobacterales bacterium | reverse complement strand
GTTCCCGTCCGGCAGCCATCCGAAGATCGTCTATCCGGGCGCCATGCTGAAGAGCTCGCGCAACCCGGCGGCGGCGCGGGTCATGGCCTTTCTGAAGACCCCGGCGGGGGCGGCGATCTTCCGCCGCTATGGCTTCGTCCCCCTGTCTTAATCACAATTCCTCAATCCGGCCGGGCTAGAACCTCGGCATGCGGGTCAGCATCATCATCCCAACTCAACGCCGCCCGGCAGGCCTGGCGACCGCTGTGGGCTCGGTGTTGGCGCAGGCCGGGGTCGATCCGGCCGGGCTGGAACTGATCATCGCCGACAATGACGCCGTCCCCTCGGCCAAGGCCCTGGCGGCCAGCCTGGCCAAGGACGCCCCGTTCCCCGTGGTCTATCTGCACGAGCCGGCGCCGGGCGTGGCCAGCGTGCGCAACGCCGCCGTCGCCAAGGCGCGAGGGGGATGGATCGCCTTCCTCGACGATGACCAGGAGGCGCCCGCCGGCTGGCTGGCCGCCCTGCTGGCGGCGCAGGAACGGCTGGGGACGGATGTGGTGTTCGGACCGGTCAAGGCCCGCGCTCCGGAGGCGCCCGCCGCCCACCGGCCCTATCTGGAATGGTTCTTCTCCCGCGAGGGGCCGGCCCAGGAAGGCGTTCTGGATGGCTACTACGGTTGCGGCGACAGCCTGATGCGGCGCTCGCTGCTGGGGGAGCGCCCGTTCTCCATGGAACGCAACTTCATCGGCGGCGAGGACGACCTGCTTTTCGGGACCCTGCAGCGGGCCGGGACGCGGTTCGGCTGGTCGCCGCAGGCCTTCGTCTACGAGGACCCGCTGCCCGAGCGCCAGACGCTAAGCTACGCCCTGGCGCGGGCCTTCGCCTACGGCCAGGGGCCGAGCGAGCACTGCGCGGCGCAGTCGCCGCCCGACCACCTCGGCCTAGCGCGATGAATGCTGATCGGCTTGGGCCAGGCCGGGGTCTATGGCCTGCTGGCCGCCCTGCAATGGCTGGTGCGCGCGCCGGGCCGGGCCAAGACCCTCGACCGCGCGGCGCGTGGCCTGGGCAAGACCCTGTGGGGCGGGCCGTTCAAAATCCGCTTCTACGGGCGCACGGCCTAGCTATTTAGCGCGGGTGGCCTTGATCACCGTGTTGACAGTGACGTTCAGCGGCACGGTCTCCCCGCCCTTGAACTGGCCCTGGCCGACCCCGAACTGGCTGCGGTTCAGCACCAGATTGCCGGTTGCGTCGGCGGTGTTTCCGGTGATCTTCAGCGTGAAGTTCAACGTCGCCGGGCGGGTGACGCCGCGCATGGTGAGGTTGCCGGCCGCCGCGTAGCGCCCCGGGCCCGCCGCCGTGATCTTGGTCGAGACGAAGGTCGCGGCCGGAAACTTCTTGACCGAGAACCACTCGTCCTCCGGCAGACTGGAATCGCGGTCGCTGTCGCCGGTCTGCGCAGAGGCGGGGTCGACGCTGACCTTGATGCTGGAGGCCGGCAGCTGCGCCGGGTCGAACAGGATGTCCGCGCTCCATTTGCCGAACGAGCCGTTGAAGGCCGTGCCGCCGTAGCTGCTGGCGAAGGCCAGTTTGCTGGCGCCCATGTTGACCGTCCACTTGGCGGGGGCGGCGAGGGCTAGGGCTGGCAGGGCGGCGGAGGCGATCAGGACGACCGTCCCAAGCAGACTTGGGGCGATACGGGCGAACATGGTCATGAAATCTCCGAACGGGTTTTCGGCCGCACGAACGGCAGCATGTGGCTCAGCACCTCATCCTTGTCGAAGAACTGGTGCTTGAGGGCGGCGCCGATGTGCAGGACCAGCAGGCCGATGGTCGCGAAGGCCAGCAATTCGTGCGTCTCGCCGAACTGTTCTTCCAGCGCCTTGCGCGCCGGCATGGCCATGTCGTGGATGAAGCCCAGGTGTGGCCACGGAACCTTGTTGTAGAGCAGGGTCGGGATGTTGGTCGGGCTGGCCGAGACGATGGCCCAGCCGGTCAGGGGGATTGCGACCATCAGGGCGTACAGGCCCCAGTGCGCGGCCTGGGCGCCGAATTTCTCCCACGCCGGCATGTGCCCCGGCAGCGGCGGGGCCTTGTGCGTCAGCCGCCAGGTCAGCCGGACCAGGCTGAGCAGAAGCACCGTCAGGCCAAGCGACTTGTGCAGTTGGAGGGCGCGGAACAGCGCCATGCCGTGCTTACCGTCGAAGGTCAGGCCGAGGTAGAGGTTGGTCAGGATAAGGGCGGCGATCGTCCAGTGAAGGACGATCGCCACGGCCGAATAGCGGTTGGAAGGCGAGTTCAAGACTTCGGCCCGAAAATCTGGGAGGCCTACTGCTTCACCAGTTCGGATTCGATCATGAAGGTGACGTCGTCGCCGAGCGGGCCGACCATGGCGCTGAAGCCGAAGTCCGAGCGCTTCAGCACCCCGACGGCAGAGAAGCCCATCTTGTTCTTACCGCCGGCCACGGCGCTGCCGTAGTAGGTGACGTCGAGGGTGATGGGCTTGGTCACGCCGAAGAAGGTCACTTCGCCGGTCATCTTGCCCTTGTTGCCGTTGAAGGCGATGCCTGTCGACTTGAAGTCGATCGACGGGAACTTGACGCTGTTGAGGAAGCGCTCGCCGTACAGCTCGGCGTTGAAGTCCTTGTCGGTCGCGTGCTTCTCGTAGCCGGTGCTGATCGAGCGCGGGTCGATCTTGGCCGTGACGACCGTGGCGGCCGGCTTCGCCGGGTCGTAGGGGTAGGTGATATAGACCTTCTCGAAGCGGTACTGGTAGGTCGAGAGCCCACCGCCATGGCTGATGCGGGCGGTCAGGCTGGTGTGCAGGGGATCTTCCATATAGGTCCCGGCCGCGGCCTTGGAAGGATCGATGTCGGCGGCCTGGACGGCGAACGGAGTCAGGGCGAGCAGGGCCGCTACCGCGGCCGGGGCGAAGGTCTTGCGCATGAGGTTATCCTTGGCGGAGCGGGGGGAACAACTGGCAGTGTTACACTATAAACAGGACCAGACGCCTGCGAACAAGGTGATGTTATCGGCAAAGCTCGATGCCGACGCCGCCTTTTTTGTGGCGAAAGAGTTTCTTTCCTAACACCGGTAAGTTTGTTTCAGGCGAGACACAGGCGGACATACAGTTGGCGCCGCATTCGCCTATCGGGCCATGAGGGCGCGGTGCGTTCCCCACGTAGATTGACCGAGACTATGACCTTAGGAGCTTTTCTGGCGTGATCCGGCGGCATTATTTTCTCTTCGCTGCGATTGCGGCCATTGTCCTGATGCTCGGGTTCGTCGGCGTGAAGCTTATCGCCAACAAGGCCGGCGGCGGCGACCAGGTCGCGGCGGGCGGTCCTGGTGGCGGCGGTCCCGGCGCGGGACGGCCGGGCGGCGGGCGTCCGGGCGGCCCGGGCGGACGGGGCGGCCAGAGGGTCGACGTCACCACCGTGACGGCGGCCATGCAGTCCTTCGCCGACCGGATCGAGGTGCTGGGCGTGGCCAAGGGCCGCCAGTCGGTGACGATCACCTCCAAGAACGCCGAACTGATCACCGCCGTGCGTTTCCGCGACGGCGACCGCGTGCGCCAGAATCAGGTCCTGGTCGATCTGCAGGGCACCGAACAGGATGCCGCCATCGACCAGGCCCAGTCGGTCGCCGACCTGGCCAAGCTGAACGCCGACCGCTGGACCACGCTGGAACAGCGCGGAATCGCCGCCAAATCCCAGGCCGACCAGTACCGCGCCGTCTATGCCCAGGCGCAGGCCAGCCTAGCCGCGGCCAGGTCGCGCCGCCAGGACCGGGTGATCCGCGCCCCCTTCGCCGGGGTGGTGGGCCTCAGCGACGTGGCCCCCGGCGCCCTGATCAGCCCCGGGGCGGTGATCGCCACCCTGGATGACGTCGACGTCATCCGCGTCGATTTCGACGTGCCGGACCGCTACCTGTCGACGCTGCAGGACGGCACCCCGATCGTCGCCACCGCCGACAGCTATCCCACCGACCGTTTCGCCGGCGAGATCGCCCGTCTCGACAGCCGCATCAACGAGCGCACCCGCACCATCAAGGCCCGCGCGCTGCTCAACAATTCGAGCGGCAAACTCAAACCCGGCATGCTGATGCGGATCGGCATCCAGCAGACGATGCGCCAGGCCCTGGTGGCGCCGGAGGCGGCGGTGCAGTTCGACGATACCCAGTCCTATGTCTTCGTCGTCACCAAGCGCGAGGACGGCCAGACCATCTCGACCAAGCGGCCGATCGTGGTCGGCACCCGCGACCGCGGCTTCATCGAGGTCAAGGCCGGGCTGCAGCCTGGCGAGATCCTGGTCGCCGACGGCATCAACCGCCTGCAGCCGATCATGCCGGTCAATGTGGTCAGCGGGCCCGGCGCGGTTGCCGGCGGCGGCCGGCGCGGCCCCGGCGGCGCGGGCGCCCCGGCCGGCGCGCCAGGTTTGAAGGGCGGACCAGGCGGCGGCCAGTTCAAGGGCGGCCCCGGCGGCCGACCGACCGCTAGCAGTGCGGGCGCAGGCGCCCGGCCCGCCCAGGAGACGCGAGGATGAGTCTTTCAAGCTTCTGCGTCCGCAGGCCGGTCTTCGCGGCGGTCGGCGCCATCATCATCTGCGTGATCGGCCTGGCGGCCTTCCTGTCGCTGCCGATCCGCGAACTGCCCAGCGTCGACCCGCCCCAGGTGACGATCGCCACCACCTACCGCGGCGCCTCGGCCGAGGTGGTCGAGCAGCGCATCACCCAGGTGATCGAACGCCAGGTCAGCGGCATCCAGGGCATCGACCGGGTCAATTCGAACAGCCGCGACGGCCGCTCGCAGATCAACATCACCTTCACCCTCGACCGTAACCTGGAAGAGGCCGCCAATGACGTGCGCGACGCGGTGTCCCGCGTCGCCGCCAACCTGCCGCTGCAGACCGATCCGCCGCAGGTCATCAAGGCCGACGCCGACGCGCAGCCGATCCTGATCCTCAGCCTACGCTCGACCAGCATGGACCGGCGCGAACTGGCCGACTACGCCACCCGCAACCTGATCGAACGCCTGTCCACCACACCCGGTGTGGCCGAGGTGCGGATGAACGGCGCGCAGATCTACGCCATGCGCATCTGGCTCAATCCGGACGCCATGGCCGCGCGCGGCATCACCGTCGACGACATCAATAACTCGCTGGCGGCGGAGAATCTGGAACTGCCGGCGGGGACGCTGGAGTCCTCGTCCACCGACTTCACGGTGCGGGTGAAGCGCAAATATTCAACCGCCGCTGAATTCGCCAACCTGCCGATCAGCACCACCGGGGCCCAGAGCACGTCGAGTGGTTCGGGCGCGGTGGGAACCTCCGCCTACGTCACCCGCCTGAGCGACGTCGCCCGGGTCGAAGAGGGTGTCGACGAGCGCCGCAAGTACTTCCGCTCCAACGGCCAGGACCAGATCTCGATCCAGCTGACGCGGCAGTCGATCGCCAACGACCTGGAAATCTCCAAGAACGTCCGCGAGACGCTGATGACGATCAATGAGGGCCTGCCCAAGGGCACCACCCTGACGATCCTCACCGACAACTCGACCTTCACCTCCGACGCGATCCACGAGGTGTGGATCACAATGGGCATCTCGCTGTTCCTGGTCGGGCTGGTGAACTACATCTTCCTTGGCACCCTGCGCGCGGCGATCATCCCGACCATCGTCGCGCCGATCTGCATCCTGGCCAGCTTCACCGTGCTGGCCCCGCTCGGATTCTCGCTCAATCTGCTGACCCTGCTGGCCCTGGTGCTGTCGATCGGCCTGGTCGTCGACGACGCCATCGTCGTGGTGGAAAATATCCAGCGGCGGGTGGATGAGGGCGAGCCGGCCCCGGTGGCCGCCGAGCGCGGGGCGCAGGAGGTGTTCTTCGCCGTCGTCGCCACCACCGTCGTGCTGATCTCGGTGTTCGCGCCGCTGATGTTCCTGCCCGGCTACATCGGGCGCTTGTTTGTCGAACTGGCGGTGACCATCGCCTCCGCCGTGGCAGCCTCGGCCCTGATGGCCCTGAGCCTCTCGCCAATGCTGGCCAGCAAGCTGCTGCGCCAGTCCAAGGACGAGGGCTGGCTGGCGCGCAATGTGTCGGCCGCCGTCACCAGCCTGCGCGGCTCCTATCAGCATTCGCTGCATGCGATCCTGGGCGGGCGCTTCACCGCCCCGGTGATCGGCGCCGGCGTGCTCTTCTTGGCCGCCACCGCCGGCCTATTGTTCGTGTCGCTGCCGCAGGAGCTGGTCCCGAAAGAGGACCGCGGCCAGGTCAACGTCATGGTCGCGGCGCCGGAAGGCGCCGGCTACGACTACACCCTGGGCGTCGTCAGCCAGCTCGAGCCTCTGCTGCAGAAGTATGTCGCTGACGGGGTGGCGGAGAGCTACTTCCTCGGCGTGCCCGGCTTCGGCGGCGGCGGGTCATTCAACAGCGGCAACGGCGGCCTCAATCTTGTGCCCTGGAACAAACGCGACAGGGACTCCAACGAGATCTCCGCCGAGATCACCCGCGCAACCTCCTCGATCACCGGTGCCCGGGTCATCAGCAATGTGCGCAGCCCGTTCCAGCGCGGGCCGGGCGGCGGCGGCGGTGACAACGTCGAATTCATCGCCGAGGGCGACGACTACGACGCCATCCTGCGCTGGCTGCAGCCGATCTATCAGGCCGCGCTGAACAATCCGAACATGACGCGCGTGCGGCTGAACTATGAGCCGACCTCGCCGCGGGTGCTGGTCGACATCGACCGCGAAAAGGCCGCTTCCATGGGCGTGCCGGTGCGCACTGTCGGCACCGCCCTGCAGACCATGATGGGCTCGGTGCGCAGCACCACCTACGTCAAGGGCGGGTTGGAATACGACGTCATCCTGCAGACCGAACTCGACCGTCGCCAGGTCGACAACGACATCAACAACCTGTACGTCCGCGCCCGCAACGGCGAGCTGATCCCTCTGGCCAGCGTGGTCAAGACCGAGACCCGCGGCGACACGCCAGAACGCCGCCGCGTCGACCGGTTGCGCGCCATCACTCTGAGCACCAGCATGGTCCCCGGCTACACGGTCAAGGACGCCGTCGACTTCCTGAAGGCCGAGGCGGCCAAGAACCCCGGCAATGTCGTCGTCGCCTGGGGCGGGGCGGCCAAAGACCTGCTAGACGCGTCGAACAGCATTTACCTGGCGTTCGGCATGGCGCTGCTGCTGGTGTTCCTGGTGCTGGCGGCGCAGTTCGAAAGCTGGATCCACCCGGCGGTCATCATGCTCACCGTGCCGCTGGCGGCCCTGGGTGGACTTTTCGGCCTGCTGGTGGCGGGCTCGTCGATCAACACCTACAGCGAGATCGGCCTGATCATCCTGATCGGGGTGGCGGCGAAGAACGGCATCCTGATCGTGGAATTCGCCAACCAGCTGCGTGACCGCGGGCTCGAGGTGCGCGAAGCCATCATCGAGGCGGCCGGCCTGCGCCTGCGCCCGATCGTCATGACCTCGGTGTCCGCCGCCTGCGGCTCCCTGCCGCTGATCTTCTGGGCCGGTCCGGGTTCGGGCAGCCGCAACACCATCGGCGTGGTGATCTTCACCGGCTCGATCTTCGCCACCCTGCTGACGCTGTTCGTGGTGCCGGTATTCTATGACCTGCTGGCGCGCTTCACCAAGTCGCCGGACTGGATGGCGAAGCGGATCGAGGAATACACGGAAAGCGAAGGTCAGGGGCACGCCGCCCCGGCCGAGTAGCCAACCTTCGGGCTAGTAGATCGCTTCAGCCTGAGCCGCGGGCGGCGGCGCGGCTTCCGGCGCGGCCGCCGGGGCGGAGACCGGCGGCGCGACCACCAGTGGGGGCGGCGCCACGGTGATCGGCACGGGTGCGGCCTCGGCCACCTCTTCCTATTCCACCGGCGGCGGCGGTGGCGGTGGCGCGGTCTCAATCGGGTTGAGAATGATCGGGGCGGCGTTCGGCGCGCCCGCCAGGGCGGCGGCGTCGGACGATGATAGTGCGCCGACGGCGGCGGAGCCGCCGCGGTCGCCGGCCTTCAATCCCAGCAGGAAGCCGATCACCGCGATGGCAATGATCAGGCCCGTCACCACGGGCAGAACCTTTGGCGAGGGAACCTCCACCGCCGAACTCTGGGTTTGCGTAAACAAGACGCCGCCTCCCGGGACTTTTGTAGCCGCGATCATACGCGGTTTGCGGCGGGGTGTCAGGCCTTAAGCGGCAGGCCCCGCTTGCGGACGCGACCGTTCGGCGGTCGTTTCTTGCGGCGCAGGGCGGCCACTTCGGCGGGCAGGCCGTGGCGGGCCTCGATGTCCTTCTGCAACGCACCGGCCGCCATCAAGTGCCCGGGAAAGAAGGTATCCGCCGCCCAGCCCACCACCGGCACGGCGGATGTGGCGGTGTCCGCCGCCAGGAAGGCGGCCATCTTGGCCAGGGTGGCGGGGTTAGCCCCGCCGCGAAGACCGAAGAACAACAACAGCCCCCCGGCGGCCACGCTATAGAAAGGTCCGACCCCCGGCACCCAGGCGAGCACCCCGTCCAGGCCGATCCCGAACGGACCTATGCCGATCAGCCGGTCGGACAGCCGCCGGATGCGGTCGGCCGCGCGCCAAGCCTTGTGGGCGTGGTGTCTCTGCATATCCATGCCAGGTCTAACGTCCACGGGTGATCGAAGGCTCCGCTACGGTATGGCGGCCAGGAAGGCCAGGGCGAGGTCGGCCGCGGCGGACCCGCTCTGCGCGGCGCCGTGGGCGGTGGAAAAGTCATGAGGCGAACAGGCCTCGCCCGCGAATACGATACGCTGTTCGACCGGTTGCGCCAGCATCGCGCGCATGGCCGCGCGCCCAGGCGCCGCATGGGAATAGGACCCGCGCGCCCAGGGGTCTGACCCCCACAGGGTCTCCGCCAGCGGATGCAGCTTGGAGCGGAAATCCGAGCCGAGCAGGGCGACCAGTTCCTCGACGGCGAAGGCGGAGGCGGCTCCGCTGCCCTCGCGCTCTAGCTCGCGGGCGTTGCGGCCGCCCAGGTAGCCTTCGATCATCGGCCGGCCCATCGGCCGCATAGCGTAGCTGCCGGTCTCGGTGCGGGACGGGTCGCCGAACAGGTGGCTTCCCACCGCGAAGGCCTGCGGTTCGTCCAGGCCGAGGAATACCTTGTTGGCCAGCCCCAGCGGCAGGGCGGCGGCGGCCTCCAGCACGGCGGGCAGGGCGGGGGTGAAAGCGATGGCTTCGCCGGCGATCAGGTCGGTGGGGACGGTGACGATGACGGCGCGGGCCGACAGCTCGCCGCGCGGGGTATGGATACGCAGACGCGGGCCCGAGTGGTCGATGCGCGTCACCGCGGTCTCCAGCCGTACCGGGGCGTCGGCGCCGAACGCGGTGATGAGGGCGCCGTAGCCGGCGGTCAGGCGCCAGTTCACCTCGCCGTCCTCGTAGGCGTCGTAGTCGACGGTGGAGATCTGATCGAACTCGGCGCCGTTGTAGAAGCTGCTGAAGGCGTCCAGCAGCGGGTTCCAGACCCCGGCGGGGTCGAGCAGGGCCGCCGCGGCGATGTCCTCGCCCATCGCCGCCGCCGCGCCGATCCTGTTCTCCAGTGCGTTGAGGTCGCGGCGGAAGGCGGCCTGATCGCTGGCGCTGAAATTCTGGTCCCCGGCCTGGTGGACCCAGTGCGGCGGGGATTTGTCGATTTCGAACCCCAACCGCTCCGCCACTTGGCTGAACGGATTGGTCAGGGCGGAGTGCAGCCAGCCGCAGCCGAGGTCCAGAGCATGTCCGCCGGCGCCGACCGTGTGCGCCCGTCCGCCGACGCGGTGACGCGCCTCCAGCACCAGATGCGAAACAGGGGACGAGGCGAGCCGGGAAGCGGCGGCCAGACCAGCCGCGCCCGCGCCGACGATGACGATATCAACTTCGCTATCCATGCCTCAAGCCAACGCCTTAAGGACCCGCCGCGTTCGGCGGGCCCCAGAGGGCATCAGGTGAGGGTGACGTGCAGGTCGCCGATCTTCTCGATCTGGGTGACCATCTTGTCGCCCGGCTTGAGCCAGACTTGCTTGTCGGCCGGATAGCCGTTGATCACGCCTTCGCAGGTGCCGGTGAAGATCACGTCGCCCGCTTCCAGGGTGAAGGCCTTCGAGGCATATGCGATGATCTGGGCGCAGTTGAAGATCATCAGGCGGGTGTTGGTGTCCTGGCGGACTTCGCCATTGACGATCATTTTCATGTCCAGGTTGTTGACGTCCACCTGGTCGGCGCTGACCAGCCAGGGGCCGAACGGGCCGGACTTGTCCTGGGTCTTGCCCAGCATCCACTGCGCCGAGCGGCGCTGCAGGTCGCGGTTGGTGAAGTCGTTGCCGCTGGCGTAGCCGTAGACCCAGTCGAGCGCCGTGGCCTCCGGGATATTGCGGCCGGTCTTGCCCATGATCAGCACCAGCTCGGCCTCGTAATCCCATTTGGGCGGAACGGTGGTTTCCTTGCTGATCTCGATGGTGCCGTTGTGGTGGTTCAACGCCGTGTTGAACTTGTTGAACAGGATCGGCTCCTTGGGCGGCGGGCTGCCCCCCTCGGCGGCGTGGGCGGCGTAGTTGAGGCCGACGCAGATGATCTTGCCGGGGTTCTCGACGATGTTGCCGAACCGCACCTGGGCCTCGGGGATGAGGCGGTTGGCTGGGGCGGCGGCGGCGCCGTTCGCCAGCAGCAGGCCGAGCGCCTCCAGGTTGCCGCGGCCATTGATCACGTCGATGGCCTTGGTCGGCAAGCCGATCTTACGGTCGCGCTCTACGGCGGCGACGTCCAGCACCCCGCGCGCGGTCTTCACCCCCAGGCCCAGGCCGGTGGCCGTGACGATGTTGGTGATGTCGATGCCCTTCAGAGGCCGCTGATTGGTCGGCATGCCGCGCGGGGCCTGCGCCTGGGCTTGAGCCCCGGCGGCCAGAACGGCGGCGCCGGCGCCGAGCCCCAGGCCCTTGATCACACTGCGACGGTCTTGAGTCATATCGTTTCCCCTTGGCGCTCGAATGACGCCCTGGGGTAATAGAATAGGAAGGCCGCGCCCGCCGCAAGCCGCCGTGGTCAAAGGCCCAGGAATGGGACGAAGCCGCCGAAGATCATGCGTTTGGCGTTGAACGGCATGTCGTTGATGTCGCCGACCATGCGCGGATCGGCCATGACCTTGGCGTTGATCTCGTCGCGCGCCTCGCGCGATTCGTAGACGATCCAGGAAAACACCACGACCTCGTCATTCTCCAGCTGCACCGAGCGCGGGAAGGAGGTCAGTTCGCCATGGGGCACGTCATCGCCGATGCACTCGACGCTGTTGAGGGCGCCGTATTCCATCCAGACCGTGCGGGCCAGCTGGGCCAGCTTCTTGTATTCATCGAGCCGCGCCTTGGACACGGGCAGGACAAAACCGTCGACATAGGCCATAGGGGCCTCCCTATTTTTTGGTTGCAACAGCCCCAAGGACGTTCGGCCGCGGCGCGTTCCGACACAAGGCGGTAAGTTTTATCAGCGCGCTCGTCCCGCCGACGGTTTTCGCTTAAACAGCGCGGCCGTGAACAAGCCGCCGCACACATTTTCCATCGCGCCCATGACGGACTGGACGGATAGATCAATAAAAACAATATATTAATATACGTGCGGTGCACGCATGTTCGCGTTTCCTTTCGCCTGCGTTCGCGCGACTACGCTCGTCGACATCCGGTCGTGTCCCGGGTGGTGGTGTAGCTCCTTGGCGGTAGCTTCGCCGCTCGCGTAGCGCGCCTCTCACAAGGCGCTGTAGCGAGCGAGCGGCGAAGCGGTGGTCATCAACGGTCTTCGGTAGGGTTG
>CANJOB010000083.1 GCA_947475655.1 Caulobacterales bacterium | reverse complement strand
GGCTGCATCATGATGCGCAAGTGCCACCTCAACACCTGCCCGGTCGGCGTGGCCACCCAGGACCCGATCCTGCGGGGACGCTTCGTCGGCCAGCCCGAGCACGTCATCAACTACTTCTTCTTCGTCGCCGAGGAGCTGCGCGAGATCATGGCCCTGCTCGGGTTCAAGACCATGCGTGAGATGATCGGCCAGGTGGAACGCCTCGACATGCGCGAGGCCGTCGATCACTGGAAGGCCGGCGGGGTGGACCTCTCCAAACTACTGCACGCGGTGCGTCCTGAGGGCCAGAAGGGGCTCTGGAATATGGACCGGCAGGACCATGGCCTGGGCAAGGCCCTGGACAACACCCTGATCGCCGACGCCAGGGACGCCTTGGCCAAGCGCACGCCGATGCGCGGCGAATATCCGATCCGCAACATCAACCGCACCGTCGGCGCCATGCTCTCGGGCGAGGTGGCCCGCGCCTACGGGCACGCGGGTCTGCCGGAGGACACCATCTCGCTCACCTTCCACGGCGAGGCCGGCCAGAGCTTCGGCGCCTTCGCCGCCCGGGGCGTCAGCCTCGAACTGATCGGCGACGGCAACGACTATGTCGGCAAGGGCCTGTCGGGCGGCAGGATCGTGGTGCGGCAGCCCAAGGAGTCCCGCCGCGACGCCACGAAGAACATCATCGTCGGCAACACGGTGCTTTATGGCGCCATTGCCGGTGAGGCCTATTTCCAGGGCGTGGCCGGCGAGCGCTTCGCCGTCCGCAATTCCGGCGCGGTCGCGGTGGTCGAAGGCACCGGCGACCACGGCTGCGAATACATGACGGGCGGGGTGGTGGTGGTGCTGGGCGACACCGGCCGCAACTTCGCGGCGGGCATGTCGGGCGGCATCGCCTATGTCTACGATCCCAGCGGACGCTTCACCTCGCTCTGCAACGCCGCCATGGTCGATCTTGAAGAGATCGCGCCGGCCAGCGACGATGAACCCGGGCGACCCAGCCAGCGCTCGGTCTCCGTCGAGAACAACGGCATGGGCGACATGCTGAAGTTCGACGCCGAGCGACTGCGCATCCTTGTGGAGCGCCACCTGCTCTACACCGGCAGCGAGCGCGCGCGCGAAATTCTGGACAACTGGGAGGCCTCCCTCCCCGCCTTCATGAAAGTCATGCCCAAGGACTACCGCCAGGCGCTGACTGAACGGGCCGCCGAAAGCCTGGCCGCCGCCGTAGCCGCCGAATAGAGAGTAACCCATGGGCAAACCCACCGGCTTTCTGGAAATCGACCGGCAGGATCGCGGCTATGAAAAGCCGCAGGACCGCCTTCACCATTGGAAAGAATTCGTCCGGCCTCTGCCAGAGGATGGGCTGAACGCACAGGCCGCGCGTTGCATGGATTGCGGCATTCCGTTTTGCCACAACGGCTGTCCCGTCAACAACCAGATCCCCGACTTCAACACCCTGGTCCATCGCGGCCAGTGGAAGACGGCGCTGGAGAACCTGCACTCCACCAACAACTTCCCCGAGTTCACCGGCCGCGTCTGTCCGGCCCCGTGCGAGGCGTCCTGCACGCTGAACATCATCGACGCCCCGGTGACCATCAAGTCCATCGAATGCGCCATCGTCGACAGGGGATGGGAAGAAGGCTGGATAACGCCGCAGATGTCACCGCGCGGCACCGGTAAGCGGGTCGCGGTTGTAGGCTCAGGGCCCGCCGGGCTTGCCTGCGCCCAACAGCTCGCCCGCGCCGGTCATGCGACCACGGTGTTCGAGAAGTCGGACAGGGTCGGCGGCCTGCTCCGCTACGGCATCCCCGATTTCAAGATGGAGAAGCACCTCATCGACCGCCGCGTGGCGCAGATGGAAGCCGAGGGCGTGATATTCCGCACCAATATGGAAATCGGCGTCAATGTTTCGGTACAGCGCCTTCAGGACGACTACGACGTGCTGGTGATGGCCGGTGGGGCCGAGGCGGCGCGCGATCTGGAAGTGTCAGGCCGCGAACTGGACGGCATCCACTACGCCATGACATTCCTGCCGCAGCAGAATAAACGCAACGCCGGCGACCCCGAAGACGTGGCGGCGCCGGGCGGCACGATCTCCGCGGCCGGCAAACATGTGATCGTCATCGGCGGCGGCGATACCGGCAGCGACTGCATTGGCACCTCCAACCGCCAAGGCGCCGCGTCCGTCACTCAGCTCGAGATCATGCCTCAGCCGCCCGAGCGCGAGAATAAGATGCTGACCTGGCCTGACTGGCCGCTGAAGCTGCGGACGTCGTCGTCGCAGGAAGAGGGCGCCGCGCGCGACTTCGCTGTGGCGACCAAGCGGGCGATCGGCGAGAACGGCCGCGTCACGGCCCTTGAGTGCGTGCGCCTGGAATGGGGCGCCGGGCCCGACGGCCGAATGGGCTTTTCCGAAATCCCGGAATCGCAATTCGAGCTCAAGGCCGATCTCGTCTTGCTGGCGATGGGTTTTGTCGGCCCCTCCAGAGGCGCCTTTTTGGAGCAAAGCGGCGTCGAGCTCGACGCGCGGGGCAACGTCAAGGCGAGCGTCGCCGATTACCACACCTCGGTCCCCGGCGTGTTCAGCTGCGGCGACATGCGGCGGGGTCAGTCCCTGATCGTCTGGGCGATCCGCGAGGGCCGTCAATGCGCCCAGGCTGTGGACGCCCATCTGATGGGAACGAGCAGCCTTCCGCGTTGAGCCGGGGAAGAATCCTTGAGGACGACCGACGTATCTACGGCGCCGTCGCCAGCGGGCCGGCTTCAACCTTGCCCTGGGTGTTGGCCAGCGGGCCCAGTTCGGTGGCGACGCCGCGGGCGAGGGAGACCATTTCATTGGCCGCCTGGAAGCAGGTGAAGTCCGCCCGGTCGCGCCAGGCGATCGGACCGCATAGCCGCACCCCGGCCTTGATCGCCGCGTCGTGCACGATGTTGATGGCGCGCTCGTAGTCGGGCGTCCCCTGGGCGTAGCCGGTGAAGTTGCTAAGGTCCCCTGAGGCGGCGAACAGGGCGGTGACGCCCGGCACCTTGGCGATGGCCTCGGCGTTCTTCAGCCCCTCCAGGGTCTCGATCATCAGAATCAGAACGATGTTGTCGTTGATGGTGGCGCGGTAGCCGCCGGGCACACCGCCCCACATCGCCCCGTCGAACGCCTGGCCGCCGCCGTTGGAGCGCCGGCCGAGCGGCGGGAAATAGACCAGGTCGCGGGCGCGGACCGCCTCCTCGACGCTGTCGATGGTGGGGACGACGATGACCAGGGCGCCGGCGTCGACCGCGTGCTGCAGCTCGCGCTCGTCCTCGTAGGCCACGCGCACCCCGGGCACGGCCTTCGCGTGCGGGCAGGTGCGCCACATCCGCGACACCTGCTGCCAGTCCTGCTGGCTGTGCTGCATCTCTGTCCAGATGAAGTCGTAGCCGGCGTTGGCCATGGCGCAGTAGGTCGACGGGTCGGTGGCGCTGAAAAGCGTGCCGCCGGTAATCTTGCCGCCCTGCATCATCTTCAGCCTGACCGGGTTCCAGATCTTGGTCCCGGCCGGCGCGTTGAACGCCGGGCCATATTTCCATGTCTCCGGCGCGAACCGACCCGTGTTGACGGCGCTGGCGGGCGCGCCGGTCAGGGCGCGGCTGTCCTCGCCGGCCTTGGCGGCCAGGGGGAAGGCCGGGGCGGGCTGCGCCAGCGGCGCGGCGAAACCGACCAAGGTCATGGCCAGGCCCGCGACCAGCAGCTTCATCTTGGTCATGGTCTTACCTTCCGTTCGATGGTCATGGCGTCTCGTCTCCGGCGGACGACGGGTCCCTAAGCAGCAGGATCAGCACGGCGCCGAGCAGGGTCAGGGCGGCCAGGGCCTGTAGCCCGGCTGCGGGCACAGCGAAGGCCTTTTCGGCCCAGGCGCGCAGGTTGGGGGCTATGAAGCCGCCCAGTGCGCCGAAGGAATTGATCACGGCGAAACCGCCGGCGGCGGCCGCACCGCTGAGCACGCGCGACGGCAGCGACCAGAACACCGGCTGTACGCCGATGAAACCGGCGGCGGCCAGGCACAGGGCGGCCAGGGCCAGCGGCGGCGAGGCCGCCGTCGTCGAGGCCCAGATGCCCACCCCCGCCAGGGCGAGGGCGACGGCGGCGACCGCGCGGCGCTTGCCGGTGGCGTCCGACAGGCGCGGCAGCAGATAGGCCGCGGCGATGGCGAATATCCAGGGGATGGCCGTGACGATCCCGACCTCGAAACCGACCGACTTGCCGATCAGCCCCGCCACCTGGGTCGGCAGGAAAAACACCACGCCATAGACCGAGGCCTGGATCAGCCCGTAGATCACGGCGAGGTGGAACAGACGCGGACTGCGCAAGGATGCCAGGAAGCTGTGCGTCACCTGGCTCCCACGCGCCGCCTCCTCCGCATCCAGCGCGGCGCAAAGCTCGCCCTTCTCGTCCGCCGACAGCCAGCCCGCGTCGGCGGGCCGATTGTCGAGGTAGCGGAAGGCGACCAGCCCGACCACAGCCGCCAGCAGGCCCTCGATCAGGAACATCCACTGCCAGCCCTGCAGGCCAGACAGGCCGTCGAATTCCAGCAGCGCCCCCGACAGCGGCCCGCCGAGGATGAAGGAGATCGGCGCGCCGAAGTAGAACACCCCCATGGCCCGGCCCCTGGCGAATTCGGGAAACCAGTAGGTCAGGTAGAGGATCGCGCCGGGGAAGAAGCCGGCCTCGGCGGCGCCCAGAGCCAAGCGCATGACGTAGAAGGCGGTCTCGGTGTGGACGAACATCATGCCGGCCGAGATCAAGCCCCAGCTGACCATGATGCGCGACAGCCAGACGCGCGCGCCCAGACGATGCAGCAGCAGGTTCGACGGCACCTCCAGCACGGCGTAGCCGAGGAAGAATATCGAGGCGCCCATGGCGTAGGCCGCGTCGCTCAATCCCGTGTCGGCCTGGAAGGCGGCCTTGGCGAACCCAAGGTTGGCCCGGTCGAGGAAGGCCAGGACATACATCAGAAGCAGGAAGGGCAGCAGGCGGCGGCCTACCCTCGCCACGATGCGCGTGAGGCTTGGGGAAGGTTGCATCGGCGACGTCCCCTCCTCGCTTTACTAGTAGGTTGTCCGGCCGCCGGAGATGTCGAACACCGCGGCGGTGGAGAAGGAGCATTCCTCGCTGGCCAGCCAGCAGACCAGGGCGGCCACTTCGTCGACTTCCCCTAAGCGCCCCATCGGGATCTTAGACAGCATGTAGTCGATATGGCTCTGCGGCATCTGCGCCAGGATCGGGCTCTTGAAGGTCGCCGGCGTCACGGCGTTGACCAGCACACCGCTCTGCGCCAGCTCCTTGCCGAGCGACCGAGTCAGGGCGATCAGCCCGGCCTTCGAGGCCGAGTAGGCCGACGCGTTGGGGTTGCCTTCCTTGCCCGCCACCGAGGACAGGTTGACAATCCGGCCGTAGCCGCCCTCGAGCATGATCGGCGTCACGACGCGGCAGCAGAAGAAGGCGCCGGTCAGGTTGACGGCGATGACCTGCAGCCAGCTGTCGATTGGGAAATCCTTCACGGGCACGGTGGCGCCGGTGATACCGGCGCTGTTGATCAGGATGTCGATGCGCCCCAGCGCCGCGCGCGTCGCCTTGGCGGCGGCTTCCACCTGGGCGTTGTCGGAAACGTCGACGGCCTGGAAATCCGTCGCGCCGGTCTCGGCGGCGGCGTCCTTCATCGCGGCGGGATCGAGATCCCAGATACTCGCCGTTCCGCCCTCGGCGACGATCCGCGCCACCGCCGCGCGCCCAACGCCCGAGGCGCCGCCCGTGACCACCGCCACCCTGCCCGCGAAACGTCCCGTCATAGGCTTCTCCCAACAATCATCATCGCGCGTGCGGCCGATGCAGACCATCGCGATTGAGTTCGACCCCGAAACCTGGCGCATCGCCCAGTTTGAGCCGGCCGTTCACCGGCACGGGCTCGCCGATCAGCAGTGGGCTGAACATCGGTGTGACCACATCGCCCTTGGGCGCCATCATCAGGAACTCGGCGAACGGGCTGTTATGGCGGGTGCTGACGAAGTGGTAGCTGTAGACGCTGGACCCGTGCGGAATGGTCATCACGCCGCGCGCGTCGGCCAGGGCCGATATCTTGATCAGTTCGGTCAAGCCGCCGCACCAGCCCACGTCCGGCTGGATGATGTCGCAGCATTCCATCTCAAGCAGCATGCGGAAACCCCAGCGCGTCGCCTCATGCTCCCCGGTGGTGATCAGCATGCCCGGCGGGGCGGAGAGCTTGAGATCGCGGTAGCCCCAGTAGTCGTCCGGGCTCAGCGCCTCCTCCAGCCACTTGAGGCCATGTTCGTGCGCGGCGTGCGCCAGGCGGACCGCATAGTTGAGGTCGAGGGCCATCCAGCAGTCGAGCATCAGCCAGAAGTCGTCGCCGCAGCGTTGGCGCATGTCGGCCAGCGCCGCGATATTGGCGCGCAAGCCGGCCTCGCCCTCCGCCGGACCGTGACGCAGCGGCATCTTGCCGCCGATGAAACCCATCGCCTTGGCCAGGTCCGGCCGCGGGCCGGTGGCATAGAATTCGATCTCGTCGCGCACCTGGCCGCCGAGCATGGCGAACACCGGCTCGCCGCGCAGCTTGCCGATCAGATCCCACAGCGCCAGGTCGACGCCGGAGATGGCGTTCACCACCAGGCCGCGGCGGCCATAGAACTGGGTCGAGAAATACATCTGGTCCCAGATCTTCTCGATCTCGCCGGGGTCGCGCCCTTCGAGGAAGCGGGAGAGATGATGCTCGACGATATAGGCCGCCGGGTCGCCGCCGGTGGTGACCGAGAACCCGACCGTGCCGTCGGCGGCCTCGATCTCCACCACCAATGTGCCGAGCACATTGATGCCGAAGCTCTGGCGGCTCTGCCGGTACTCGGGGTAGCGGCTCATCGGCGTGGCGATGTGGTCGTCGATCCAGTGGTCGGCGCCCTGGTCGTGGTAGTCGCCGCCGCCGCCGCGGACGACATGGGCGCGCACCGCCTTGATGAGCGGATAGGGCATGGGCTAGCGGCCGCCGGCCAGGCCGGACGTCGGACCGCCTTGTCTGAACGAAATCAAACCCATTCGTCTCCCCCGCCCGGCGCGTCGCCGCCGGTAGCGGAGCTACCCTAGCCCCCCGTCACCCGCGTTGGTAGCGAGCCGGCGGGAACAGGTCTGCTTCCTGGAGCGGCAAAGCGGGCCTAGGCCGCGCCCGGCCTCAGCCAGGCGTGCGCCTGGGCCATCAGGGCGGCGAAGGTCGGTCCCCGCGCCTCCGGCAGGTTCATGGTGATCGACTGGCCTGTGGCGTTCTGGATGTAGGCCAGGTGCTTGTAGGGCGCCGGGAAGCCCGCCAGCTTGACCGGGTCGAAATAAGCCGGCTTGGCCGGGTCCACCGGATAGGCCCAGTCGCGGTCGTAGGCGGGCTGGCGCCGGTCGATCGCCCACCGGCCGTTGCGGAAGGAAAAGAAATCGACGAAGAAGCCCAGGCAGGTGACGTCGACCTCCACCCCCGCAAGCGCGCCACGCTGCATGATCGACATGCCGGTGACGCTGAAGGCCCGGTCGCCCGCGATCTCGCACCAGAAGCCGCTCTGACTGTGACGCGCCTTGCTGCCCGCCGCGTAGCCGCGCTTGGTGTCTTCGAGGAAGCCCTCCGCCGTGCCCTCGAAACGCGTCGAGGCCATGGTCCCGCCGGGGTGCCAGGCGCGCAGCAGTTCGTCCCACTGGCCGCCGTCACGCCAGATGATCCAGCCGTCGACGATCTCGCGGATCGCCGCCCGGTCGCTCACCAGCGTGCGCGCGGAGGCCTGCGCGTCGGCCGTGCGCGGCAGGCCGGCGGCGACGGACGCGACGCCGGCCGAGAGGCCCAGCTTCGCCAGAAAGCCCCTGCGGCCATTGTTCGGCTTGGCGTCCATGACTGCCCCTTCAGGTGATGGAGAAGAACTTATCGATGTCGACCAGCTGCTGCGTGAAGCCCTGTGCGAGCGAGTATCGCGCCAGGGTCTCCAGGGTGCGCCGGTTGGGCTCCACCCCATGATAGACCAACCGCTGCGCCAGGGCGGCGCTGGTCTTGTCGTCGATCATGCCCGCCTGGCGGTGATAGTCGATGTGCTCCAGGCGCTGGCGATCGGCGATGTCGTTGGCGCGGTCGAACAGGTCGGTCACCGCCTTGCGCAGTTCCGGCCGCCGCTCGAACACATCGCGCTTAATCACCGCGCAGTGGTTGATGTGGCGGATGCCTGTCTTGGCGAAGTAGCGCGCGTTCTCGGCGGCCACGTCCGGAAACAGGGTGGTGATGCGCGGATCGGCGATCAGGTTCGCCGTGCTGCGTTCGGTGGTGTTCACGACCTCGACGGGGAAATACATGATCACCGCGTCGAGCTCGCCGCCCAGCATCATGTCGCCTAGATTCTTCTCGGCGGGAATCTGGCTGAAGGTGGTCCCCGCCGGGGGCTTGATGCCCATGGCGCCCGACTGGCTGGCATTGGGCAGCCGCTCCAGGAACCAGTGGATCTCTTTCGGATCGACGCCGAATTCGTCCTGCAAGGTTCCGCGCGTCCACAGCGCCCCGGTCATCTGATACTCGGGCACCCCGACCCGCTTTCCGCGCAGGTCTGACGGCTGGCGGATGCCGGCGTCGCGCCGCACCAGGGTTAGGGTGTGGAAGAAGTAGCGGGTGGTGAAGATCGGCAGCGGGATGAAGCGCCGGTCGCCGCGGGAAAGCGCGATCATCAGGCCGGAGATCGACATCTCGGACGCATCAAATGGAGCGTCCCGGAACTGCCGGAAGAAGAGTTCGCTGGGGCTCAGCACCGTGATCGCCAGGTCCATCAGCGGCGAGGTGGCTTCCCGGTTGATCACTGGCCAGGTGCGCGGGTTGGGGGTGACACCCAGCTTGAGGGAGGCCGCTCCGCCCGCCCGGGGTTGCGCCTGCGCGGCGGTCGCCGCCGCCGCGGCCGCGCCGCTCCAGAGCACCGAGCGCCGCGTGGGCCTCGCAACCGTCTTCGGACCGCTCATGCCGGCCTTCTCCCCTGTGTCGATGCGGAGGTTGTCGCGCCCGGCGGGCCGGGTCAATGCGCTAGCCCGGCGCTCGCATCGCCTGGGCCGCGGCCAGCACGCGCAGGGCGTTGCCGCTCCAAACCTTCTGCACGTCGGCGGTGGAATAGCCGGCGGCCAGCAGGGCGGCCGTGATCTTGGGATAGTCGGCCGCGTCCTCCAGGCCTGTCAGCCCGCCACCGCCGTCGAAGTCGGGGCCGATGCCGACATGGTCGATGCCGGCGATGCGGATGGCATGCAGCATGTGCTTCATGAAGTCGTCGAAGGTGGCGCGCGGCACGGGATAGCGGGTGTTCAGGGCGTTCATCTCCGCCTGGGAGAGACGGCGCTGCTCGGCCGAGCGGGCGTTGTTGGGGCCGTACTTCTGCTGCACGGCGCGCACCGCCGCGTCACGCTCCGGGTTGGGCGGGATGTCGATCATATAGGCGTTGAAGGCGTTGATCTGGATCACGCCGCCGGCCTTGGCCAGGGCGCGCAGCCGGTCGTCGTCGATGTTGCGCGGATGGTTGTAGATCGCCTTGCAGCCCGAGTGAGTCAGGATGATCGGCGCCTTGGAAAGGGTCAGCATCTGATCCAGCACCAGGTCGGACGCGTGCGACTGGTCGATCAGTATGCCCATGCGGTTGGCCTGTTCGACGAAGCGCACGCCCTCTGGGCTGAGGCCATTCCACTCGGGGCCTTTGGGGTCGGTGCTGGAATCGCCCAAGTCGTTGTTGAGGAAGTGGATCGGGCTCATGATCCGCACGCCCAGGTCATAGAAGGTTTTCATTAGGGTCAGGTCCTGGCCGAACGGCACGCCGTTCTCCATGCTCATGAAGACGAAGCGCTTGCCCGACGCGGCGATCGCCTGCGCGTCATCGGCGGTGAGGGCCAGGGCGAACTGCGCCGGGTGGGCGGCGACCATCTCGCGGATCTGCGAGGCGCGCAGCAAAGCCGCGTCCCGCGCCGCCGCGCGCCCTTCCGGCGTGCGCGGGGTCTGGGCCGTGAAGACGGCGAAGAAGCCGCCGTCCAGCCCGCCCGCGACCATGCGCGGATAGTCCACCTGCGAGCCGTCCTCCGCCACAGTGTGGCGCTGCATGATGTCCCAGCCCGGCCGGGCGAAGTTTGCCGGGGTGTCGAGGTGGGTGTCGATGGTCAGCAGCCGCTCGTGCGCCGGTGGGGCCTGGGCATGGGCCGAAGGCCCTGCGGCCGCGAGCAGGAGAGCGAGGAGATGCGGCCGGAGTTTCACGAGGCGATCCTTGAAGATGACGAGGCTTTGGGGTGATCTTCCCACTAAACTGATCCCGCATCCACCACGTCTCACGTCCAAGGACCCGCCCCATGACCACCCCCGCCGAAACCCGCGGCTTCGTGATGAACCAGACCATGCTGCGGGTCAGGGACCCGGAACCGTCGGTGGCCTTCTACCGCGACGTGCTGGGCATGAGCCTGCTGACCCGTTTCGACTTTCCGGAGATGAGCTTTTCGCTCTATTTCATGGGCTATCTGGCCGAGGGCGAGACCGTCCCCGAAGGCGGCGCCGACCGCGCCTGGCTGTTCAGCCGCCCCGCCCTGGTCGAACTGACCCACAACTGGGGCACGGAGAGCGATGACGCGTTCGCCGGCTACCACAACGGCAACTCCGACCCGCGCGGCTTTGGCCATATCGGCATATCCGTGCCGGACGTCTATGCCGCCTGCGCCCGGTTCGAGACCTTGGGCGTGCCGTTCGTCAAACGGCCGGAAGATGGCAGGATGAAGGGCATCGCCTTCATCCAGGATCCGGACGGCTACTGGATCGAGATATTGTCGCCGCGCGCGCTGAGCGAGATCACGAAATAGCAAAGCGGGACGGCGGCAAGCACGCCGCCCCGCCCGCTTCTTTTACGGAATAGAGACCTGCATCACGCGTTGCGCCGCGTTGCCGCCGCGGGTCGGCCAGTAGACCGTCTTGTTATCGTTGCTGACCAGGGCCGAGGGGCCGCCCTGGATCGGGTCGGCGATCGGCGTCACCAGCCCGTTCGGCGCGACCTTGAACAGGATGCGGCCGTTGGGGAAATAGGCCGAGCCGTCGTCGGCGACGTCGAAGTCGTCGATGCGCAGGCCCATCTGCACCGGCACGGCGCCGCCCTCGGCCGCGCCGTTGGCGCCGATCTTCACCTTGAACAGGCCGTTCTTGGCGATGCCGGAGAAATAGACCCAGCCGTTCTTGGCCCGCACGCCGTTGAGGCCGAACAGCTGGTTCGGCGGGGTTGGGTTGAAGCTGGCGTCGCGGAACCACGGGGTGATGGCGTGGGTGCGGGAGTCGATCTTGAACACCGTGCCGCTGTTGGAATCGCCGCCGTAGTAGGTTCCGTTGCCGGCATAGTCGAAGCCGTTGATGGCCACATCGGCCGGGGCCGCCACGTCGGCTTTGAGCTTGCCGGCCAGGTCGTAGAATTTCAGGTGCGTGCCGGTGTCGGTGAACACCGGGCCGCCCGCCGGGGTGCGGAAGTTCTTGGTGAAGATACTGATGGCGATCTCGGTGTCGCCGCAGGCCACGCCGATGACCGACAGGGCTTCGGGAACCTGCACGAAATCGCTGGCCACGCCGGCGGGCGAGATCTTCACCACCTTCTTGGTGTCCATCATCGTCACATAGATGTCGCCGTTGGGCTGCTGGCAGATGTTCTCGGTCGGGGCGGCGTCGGGGAAGGTGTAGAAGGCCTTGGCCGCCGTGCTTTCCGGCGCGCCGGCCACCGGCGGCGTCTGGGCCATCGCCGGCCCGGCCAGCAGGGCCGCCGCCAGGACGGCGGAGGAGATCATTCTGATTTTCATGGCGTTACCCTTCTTCGTTGCTTGAGCCATTTCCGTCCCTGAAGTCGCGTTTCGAGTTTCACGGCCGCCCGGCGGGAGGGTGGCGGTCAGGCGGGGCGGTTGTCAAAGGGGTTTTCAGCCCGCGAAAGGCCGGCGTGGCCGCCCTGCTCGGCCAGATTGTCGGCCCGCATGCGCATCCGGACGCGAATGGACGCGACCCCTGCCAGGGGCTCGCTTTCCGGGCGAACCGCCTATGTCGGATTCACAACCTATAGAAGTAAATTCCATGAATTCCGCGAATCGCGTGTAGAAAACGTCGGCTTAACGACGTTTGACTCCAACTAATCCTGAATCCGTGCTGCCTGAATTGAGAGTTTTTTGGAATC
>CANJOB010000082.1 GCA_947475655.1 Caulobacterales bacterium | reverse complement strand
CGTCATCCGTGACCGAGACCCGCAGCGCCCGGCCGCCGTCCAAAACCAGGCGGATGTGGATCGTCGCCGGGTCGCCGTGGCGCACGGCGTTGTTGGCGGCCTCCTGCACCACCCGGTAGGCAACGTCCTTGACGGCCTCCGGCAGGCGGGTTTCGTCGTCGAGCAGGGCGACGTCGAAGGCGATATCCGGGCGCCGGGCCTGCCAGAAATCGACCAGGTCGGCGACGGCCGCGTTCAGGCCCAGTTCCGTGACCTGGGTCGGGCGCAGGCGTCCGAGCAGGTCGCGCACCTGCCGCTGCATGTGCCGGACCGCGCCCTGGATCGAGCGGGCCTGGTCCGGGATGGCGCCGCCGCGTCCGGTCTCGTGCAATTGGACGATCATCTCCGCGTCCATGTTGACGGCGAACAGGTGGGGACCGAATTCGTCGTGCAGGTCGCGGGCGATCTCGGCGCGCTCCTCGTCCTGCAGGGTCTGCAACTGTTCGGTCAGCAGGCGGTTGCGCTCGGTGGTGGCGGCCAGTTCGACCGCCATGCGGTTGAAGCCGCGTTCCAGCCCCAGCAGCTCCGACGGCCCGTCCTCCGCCACCCGACCGCTGTAGTCGCCCATGCCGATGCGGTCGAACTGGCTGGTCAGCACGCGAAGGGGGCGAAAAGCCGCGCCGATGACCAGATAGACCAGCACAAGGCCGAGCGCGGTGAGGCCGGTCAGGACCGTGACTATGGCCACCAGCTGGCGCCACGAAACGGCGATGTCGATCTCCGAGACTGGCTCCAGCAGGATGGCGCGGTAACCAGCTACGCTAGCCGGCACATCCACTGTCACGGCCGGCGGTGGAGGACCGAGCAAGGGCCTGAACCAGGACGGCGCGAAGCGGTTGGCGGCCTCGAGCTGCGAGCGCGCGACCTGCCCGCCGGCGTCGTCCAGCAGGGTCGCCTGCACATGGCGGCTGCCGTTGAAGGCGCCGATCAGCTGCCGCAGGTCGTGGTCCTGATGGTCGGAGTTGGGCAGGTCCTCGAAGGAGCCCTCCACCGTCTGACGCGCGCCCATCAGCCCGGCTTCCAGTTCGGCCCTCAGCGCCTGCCGTGTCTGGAATCCGGCGACCAGCGCCCCGGTCAGCACGCTGACCAGCAGGACCGTCCCGATCAGGACCACGACGCGTGCGCGCAACGACATGGGCTAAGATTATCACAGGGCGCGGCCCATAAGCGGCCGGCGGCGCAAATAGGGAAAACTTCCCGACGATATCGGGAAGCGGCGGCATGGCGCCGCTTGGCCTCCCGCCGTCTAGTCCGCCCCCAAAAGGCGTAACGGGGTAGACTCTCAATGTTCAGGCTGGCCCTGATGACGGCCGTGGCCGTGGGCGCCCTGGTTGGCGCCGCCCAGGCCCAGACCGCGGTCAGCGGGGTGGTGGTGACCGCCTCGCCCCTGGCCGGCGATCCCGACCGGTTCGCCACGATCGTGCAGCAGATCCGCCGCGACGAGATCCTCGGCCACGGCGGCGCCAGCTTGGCCGACGCCCTGCGCGACACCCCAGGCGTGGCTGGCACCGGCTTCGCCGCCGGCGCCAGCCGGCCGGTGATCCGCGGTATGGACGCTCAGCGGGTGAAGATCGTCGAGAACGGCCTTTCCAGCGGCGACGCCTCCGACGTCGGCCCCGACCACGGCGTGCCGATCGATCCCCTGGCGGCGCAGAACATCGAGGTCGTGCGCGGCGCCGCCACCCTGCGCTACGGCAGCCAAGCGATCGGCGGGGTGGTCAACGCGTTCAACAACCGCATTCCCCTGAAGCGCGTCAGCGGCATCGATGGCGACGCCTCCGCCGCCTACGAGACCAACGCCGCCACCGGCGAGGGGGCGGTGCTGATCGACGCCGGCATGGGCGACGTCGCTGTCCACCTCGACGGGTTTGGCCGGCGCGCCAGCAGCTACGACACGCCGCTAGGTAAACAGGCCAACTCCTTCTTCAAGGGCGGCGGCTATTCGGTCGGCGGCTCGGTGTTCTTTGGCGGCGACGATCCCAGCCGCGTCGGCGCGGCCTACACCGACTACCAGGCCCGCTACGGCATTCCGGGTGAGCAATCCTACATCGACATGCGCCAGGACAAGGGCGCGGCGGGCGCGACTCTGCGTTTCGACGGCGTGCTGCAGAAGATCGAGCTCGACTCCGGCTACGCCGACTACAGCCACAGCGAGATCGAGCTGGGCGCGGGCGATGTGCTGTCGACCTTCAACAACAAGGAATGGGACGGCCGCGCCGAAGCCCTGCTGGGCGCCATCGGTCCTCTCACCGGCGCGGCGGTGGGTTTGCAGCTGCAGGACCGCCGGTTCGAAGCCCTGGGCGAGGGCGCCGACTATCTGGCGCCGACCCACACCCGCGGCGGGGCCGGATTCCTGTTCGTCGAGGCGCCGTTCGGACCGCTGGCGTTTCAGGGCGCGGCGCGGGTGGAGCAGGTCAGGATCACCGGCACGCCGGTCTCCGGCATTTCGGCGACCCGCGACTTCACCCCGGTCAGCGTCTCGGCCGGTTTCGCCTTCGACCTGAGCGATACCCTGCGCCTGGGGCTGACCGCCGCCAGCGCCGCCCGCGCGCCGGCGCAGACCGAGCTCTTCGCCACCGGCCCGCACGATGGCCCGCGCACCTTCGAGATCGGCGATCCGGACCTCGGCGTCGAGCGGGCCAATTCGCTGGAAGCCACCCTACGCGCGCGCTTTGGCGCCGGCGCCCGGCTGGAGGGCTCGCTCTGGCGGGCGCGGTTCGAGGACTACATCTACGGGAACTTGAGCGGCCGGGTCTGCGACGAGGACGCGGTGTGCGCGTTCAACGGTCCGGGCGAACTGAAGGAACTGTTCTTCGCCCAGCGCGACGCGGATTTCTGGGGCGCGGAACTGAAAGGCGGCTTTCCCATCGGACGGGCGCTGGGCGGTGAGCTGTCGCTGAATGTCCTGGCCGACTATGTGCGGGCCAGGTTCACCAGCGGCGGGGGAAACGTACCGCGCATCCAGCCCGGCCGCGCCGGCGGCGGCCTGGCGTGGAGCAGCGAAAAGCTCGACGCCAGCTTCATGGCTCTGAATGTCGCCAAACAGGACCGCACCGCCGCCGGCGACCTTCCCACAGACGGCTATGTCTCGCTCGACGCCCAGGTCGCCTGGCGGCCGTTCGGCGCGGCGCGGGGGCTGGAGGTGCTGCTGGTGGGCCACAACATCGCCGACGAGGAAATCCGCAACGCCACCGCCCTGAACAAGGACGAGGTTGTCATGCCGGGCCGCAACGTCCGCCTGGTGGTGCGGACGCGCTTCTAGGCGCTCGCGCCCGCGCCTGTTAGCGAAGGGTATGCTCACCCATCGCCTGGCGTCGCCGAACGACCTTCCGGCCCTGTCGGCGCTGATGGACGCGGCGATCGACGGGCTGCAGGCCGATTTCCTCAATCCCGAACAGGTGGCCGCCAGCCACGCGGTAATGGGCATCGATACCCGGCTCGTCGCCGACGGGACCTATTTCATCGTCGAGATTGACGCCGCCCTGGCAGGCTGCGGCGGCTGGAGCCGGCGCGCCACCCTCTATGGCGGCGACCACAGCGCCGCCTTGCGCGACGACGCCCTGCTGAACCCGGCGACCCAGCCGGCGCGGCTGCGCGCCATGTACACCCATCCGCGGTTCGTGCGCCGGGGCGTGGGACGCAGGATTGTCGGGCTGTGCGAGGACGCGGCGCGCGCCGCGGGCTTCCGGTCGATGGAACTGATGGGAACCCTGGCGGGCGAGCCGCTGTACCGCCGCTGCGGCTACCAGGTGATCGAACGGACGGCCTCGGCTCCGGCGGACGGGGTCAGGGTGCCGCTGGTGCGGATGGGCAAGCCGCTCTAGGGCGCGGCCTTCGGCGTCATCACCAGCCACGGCGTGGGCCGCAGCCGCCACTCCCACACCGCCAGAAGCTGGTCGAGGTGGCTCTGCCGCATCATCTCGGGCGGCAGGGGCGTGGTCTTGCCGCCGATGTCGACGCGGACGATATCGTGGGTGGCGGCGAAACGCCCCTGGATGATGTTCAAGGCGTCTTTGCGGTAAACGTCATGCGTCTCGACGATCAGGGTCATGGCCGCCAGGCCAGGGCTGAGGTCGGGCTGCAGCACATCGACCTCCGCGCCCTCGATGTCGACGATCACCAGGCATTTGCGGTCGGCGAAGGCCTGGAAGTCGGACGGGTCGAACAGGCCGCCGGTACGCACCCGGTCGCCGACGCCGTTGCGCTGCGCCATCTCGCGGCAGGCGGCCAGGGCGGCGGGATTGCTGTCGTGGGCGTGGACGACCGCCTTGGGCATCAGCCGCGCCAAGCCGACGGCGTAGTAGCCCTCGGCGCAGCCGACATCGATCACGCAGTCGAAACCCTGCGCCGCGAACCGCATCAGGTAGGGGTGCAGCTCGGATTCGTAGGAGCCGATCAGCCGGGGCGCCCTCGGTGGCGGCGTGCAGGTAGGTCATGCCGGCGAAGGGACCGTTCAGGACCTTGGACTCATAGTTGCGCAGAACGGCGCCGGCGATCAGGCGCGAGCGCCAGACCGCCATGGCGCGGAGGATTTCAGTCAGTTCGGCGTTGGACTCAGGCGGTGGCTCGCGATTCACCTGTTCGCGCAGCCAGGCGACGAGCTTGCGTTCGTAGGTGTCGGCCGGGTTGTCCATTGTCTTTCAAGGCTTTCACGGAAGCCGCCCCTTGTCGACGGTCCCAGGGTCGCACCCGCCGCCGGGCGCCGCTAACGAATTTGGGAACTTCACCGCAGGCTTGGCTGTTCCCCATTTTGAAAGCCAAGGCAAAGCTATGGAGCCGCCGGATGACCACCTACCGCGCCTACCAGCTCGACCAGCGCCACCGGATCAAGTCGGGGCAATGGATCATCGCCAAGGATGACGACGAGGCCCGCGCCCAGGCATCTGAGCTGTGCGAGGAAGGCGTGGAGTCCATCGAGCTCTGGCAGGCCCAGACCAAGGTGGACGAACTCGATTGCCCGCCCGAGCCCGAGCTGAAGAAGTCCGCCTGAACGGCTAGATCTTCTCGCTGATCTTGATCGCGGCGCGGCATCCGGCGCGGATCACCGCCGCCAGCACCGGATAGCCGGGCGCCTCCAGCGCGCCCTTTTCGATCGCCGCGTCCCGGTGCGCCAGTTCGTCGTCGCGGAACGCGGACAACTCAGGGGTGAGGCCGGCGCCGGGGCCGGAAGGGTCAGCCTCCAGTTCCTCAATCTGGCGGGCGTAGTGATCCTCGATCACCGTCTCCACCGCTTCGGTGCAGGCGTGGGCGGCCTTCTCGCCCATCAGGGCGGTGGCGGCGCCAAGGGCGAAGCCGGCCAGGCGCCAGGCGGGCGCCATCAGGGTCGGGCGCACCTGGTGCTGGGTCAGAAGTTCGTCGAAGCGCGCCAGGTGTGCGGCTTCGTGCGCCTCCATCTCGGCCAGGGTCTCGGCGATCCCCGGATCGCGGTTGGCGGCCATAACGGCGCGCTGGCCGCGATAGATGGCCACGGCCGCCAGTTCGCCGGCATGGTCGACGCGCAGGATTTCGGCCATGCGCGCCGCCTGCGCGCCGCGGCCGGGGCGGGGAGGAATGGGGGCGGGGCGGCTCATCGCCGGGTCATCCGCCAGGCGGCGAGGCCGGAGACGGCGGCCAGGCTTAGGGAGATCAACGCGTTCCAGCCGGCCATCGACAGGCCGGCGAAGACCCAGGCTGCCTCGTCGCAGGCGGGGGGGCGCACCTTGGCGCCGTTGAGGGCGGCCAGCAGGTCGGCCGCGCTGGCGGTCGCGCCGCCGCCGCTGCAGACCGTGGGGCCGGGCCACCACTTCCATTCCACCCCGGCATGGAAGAAGGCCAGGCCGGCGCCGAACAGGAACATCAGGCCGATCAGGCCGTCGCCCCAGGGCTTGAGCGAGCGGGCTTCGGAAAAACGCCCCAGCACCAGTACGGCGGCGGCCACGGCCATGATGGCCCAGTAGACCTCGCGCTGGCGCAGGCACAGGGTGCAGGGGGCCAGGCCGCCGAAGGTCTCGAACGCATGGGCGATGGCCAGCATCAGGCCCGAGACGATCAGGGCGGCCAGCGGCCAGCGGGTCAGGACGGGATCGAGCGGGGAGGACGTCATGCGAAATGCCTCCAGATCAGAAGCCCCGCGACCGCGGCGACAACAAGGCCGGCGATCAGGGCCAGGCGCTTTTCGATGATCGGCAGCATGGCCGGGCCGAAGCGCTTGACCACGAAGGCGACCAGGAAGAAACGCGCGCCGCGGGTCGCCACCGAGGCGATGATGAAGGTGACGAAGCTGAACTGGGCCAGGCCTGAGGCGATGGTCACCAGCTTGTAGGGGATGGGGGTCAGGCCCTTGATCAGGATCACCCACAGGCCCCACCGGTCGAACCACTGCTGGAACACTTCCTGCCCCTCGGCGTGGCCCATCAGGCTCAGGAGCCAGTGGCCGAAACCGGTGAGGAAATAGCCGATGGCGTAGCCGAGAATGCCGCCCAGCACCGAGGCGACGGTGCAGATGGCGGCGTAGCGCCAGGCCTTTTCCGGCCGGGTCAGCACCATGGGGGCCAGCATCACATCCGGCGGAATCGGGAAGAACGAGCTTTCGGCGAAGGAGACGGCGAACAGGGCGGTGGGGGCGTGGCGCGAGGCCGACAGCCGCAAAACCGCATCGTACAGCCGCCGCAGCATGTTCGTTTCCTTGGCCCAATCCCGCGCCGCTTGCTAGCAGGACGGCGGCGCCTTGTCTCGCTTGCGCCGCATTGCTGGGCTTGAAGGCGCGCCATGCACGACCCCGATCTGATGGCCATGGCCCAGGACGAACTGGACCGGGCCTGTTCGCTCAATTGGCGCGACCTGGCCAAAACCGTCCCCTGGGGCGACGAATTCGACGGCATATCCCCCGCCGGCCGCAATGTGACGGCGTCGCGCAACTACATCTGGGTCGGCGACCCGGATGGCGACATCCTGTGCGAGGTCAGGATCTACGGCGGCCAGACCCGGTACGACCACGGCGCCCAGGCCAGCCGGCTGATCAAGAAGCCTTGAGAGGGGCAGGGCAGGCCTGCTAGATCGGCCGCACACGTTTCGCGGGCGTGGTGGAATTGGTAGACGCGCCGGACTCAAAATCCGGTTCCGCAAGGAGTGCCGGTTCGACCCCGGCCGCCCGCACCAACGTTTTAGCGCCCGGCCAGCGTCCAGGCCGCCATGGCGATCATCATCAGGTTCTCGGTCAAGGACAGGAAGCCCAGCGGCACATTGCTGTCGCCGCCGACGCAGGCGCATTTCAGCTCGCGCTTGTCGACATAGACCGCCTTGAACACGGACACCGCGCCAACGCCGCCGATGAACAGGGCCACGGGGGCCGCCAGCCAGGTCAGGGCGCCGGCGACCATCAGCGCCCCGGCGCCCAGCTCCGCGAACGGATAGATCTTGGCGTAGGGGATCCAGCGCCGGGCCAGCAGGTCGTAGCCCACGAACATGGTCGAGAAAGTCTCGAGGTTCTGCAGCTTCAGCATGGCCAGGGCCATCATGGAGAGGCCGATGAACCACTCGCCCGCGCGCAGCGTGATCACGGCCCCGTGGAAGGCGTAGCTCAGCGCCATGGCCATCAGGGCGGTGACGGCGAACACGGCCAGGACCGGGGCGTAGGTGGTGGCCTTGGGGTCGCGCACCTTGAGGCCGAAGAATCGGCGCAGGTCGTCGTAGCCGCCGATCCGCTTCCCGTCGATGAAGGTCTGGGGCGTGGTCGCCACCCCTTGCTGCGCCTTGAAGGCTTCGGTCTCCTCGCGGGTGCGCAGCCAGCGGTCGTCGACCGCGTAGCCCTTGCCGCGCAGCAGGGCCTTGGATTTCAGGCCGTAGGGACAGACGTGCTTGTCCATCACCATTCGATAGAGCGTCGCGGTCTTGGTCTGGGTCATGGCCTGCCTTATGTAGTCGTCGGCCCGCGGCCCCGATAGGGTCGGCCGGACCAGCGCAACAAGAGAGAGCCCCCGTGACCGAAGCCTTCATCTGCGACGCCGTCCGCACCCCCATCGGCCGCCTGGGAGGCTCGCTCTCCTATATCCGCGCCGATGACCTGGGCGCCCTGCCGATCAAGGCCCTGATGGCGCGCAACCCCAATGTCGACTGGGCCGCGGTGCAGGACGTGTTCTTCGGCGCCGCCAACCAGTCCGGCGAGGACAACCGCGACGCCGCCCGCATGGTCGCCCTGCTGGCCGGCCTGCCGACCGACGTGCCGGGCGTCACCGTCAACCGCCTGTGCGCCTCCGGCCTCGACGCGGTGGGCACGGCGGCGCGGGCGATCCGCTCGGGCGAGCTGGAGTTCGTTCTGGCCGGCGGGGCGGAATCCATGACGCGGGCGCCTTACGTGATGGGCAAGACCAGCACGCCGTTCGGCCGCGACGCCAGATTAGAGGACACCACCCTGGGCTGGCGCTTCATCAATCCGGCGACCAAGGCCAAGTACGGCGTCGAGACCATGCCGGAGACCGGCGAGAACGTCGCCCGCGACCACCAGGTCAGCCGCGAGGACCAGGATGCCTTCGCCTTGCGCAGCCAGCAGCGCGCGGCCCGCGCCCAGGCGAGCGGCTTCTTCGCCGAGGAGATCGTCGCGGTGGAGACCAAGGACGCCAAGGGCAAGCCCGGCGCCCTGTTCGAGGCCGACGAGCACCTGCGCCCCGACACCACGGCCGACGCCCTGGCCAAGCTGAAGACGGTGTTCCCCGAGGGCACGATCACGGCGGGGAACGCGTCAGGCCTCAACGACGGCGCCGCGGCCATGATCATCGCCACCGAGGCGGCGGCGAAGCGGCACGGCCTGACCCCCCGCGCGCGCATCCTGGGTATGGCGACGGCGGGCGTGGAGCCGCGGGTCATGGGCATCGGCCCGATCCCGGCAGTGAAAAAGCTGATGGAACGGCTGAACCTGAAGGTCAGCGATTTCGACGTGGTGGAGCTGAACGAGGCTTTCGCCAGCCAGGCCGTGGCGGTGCTGCGGGGGCTGGGCATCGCGGACGATGCCGACCACGTCAATCCCAACGGCGGCGCCATCGCGCTGGGCCATCCGCTCGGCATGAGCGGCGCACGCCTGGCCCTGACCGCCGTGCACCAGCTGGAAAAGACCGGCGGCCGCTATGGCCTCGCCACCCTCTGCGTCGGGGTCGGGCAGGGCGTGGCCCTGGCGGTCGAGCGAATCTAGCGCGCGCCGCCAGGGAACTTCAGCCTACGGCCGCTGCTTCTTCGGCAGGGCCGCGACCTCGTTCGCGCTCAGCTTGCGGATCGAGGTGACCGGATAGCGCTGCGGGCCGATGGTCGACGGCACGATCAGGGTGGCGTCGAGGCCCGAGCAGATGAAGGTGCTGCCGCGCGATTCCAGTCCGATGCCGAGGGCGAAGTCGAGGTCGTGGCTCGGTTGGAACAGGTTCAGCTGATAGACGTCCCGCACCCCGACGCGGAGGTTGATAGTGCTGTCGTCAACCGCGCTGAAGCCGTTGACGTTGCGGCTGTAGAAGCAATCCCGCTCCGGCGTGGTCGCCGCGGAGGCGGCCGAGGCGCCGGCGAGGGCGGCGGCGGCCAGGGCCGCGGAAATGAGATGCCGTGATTTCATTGCCTTATCTCCTAAAAACACGATGTCCCGTCCGACCCTAGATAGGAAGTCTCCATCCTATTTGAACGCCAAGCCACCGAAATAGTTAGATATTTTATCACCGCACGACTTTGGGCGACTTGACCGCCGGAATGTGGAATCAAGGGCGGTGACCCGCCGCCTGCCGTCCTTCAGCGCCCTGGCCGCCTTTGAGGCCTTCGCCCGCCACGGGCGCATGACCCGCGCCGCCGAGGAGCTGTGCGTCACCCACGGGGCGGTCAGCCGCCAGATCAAGGCGCTGGAAGCCCAGCTGGGCGCCGCCCTGGTCACCGGCCCGCGCCATGCGCTCAAACTCACCTCCGCCGGCCTGACGCTGGCCCAGGGCCTTACCGCCGCCTTCGAGACTGTGCGAGAAGCCCTGCCGCCCGACGCGGCGGCCAAACAGGGGCGACCGCTGCGCCTCTCCTGCAATGGAACCCTGGCCATGCGCTGGCTGATTCCGCGCCTGAAAGGCTTTCTGGCCCGGCAGCCGCAGGTGCAGGTCGAGGTCAGCGAGAGCCACGCCGCGGTCGATTTCAGCGACGGCGCCTATGACGCCGCCATCCGCCTGACCGCCGCACCGCCAGGCGAAGGACAGGTCGCCACCCCCCTGATGCCGCACCACTTCGGACCCGTGGCCGCGCCGGGATCGGGGCCGCTGGAGCAACAGGCGCGCCTGATCGCCCGCACCCACCCGCCCGCCTGGGCCGAGTGGATGGCCGCCAGCGGCGTGACCTTGCCGCCCGCCAGTATCGAGCGCGAGTTCGACCACCACTTCTACATGCTGGAGGCGGCGGCCTCGGGCCTGGGCGTGGCGATCGGCTCCTGGCCGCTGGTGTCGCAGGATGTGCTCAGCGGGCGGCTGGTCGCGCCGCTGGGCTTCATTCCCGCCGGCCCTGAGCGCGTCACCCTGTTCACGCCCAGGCGCGATCCGCACCCCGGGACGCAGGCGCTGCGGGCCTGGCTGCTCGAGGAAGCCGCCGCCCTGCCGCCCGCGCCTGTGAGCTGAACTCACATACAGGCGCCGTAAGATCGTTTGCGGCCACGCTTGGCCGGCGGCATCAAGCGCCCATGACGACGATGATCACATTGATGTTGTTCGCGGCGCTGCTGCATGGGGTGCGCGAACACCTGCGCCGTTAGGTGACACCCAAGCTTCTCTGGACGGGAACCTGCGCCAACCCCATATGTTCAAGGTGGCGGGACGGGAGCTGACGGAGACCTAACCATGCGCCCCCTTATCCTAGCGGCCTTGATGTTCGCGGCGGCCGGCGCCGCCCAGGCTCAGCTCTATCCGCCAAATCCCTACGACGACCCTGGCCGCTACAATGCCCTGCAGATGCAGGTGGAGGCGGCCCAGCGCGACGCCCTGGCGGCGCAGCAGCAGGCCTTCGCCGCCCAGAGCCGCTATGAGACCGAAGTGCGGATGAACGACCTCGCCACCCAGCGCATCCTCGGCCAGCAGGCTATCCACCAGCAGCCGATCGCGCAGGGGGAGAAGATCACCAATCAGATGACCGCCGACGCCGAACGCCTGGCCGAACTGACCGACCGGGCTTTGGCGCGCAGCAATGCGCGGGTCGTGGCCGTCAAGCCGGCCCTGGACTAGGCTCTAGGGCGCAAGGGGAGCATTCATGGACTGGGAAGGCGGCCGCCGCGGCGGCAATATCGACGACCGGCGCGGCATGGGCGTGGGCGGCCTTATCGGCGGCGGCGGCATCGGCGCCGTGGTGCTGGCGGCGGTGGGCTATTTCGTCTTCGGCATCGACCCGCGCACGACCCTTTCCGCCGTCGAGGCGGTGCAGGGCGGCCAGGCGCAACAGCAGGAGGGCGCGCGCGGCACGCCCGCCGACCAGGCGGCGCAGTTCGTCGACGTGATCGGCACATCGACCGACGATGTGTGGAAGCAGCTGCTGCCCAACTACGCCCAGCCCCGCGCCATCGTCGTCTATGACCAGGCCACCGGCACCGGCTGCGGCCTGGGCCAGAGCGCCATGGGGCCGTTCTATTGCCCGCAGGACCAGAGGGTCTATCTCGACCTGTCGTTCTGGAACGAGCTGGAGAGCCGCTTCGGCGCCAAGGGCGAGTTCGCCCGCGCCTATGTGATCGCCCACGAGGTCGGCCACCATGTGCAGAACCTGACCGGCTCGCTGCGCAACGCCCAGGGGCGCAACGCGGTCGGCGACGGCGGCGGCCAGGTGCGGGTCGAGCTGCAGGCCGACTGCTACGCCGGGGTGTGGGCCGCCCACGCCGGCCAGGTCAGCAGCGGCGCGATCACCATCAATCCGGCCGACATCGAGGACGGCCTGGGCGCGGCGGCGGCGGTCGGCGACGACGCCATCCAGCAGAAGACGCAAGGCCGCGTGGCCCCCGACAGCTTCACCCACGGCACCAGCGCCCAGCGGATGCGCTGGTTCAAGGTCGGCTACGACAGCGGCGATCCGAGCCGCTGCGACACCTTCGAGGCGGCCAGGCTCTAGGGCTTGTCCCTGGGGGGCAGGGCCGCGACCTCGGCGACGGTCAGTTTGCGCACGCTGTCGACCAGGCACTTGTTGGGGGTGAGCGGGTCGCCGACGCTGATGTCCAGGTCGAGCGGGCCGCAGATCGTCGTCGCCCCGCTGTGCAGGTTCAGCACATAGCCGTAGCGGCT
>CANJOB010000081.1 GCA_947475655.1 Caulobacterales bacterium | reverse complement strand
TGGCGGAACTTCTTGCGCATCCGCTTGATGTGGCTGTCGATGGTGCGGTCGTCGACATAGACTTGGTCGTCGTAGGCGGCGTCCATCAGGTTGTCGCGGCTCTTGACGAAGCCCGGCCGGCTGGCCAGCGACTGCAGCAGCAGGAACTCTGTGACGGTCAGCCGCACCGGCTTGTTGTCCCACAGGCAGTCGTGGCGGGCGGGGTCCAGGGTCAGGCGGCCGCGCTTGATGGCCTTGGCGGCGGCCCCGGCGGCGTCGACGGGCGCGCCGCCGCTGTCGATCCCGGCCCGGCGCAGCACCGCCTTGACCCGCTCCAGCAGCAGCCTCTGGCTGAACGGCTTGTGGATGTAGTCGTCGGCGCCGAGGTTGAAGCCGAGAATCTCGTCGATCTCGTCGTCCTTGCTGGTCAGCATGATGACCGGAATCTCGGCCCCTGCGCGGATGCGGCGCAGCACCTCCATCCCATCCAGGCGCGGCATCTTCACGTCGAGGATCACCAGGTCCGGGGGATCGGCCTCGATCGCCGCCATGCCAGAAGCCCCGTCGAAATAGGCCTTCACCGTGTGGCCATGGCTCTCCAGGGCCAGGGAAATGGAGGCCACGATGTTCTCGTCGTCATCAACCAGCGTGATCTTGGCCATGGTCGCTTTCGTCTAATTCCGCTCGATGCGGCTGAAACTATGGATTGCAGCTCTGCGGCGCCAGTGAGGCGACCCAGGATTACTTCGGGAACATAGCCTTAAGGCACTTGCCGCATTCTGGCCTTTTCCGCGACCAGCGGATGGGGAGCCGGCCAGCCTAACGATGGACAACCAGGTCCACTACGAACTCTATATCCGCAAGACTCCGAACTCGTCCTGGGTGCTGGACCTGGCGACGGAGGACCGCGTCCGCGCCCTGGCCGTGGCCGAAGAAGCCCTGGAGGAGAAGCGCGCCGTGGCCGTGCGCGTGACCAAGGAAACCCTCGACGCCGAGACGCGCGACTTCCGCAGCATCAATATCCTGACCAAGGGCATGGCCGAGCCGCCGAAGAAGAAGGCCCAGGTCGAGGACCTCGAGCCCCTCTGCGTCTCGATCGCCGACCTCTACACCGCCCACGCCCGCGACCGCATCGGCAAACTGCTCGACACCTGGCTGGCGCGCCAGACGGTGACCGCCTTCGAACTGATGCACCGCCCTGACCTGGTCGAGAAGCTCGACGCCTCCGGGGTCGAGCTGCAGCACGCCATCCAGAAGGTCGCCGTGCCGGAAGCCCAGGCGCGAGGCGCCTCCACCGACGAAATCGTGCGCCACTTCCAGGCCCTGGGCGAGCGGGCCATCAACCGCCTGCTGAAAGACGGCCGGGCCGGGACGCCGCCCGACTTCGCCAAGGAGCCGTTCGCCAAGATCTGCGATAATCTGGCCGGCGACCCGGATCAGGCCTATGTGATCGGCCTCGGCGTCGCCCGCCACATGGCCTCCGGCCGCACCTGGGGCGAGAAGCTCGGCCTGCTGCTCGACCTGGCCGACGCGGCGCCGCAGGGCCCCAGCCGGGCCCTGGCCCTGCACATCATCGAACAGCCCCTGACCGAGATGATTTCCACCCGCTCGGCCTTGAGCGACGTGCTGGGCCAGGAGCTGGAGCTCGGCCCGTCCCTGACCGCCCTGACCCGCCTGGCCGGGGCCGAGGCCGTCGACGCCCTGCTGGCGCTGGACGCCAACCTCGCCGCCTCCCTGCCGGCCCTGACCGGCCCGGCCGCCCGCCTGGCCAACTGGCTGGACGGACCGCAGTTCCCCGCCGTGCGCGGGGCCATCTCCAAGCGGGTGCTGCGCGAGCTGCACGGCCCGCGCCGGCTGCGTCCCGGCGATCCGGAGGCCGAGATCAAGGCCCTGCGGCTGCTGGCCATGGCCCTGACCGCCACCGCCGGCCGGGTGCTGTCGCTGGACGACATCAAGGCCGCCTTCTCCGAGCGCTCCAAGGCCCTGACCGCCAGCGACTTCGTCGACAGCCTGACCAACGGCTGCGGCAGCGCCAGGCTGGAGTCGGAAGCCCTGATCCGCCTGGCCGAGAACGTCACCGGCGGGGTGGCCAAGCGCCAGGCCGCGCGCTGGCTGGCCTCGACCTTCGAGGCCCTGCGCTTCGAGAAGGAATTCCGCGACACGGCCGAGGCGGTCACCCTGCGCCTGGCCGGCCTGGCCAGCCTGCAGCGCGGTATCACCCGCGCCCACCTGGTCCCCGAGGACGCCGGCCCGCTGATGCAGCGGCTGGGCGAGATCGGCGGCATGGCCGAGGCCGACGCCAAGCTGACCCAGGCCGTGGCCCGCGCCAACGCCCCGATCGGCAAGCGTATCGAAATCCTGGCCCGCATGGCGGCGGGCGAGACCGCCCCGATGGGCCCCGCGGCGGACCGGGCGCGGACCGAGGCGCTGAAGCTGGCCCGCGCGCCCGAAGCCATGCCGGCGCTGGAGGCCTCGCCCGAGCTGCTGGCCCTGCTGCGCCATCTGGTCGCCACCCCCGCCAGCGTGGCCGCCGTCGCCCAGGCCGCCGCGGCGGCTTAGAGCCTAGAGACTCGCCGCCAACCGCTCCGCCATGGCCTGACGCTCGGCGGCCGCCGGCGCCGCCTTCGCGGCGAAATCCTTCAGGGGCTTCACCTCGCCCGCCTCGGCGTAGCGCCGCAGGACCTCCAGGGCCTGTTCGTGGGCGATGACCTGGGTGCGGAGATAGGTCTTGTCGAAGACCTCGGTCTTGGCGAGGTTGACCTCGTCCAGCCGCTTGATCACCGCCGGGGTCTGCGCCTTCACCGGCATCACGGCCAGGCCGCTGGCGGCGATGGCCTTCTGCAGGTCGGCCGCGCTGGCGGCGTGGGCGTCGATCATCGTCTGGGCGAAGGCCTTCACCCGCGGGTCGGCCGCCTTCGACAGGGCCGCCTGGCCCGCCTCCATCTCGAACACGTTTCCGGCGCTGACGCGGGCGATGAAGCCTTCCGCCGTGGCCGGACCGGCGGGCGCCGCCGCCGCAACCGTCAGCGACGGCTGCGGTCCGGCGGCCTTGAGGGCCTGCTCCCCCTCGCCAGGCGCGGGGCCGCAGCCGGCCAGAACCAGGGCGGCCGCCGCCGCGATGAGGATGGGTCGGTGCATGCGCGCCTCTCAGGGACCAGGTCTGTTCCAGTGTAGCACTGAACCAGTACGCGTCAGGCGCGGCGTTCCCTGGGCCGTTCGGTTTCGCCGCACACCTGGGCCAGGGCGCGGGCGATCTGGCCGATGTTGTAGGGCTTGCGCACGATCGGAGCGCCGAACCCGGCCGGGGCGGCCTTGTCGGCGTAACCGGTGGCGAAGATGAACGGCCGGCCCATGTCGTACAGGGCCTGGGCCACCGGCATCACCGAAGCGCCGTTGAGGTTGGCGTCCAGCACGGCGCAGTCGAACGGCTGGTCGATCATGGCCATGGCCTCGTCGACCTCGGCGGCGGAGCCGACCACCACCGCCCCCATCTCGGTCAGGCCCTGTTCCAGCTCCAGCGCCAGCAGCAGGCTGTCCTCGACGATCAGCACCCGCAGGCCGGACACTCGGCCCGGGTCGCTCTCGATCACCACGGGGACAAAGGCCTCCGGCGCGGTGATCGCGGGCGCGGCCGGGGCCTCGGGCGCCTCGGCCAGGGCGGAGGCGGCCGCCTCCAGCCGGGCCAGAACGCCGCTGGGCGGGTGCTCCACCGTCACACGGCCCTCGAGTTCGCGGCCGGTGACCTCGCCCAGCAGGGTGGCGCCAAAGCCGTCCTGATTGTGAGCCGGCGCCGGCGGCCCGCCGGTTTCCGACCAGTCGAGCACGAAACCGCCCTCCTTGCGGCCACGCCAGCGCACCTCGACCCGCCCGTGCTCGGTCGACAGGGCGCCTTGCCGCAGGGCCCCGGCGGCCAGCTCGTGCAGGGCCAGGGCCACGGCGCTGGCGGCCCGGGGGGTCAGGTACAGGGCCGGCCCGCTGGAGGAGATCTGTCCCGGCGCCAGCCCGCCCAGCTCGGCGGCGACCACGTCGCTCAGGTAGGCGCCGCCCCAACGGGTGGCGGTCAGCAGTTCGTGGGCCGAGGCCATGGCCTTCAGACGGCCGGTGAAGGTCTTGAGAAAGGCGTCCAGCGAGGTGGTCTTGCGCGCCGATTGGTTGGCGACCGACTGCACGGCCGCCAGCATGTTCTTAACCCGGTGGTCCAGTTCGGTGGCCAGGGATTCGCGCCGCTGCTCCTCCTGCCGGCGCTGGGTGATATCTTGCAGCACCCCGACCAGCCGCTGCATCGGCGGGTCCCCGTCCTCGACCCGCACCGCCTTGGCCGCCAGCCACACCGGGCGGCCGCTGTCGGGCCGGATCCAGCGGAATTCGATGTCCAGCCCGCCGCGCCCGGTCAGGGCGGCGCGCACGGCCCTGGCGAACCGCTCGCGGTCCTCGGCGGCCACCGGCCCGTGCAGGACGGTGGTCAGGGCGTGCGGCACGGCGCCGGCGGGCAGGCCGGTCAGGGCCGCGCCGCGGTGCTCCAGCACCAGCCGGTCGGCGGCGATCTCCCATTCGAACTCGGCCAGGCCGGCGGCCTCGATGGCCAGGTCCAGCCGCCGTTCATGGCGGGCCAGCTCCGCGTCGCGCAGCAGCTCCTCCATCACCTGGGCGGCCAGGTCGACGAGGGCGCGGCGGTCGTCGTCGCTCGGGGGCGGATGCGGCTCGGGGTCGCCCAGGCTGAGCAGGCCGACCACGTCGCCGCCCGGCGTGACCAGCGGAGCGCAGGCGAAGAAGCGCACATCGACCTGAGGCAGGCCGGGCAGCACGTCGGCGAAGCAGGGGTCGGCCTGGATGTCGCCGCTGAACACCACCTCGGCGCGCTGGACCATGATGTCGGCCAGGCTGCCCTTGCGGGGGTGCTCGCGGGAGCTGATGCCGTGAGTGGCCTTCAGGAACAGGCGGTCGCGGTCGACCAGCACCACCGCGGCGCGCGGGGCGCGGAACAGGGTGGCGGCCAGGCGGACGATGCGGTCGAAGCGGGGATCGGCCGGGCTGTCGAGCGCCTGCAGCTCGTGCAGAGCCCGCACCCGTCCGGCTTCGGTCGGGCTGTCTGGCATGGGGTCGCTTGCCGGCGGGCGCTTCATGGACGCCACCATAGCCCCCCTCTAGGGGCAAGGCGACGAGGATGTGCGACAATCCGCCACAGCTACCCATGGCCAAGCTTGAACCCCAGGTATAAAGGGAACTCGCGGCATGTCTCCGCGTTGCAGCCGGAGCGCCCCTAGCGCCCCGCACTGTGGCGGCGGCGGTGGCCCGTTCTCGGAGATCGATCATGAGCGAACTGCACCCCACCCTGGCTGAAGCCAAGAAGGCTAAAGCCGCAGCCGCCGACGCCGCCAGCGACGCCGCGAACGCCGCCACCCACGCCGAGCGCACCTTCGCCGAAGCCGCGGAGCTGGCGCGCAGCAAGCTGGCCCAGGGACGCGCCGCCCTGCGTGAGGCGACCCAGCGGGTCGAGCGCAACATTCATGACGGCCTCGACACCGTGCGGGCCCAGAGCCGCGCCTATATCGACAATGCCGGCCAGCATGTGGATGACGCCCAGCGCTACGTGGTCGGCCGCGTGCGCGAGCGCCCGGTGGCCGCCACCCTGACCGGCCTGGGCGTCGGCCTCCTGCTCGGGGTGCTGCTCGCCACCGCCGCCCGCGGCTCCGACGACCGCCGTTGATCTTCGAAAAGACCCTGATGACGCTGGCGGCGGCCGCCGCGATCGCGGCCGCGGCCGGGGTCGCGGTGGTCGCGGCTGCCTTCGCCCTCTACGCCCTGCTGGTTCCTCACGTCGGCGCCGCGGGCGCTGCGGCGCTGGTGGCCGCCGGCGCGGCCCTGACCGTGGCCCTGGCGGGTCTGATCGCCGCCAACAAGGCCAGGGGCAAGGTCCATCACGCCGCCGCCGCCGACCAGCCGGACATGAGCCTGGTCTGGCGCATCGTCGAAATGGCCAAGCAGCGGCCGCTGATCGCCGCCGCCGCCGCCCTGGCCGCGGGCCTCTTCGCAATGCGTAATCCGGCGATGATCGCCCTGCTGATCAAGGCCTTCCTCGACCCGCCGCCCCGGCCCCCGCCCAAGGGCTAGGCGCCCCCGGTCCTGAAACCGCTTCTTAAATAACGTCCCGGTCGAGGAACGCCGCCGCGCCTGCGGCGTTAGGCCTTTCGGCGCGAGGGTGCGCGCCGTGAGGGGATACCGCCATGCTGCGCTGGGCTCTGATCTTCCTTGTCGTCGCCCTGATCGCCGGGGTGCTGGGCTTCACATCGCTGGCCGGCGCGGCCATCGGCATCGGCAAGCTGCTGTTCTACGTCTTCGTGGTGCTGTTCCTGGTCTCCCTGGTCATGCACCTGGTGCGCGGCGGACGGCCCTAGAGCGGGTCGAGCAACGGTGCGAGACGGGTTTCCGCTCGCGACCTGCTTCCAGATCTTGAGACCCTAGCCGCCTGGCGCCTGCCGGCGGGGAAACGTCCAGTTCATCCACGGCGCCAGGGCGCGGCCGTTCCAGGCCAGGACGCCGACGCGGATTTCCAGAGCGTCGGCCTCGATCATGTTGAAGCTCGCCGGCGTTCCGCGCTCGCGCACCGACAGAGTGCCGGCGCCGACCGCCTGGGTCTGGCCGTCGCCGAAGGGGTAGGGCATGGCGAACGGGGCGTGGATGTGCCCGGTCAGCACCAGGTCTACACGGGCCTCCGCCAGCCGCCGCGCCGCTTCCGGCCCGCCCCAGACCCGGCCGGTCATCGGCCCGTCCAGCAGCTCCACCAGCGGATGATGGCAGGCGGCGACGCGCAGGGCGCCGGCCGCCCCCTGAGCCAGCCGGTCCACCGCCGCGCGCACCTGGCGCTGCGCCACCGCCCCCTTCGACCAGTTCAGGCGCGGCTGCACGCCCCGCGCGGTGTTGAAGCCGACGGCCTGAAGGCCGGGCGCGGCATAGGCTTGGCGGTCCGGCCGCCCGAACGCGGCGCGCCAGCGGCCCCAGGGGTCGGCCAGACGCAGCGGGACGTTCATCTCCGGGGTGTCGTGGTTGCCGGGGACCAGCATCAGCGGAACCCCGGCGGCGGTCAGGTTGCGGGTCCAGGCCAGCGCGGCCGCGAACTCGGCGCCGGCGCCGGCGACGGTGAGGTCGCCGGTGATCACCGTCAGGTCCGGCGGGTCGGCGACGAGGTGGTCGAACGTGGCGGCGACAGCCGCGGTGTTCTCGCCGCCGAAATGCATGTCCGACAGGTGGGCGATGCGCAGGGTCAAACGGCCGGCCGCCGCAGCAGGTGGAGCGGCGAGAGCCTGGTCAGCCCGCCTTCGGGCGCGGCCTCGGCCTCCGCGGGCGGCGCCAGCACCCGGCAGGCCTTCGGCCTGTAGGTGATCCTGGCCCCCGACCCAAGCCGCACCGGCTCCCCGTCGAGGATGGCCGGGATGCGGCCGCTGGCCCAGACCCGGCCGTGGCGGCATTGGCCGACGTCGACCGCCGGGTCATTGCGCCAGTCATCGGCGATGGCGTGCATGGCCAGGCGGAAGGCCTGGCGCGCGTCGTGCGGGTCGATCGCGGCCGCCTCCAGCGCCCGGGCGTCATCGTCGAGGGCGGCGGAAATCACCGGACAGAGCAGGCTCAGCGCCTCGGCCTTGCCGCGCAGGCCGCCGCCGAGGTCGTAGCGCAGCCGGCCGGAGAAGGCGCGCCGCAGGGCCCGCGCGGCGCGCAACAGGGCTTTTCTGTGCTCCCGCGCCCGCGCCGCCTCGCGTGCGTCGGCCCACAGCGCCGGCGAGCCGAGGATGGCGGCGACGAAAAAGGCGTGGCCGTCGATCTCCCCGCCGCCCAGGGTGCGGACCTCGCCGTCCTGCAGCGTGGCCCGCAGGGCCGCCGGCCACTTGACCTGGCCGTAGATGGCGTGGGGCAGCATGTTCATGGTGCCGCCGGGCAGGGGCGCGATCAGCGGTCCGTGCATGCCGGCCCGCTCCGCCGCCGCGCGGGCGGTGCCGTCGCCGGCCAGGACCACCACAAGGTCCGGCTTCTCGGCGAAGGCCTTGTCCAGGCAGTCGCCGAGGCTGTCGCCGCCGGGGATGGCGGCGTGAATCTGCGGGTCGAGACCGAATTCTTCCAGCAGGGCGCGCACCGTGCGCGGCGCGGTGAGGCCGACCGAGCCGGAAGCGGTGTTGGCCACCACGGAGACGCGGCGCAGGCGCACGGCCTTGGTCAGCGCAGCGCTGGCCGCCGGCGGATTGGACTTTGGCGCCATCAGCCGCCGATCAGGTTGCGGGTCTTGCTCTTGGCTTCGTCGCCGGCGCGCACCAGAACCTTCCTGGCGTCGCCGGCGGCCGCGCGCAGTTTCGGCTGGGCGGTGTCGGCGGCATAGGCGATCTGCTGGTCGACCACGGCGCCGCCGCCGCTGAACGATCCCTGCCAGACGCTGACCGCCAGCATGCCCGCCCCGGCCAGGGCCGCCACCGACAGGCTGAGCATGATCAGGGTCGAGCGCCGTCGCCGGGCCCGCTCGTCGCGCCGTCCGCGTTGATAGGCCTCGCGCAGCTCGGCCTTGCTCGCGGCCGGAGCCGTCCGGGGCGTGCGGTCCCTGATCCAGGTGCGCATGTTGCGAAATCTCCATCGGCGCGCGCCCGCGCGCCTTATTCTGTCAGGAAACGACCGCCGCCGCAGCCGGGTTCCCGCCAAGCTTGAGAGGAACCGCCAGGGGGCCCCGGCGTTGAAGGTCCACGAGTTTCTTCTACCGAGCTCAAAGGAGCACACCATGACGATCAAGACCCTCATCGGGATCGCCGGCGCGGCCGTTCTGGCCACCGCCTGCACCTCCACCGGCAACATCGAACGCAACGCCGCCGGCGGCGCCCTGATCGGCGGCCTGGCCGGGGCGGTGATCGGCAACAACGTCGGCAGCGGCGACGCCGGGACCGGCGCGGCCATCGGCGCGGCCCTCGGGGCCGGCGTCGGCGCGGTGCGCGGGGCCCAGCAGGATGAGCAGCTGAACCGCCGCCAGACCTACGATCAAAGCGCCGGCCGCTACTACTATTACGACCCGCGCTCGTCGCGTTACTACTGGGAAGACGGCAGCCCGCGCTATTGAGCCGCCCCGGTTGAGATGAAACAGTCTGGAGGGCGGCCCGACCGGGCCGCCCTTTTTCCGTAGTTCGCCATCACACCGCTGGAGCCGTGACATCATGGGTCGTTGGATTGGATTTGCCGCCGTCGCCGCCCTGGCCGGACTTACCGCCGCCTGCGCCAGCGGGCCGACGGGCCGGGCGGCGATCGAGAAGCCGGCGGCCTTCTGCCAGCCGGTCAACGTCTCGCTCTATTTCGAACAGAACTCGTCCGCGGTGACCCGCGAAGCCCAGGCCGTGCTGCGCACCGCCGCCGCCCGGGCGCGCGGCTGCCGTGTCGACAGCGTGCGGGTGCTGGGCCTGGCCGACGCCCCGGGCGCGCCGGGGGCCAATCTCGAGCTCTCGAAAGCGCGCGCAGCCGCCGTGACAGCGGCCCTCGAGGCCGTCGGCCTGCGCAACGCCGCCTTCGATGTCGCCGCCGCCGGCGAGGCGGCCTCGGTCAACCGCCAGGGCGAGGCAGCGCCCCTGCGCCGCCGCGCCGACGTCATGCTGGCCCTGTCAGCGGCGCCCGCCACCTAGCGCTACAATCCCCGGAATTACGCGCAACAAAAAAAAAGCGGGCAAATCTGCCCGCTTAATAGTTCTAGGGGGGGGGGGTGCGGAGACGGCAGACCGGCGTGTGGCCGGTCTCAAGTCGGGGGGGCGTCGCCGCCTCCGCAGAGATAAAACACGTCCAGAAAAAAACCGTTCCCGGCTTAGGTGATTTTTTCGGGCAGGTTTTTCACCCGGCCGGCGCGCCCGAACCGCGCACTCCGAGCAGCAAACTTGGCTTGAACACCCGGCCCGCCACACGCGTTAAGGCCTTGGTCGGGGCCGAGGGCGGCGCCGCGGACGTGAGGGATGTTCGGGTGATCCAAACTTATCAAGCAGCGCACGGCGGCGTGGTCTTCTATCGCACCCCTAGCGCGCGCCACCGGGTGCGTCGGATGCGGTTCGCCGCCCTTGCCGTGACCCTGGCGGTCGGGTTCTCCGGCGGGGTGCTGCACCAGTTCCACGCCCAGACCGCTCTTAATGCCGACTTAGGCGGGGCGGAATCGCCGATCCCCACGGGCCCGTTCGCCTATTTCCCGCGCTGACCGCGCCTGCGTTTCCTAAAGGAGAGTTTCCATGGCCGCTCAAGACGCCAGCGAACACGGCCCCGTCGTCAGCGCCACCCGCGCCCGATCGGGCCGCTGGGGCAAGCATGTGCTTTGGGTTCTGATTGTCTCCACCATCCTCGCCGCCCTGGTGCTGATGGGCGCCTGGGGCATGCGCTCGGGCGACCTGGCCGCGCTTGAAGGCAACCAGCGCGCCGACACGGCGGCGGAAGCCGTCCGCGGCGACACCGCGCCCAGCGCTGTGCTGCAGACCGGCGAACAGGGCGCGCCGCTGGAATCGGCCACCCAGTCGACGGCGCGCTAGCGCTCCTCAGAGCTCAAATGGAAACGGCCGCCCTGCGAGGGGCGGCCGTTTTGCTGTGGGCCTCCTGGAACGCGGCGCTAGACCACCGACTGCCCCTTGATGGCGCGGACGACGAAGCTGACCACCAGCAGCACCAGGAACACCAGGAACAGCACCTTGGCGATGGTCGCCGCCAGGCCCGCCAGGCCGACGAAGCCGAGGTAGCCGGCGACGATCGCCAGGATCAGGAATACGAGCGCATAGCCGAGCATCGGACGTCTCCTAAGCAAAAGGGGAAGCCGCGCTGCGCGGCTTCCCCTGGAGAACGCGATGCCTTGCGGCCTGTTCCGACGCCGAGTCTAAGCGGCCTTGGCCGTGCGGCGCGGGTGGAAGAACAGCGCCTGGCCGATCGCCGCCTTCACCGTCTGCGGCTGGAACGGCTTGGTGATCAGGAAGGTGGGTTCGGGGCGCTCGCCGGTCAGCAGGCGCTCGGGGAAGGCGGTGATGAAGATCACCGGCACGTCGTACTTGGCCAGGATGTCCTTGACCGCGTCGATGCCGGAAGAGCCGTCCGCCAGCTGGATGTCGGCCAGGACCAGGCCGGGCACCTTGCGGGCCACGGCGTCGACGGCCTAGGTGCGGGTGGCGGCGATTTCCAGGACCTCGTGGCCCAGTTCGCGCACCAGCGCCTCGATGTCGGCGGCGATCACCGGCTCGTCCTCGATGATCAGCACCTCGGTGGCCAGTTCGGCGTCGATCTCGCTCTGGGCCTCGGAGATCAGGCGTTCGACCTCCTCGAAGTCGGCGCCGAGGATCTGGCCGGCCTCCGATGGGGTGAAGCCCTCAAGAGCGGTGAGCAGGAAGGCCTGGCGCGAACGCGGGGCGATGCGCATCAGCCGGTCGGCGGGGCCGCGGCCTTCGTCGTCGGTGACCGGCTCCAGCTTGGCGCCGGTGTTGAGCCAGATGGCGTGGAACACCTGATAGAGGGCGACGCGCGGCGAAAGGCCCGGATCGAGGTTCTGTTCGCCCGCGGCCAGGGCTTCCAGCGCCACGCGCACATACTGGTCGCCGGTGCGCTGATCGCCGGTGAGGGCGCGCGCGTAGCGGCGGACATAGGGCAGATGCGGCGCAAGTTGGGCTAGAAGACGCATGACCCCTCCCGATCAAAACGTAGCGAACAATGGGTGTGGCGGCTGCGCATGCAAATAGCCTGGCGACAGCCAGCCACGCCCCAGGCCCGTACAACGCAACCATACGGACAAGGTTCCGCCCACCCCAGCGAAAACTAACTTCACCGGGGGAACCGAGTTCCGAAAAGGGCGTTAGGCTTCGGGGCTTACCGGCCAGGTCATGTCGGCGGGGCGCCGTAGCGTTTGGCCGAAAAGCATGATTGAACAGAACAGCATGGAAGATCGTCGCAAAGGACCGGGCGGAGTCGACGAGGCGCGCCTTCGGCAGCAAGCCATCGGGGTGAAGCTTCGTCAGATGTTCGATGACGTCGTAAACGAGCCCGTGCCGGACGAGTTCCTGGACATCCTGCGCCGCGCCGATTCGCAGAAGCCGCCGGGCGGAGAACGCTGATGGGCGCCCCGAGCGACCAGCCCGAGCCCCGCGCCCCGCGCGAGGCTCGCTCGCCCGAGCGTGACAAGACTTTCCAGGGTGAGCTGGTCAAGCTGATCCCGCACCTGCGCGCCTTCGCCCGCACCCTGACCGGCGATCCGACCGCCGCCGACGACCTGGCGCAGGACGCCATGATCAAGGCCTGGGACGCCCGCGAGAGCTTCCAGATCGGCACCAACATGAAGGCCTGGACCTTCATGATCCTGCGCAACCAGTTCTATTCGGAAAAGCGCCGCTCC
>CANJOB010000080.1 GCA_947475655.1 Caulobacterales bacterium | reverse complement strand
TGTACGTCGTCAGATGTTTTGAGACAGTTGGGGTTCGGATTTAGCGGAGAGATGGCCTCATCTGGGGTTGATATTTAGGCGGCGATCTTTCGGTGTTGCAAGCGCCGATGTTGGATGGTCTGGCGTTTGATGTGGGCCCGCTGGCGCAGGATGCCGGGGGCTCGGCCGAAGTAGGCGTCCGCAGGGGCCCGGAAGGGACTCGAACCCCCGACCTTGGCTTTAGGAAAGCGTTGAGCGGGTCAGCTAAGCCTCAGTTCGCCTTCCGCTTTTTGCGATCGGTCGGTTTGGGTTCGGGACTATTCTGTAGGTGGTCGACCATCTCCAGGGCCGCCAGCATGTCGTCTTCCATCGCGTGCACATAGACGTTGGTCGACCGCGGATCGATGTGGCCGAGCAGGCGCTGGGTCACCTTGGCGTCCTTGTAGGTCCGCTGGACGGTGGTGCCGGCGTGGTGGCGGGCGCCGTGGATGACGCGGCCCTGGCGGATGCCCGCGCGCTTGCTGGAGGTCCGTAGGCGCTGCTGCAGGCCGTAGTAGGTCAGGGGCGCCAGGGTCACCGTTCCCTTGGCGTCGATCTCCTCGACGTACCAGATGGTCTCCAGCTCGGCGGCCCTGGCCCGGCCGACACGGGCGGCGATTTCCTGGGCGTCCCGCTGGAGCAGGGGCACGGTGTGCCAGACGTCCTTCTTTCGGCCTTTCATCCAGGTCAGGCGGGGCCCTTCAGGCTCGAAGGCGTGCAGCGGGAAGAACAGTTCCCCGAACCTCATGCCGTAGGTCAGGATCAACCGCAGGGCCAGTGCGGCGGTCGGGCCGTTCTCCGCCGTCCAGGCGGCGCGCTCCAGGGCCGAATAGACGCGCAGGGTAGGCCGGGGCCCCTCAAGCGCCAGATCGCCCCAGGCGATCTCCGGCAGGCCCTGGGCCCCCCATATCCGCTTGGCCCTCCGCAGGATCGGGCGAAGGGTCTGGACCACGTCGCGGTTCACGGTCGAATTGCTGACGGCGTATTCCTTGGCGCGGACCCTGCGGCCGTCGGCGTCCAGGCGGTCCTTGCCCCGCTTGAAGGTGATCCCCCGGCGCTTCTGGATGGCGTCGGAGACCATCGCCGTGGTGATCTCGGCCAGGCGGACGTCCTTGGGGAACAGGGCCACCAGGCGCTTGACCCGGTCCATCTGCTGGTCGGCGTCCCCGCGGCGATGGCCGTGTTCGTCCCACCACTTGCCAGCCGCCTCGTTCAGGGTCAGTTGCGAGGCCTCGCCCAGCTTGCCCTCGGCTACCGCCCGGCGCTGGTTTTCCTCGAACCGCTCCGCTGAGCGTCGGGTCGTTTGGCCTGTCGATCCAGAATACCGACGACCTTTGATCCAGAAGTCATACTGCCATAGGCGGCTCTTCTTGGGCTTGTAGACCGACATTCGCCCGCAGTTCCTTCCAACAGATAGGCGCGCAGATCGCGCTCGGTGTACCCCTCGGACTTGAGGCCGCGGGGTACGGACCGGACGATCCGGCGCTCAGTCAGGGCCGCCAGGGTGTCCACGTCAAGCCCGACCAGATCGGCGGCGTCCTTGCGGGTCAAGATGGCTGTGGACGCAAAGGCGGCCGCAAACCGGGCCTCGGTGGCCGGGCCCAGGCCGGGGAGGGCGAGGGCTTCGTTCATGCCGCCCTCCGCAGCGCTAGGTGGGCCTGCAACTGCTCGCCGATAAAGCGGGTGTACGCCGGGGGGATGGCCTGGGAAAGCTCGGTGCGCGTGCGCGATGCTGTTGGCAAGCTGCGCCAGCGTCCCGCCGCTGTCGATCGACGTTCCCGCAAGCCTTAGGGCGGCGTGCGAGCGGCCTGAGGTGGGCGACCTGTCCACCATCGGGGACCTGGCCGGGTTCGCCATCCAGGAGGAGGCGGCGCTGGCGGTCTGTGATACCCGGCGCGAGGCGGTGGTCGCCATTGTCGACGCCCACAACAAGGCCATCACGCCTAAGCCGCGCTGGAAGCCGTAGTTATCCCGCGCCGGGTCCGGTTGGCCGAAATGAAGGATAAGCGCCCCCTGGCTTCGGCCGGGGGGCCTTTTCCGTTTCAGGCCGTCCGCTCGGTCACGCCGACCTCGTAGCGCAGAAACCCCCCATCCAGACGATCCGGCTGGTCGTCGAATTCGCCGTCTATCAAGGACGGGTGCGGCCAGCGCTGGGCGTCCAGGCTGAGGTCGGTGGTCGGGTCGTTCGGGTTGAGAATGCCGTTGCAATCTGATCGCATCCCCAACAGCTAGGGCTGGGATGCGCCAGAAGCGGTCGTCGGTCTGGGTGCCGGGGCGGTCAGCTTGGCGAGCCGCCCATCACCCTGCCGGGACACGAAGATGATCTCCGAGGCCATGCCGCAGCGGCTACAGCGGAACCACGGCTTAGCGTCGGCCAGCAGGTGAACGATCGGCCGGCGGTAGTGGACGTGGCGGCGGGCGGCGGCCGGGTCTATCGCGCCCAGGATGCGGCAGGTCTCGCAGTTGGCCGACACGGACCAGCCCGCGCCGTCGCAGACCGCCAGGCTGATCTCGTTGTCGAGGATGGTGGGCATGCGCGCTCCCGTGAACGGACGCGGAACCTTACTCGGGACTATTTCGGGACTGCCATACCGATCGGTCCCGAACCTTTCGGCTTTGTTCCCTTTTCGCGGCCACTCGAAAGCGCTCGAAAAGGTCTCTGAGTGAGCCGAAAACCCTTATAAAACAAAGGGGTTGGCTGGCGGCCCGGAAGGGACTCGAACCCCCGACCTTGGCTTTAGGAAAGCCCTGCTCTATCCGGCTGAGCTACCGGGCCGCACAGGGCGCAAATGACACGGCGCGGCGGCGGCCTCAAGGGTCACGATGATGCGGCGCCGCGCTTGGCGGCGGGGCTGCTGAAATCCGTGGACCAGAGCCCTAGCCGTCCCGCCGGGGCGGAACGGCCTGGAAAAGGACCTTAGGCGGCTTTTTGCAGCGACTTGTTGAGGATGCCGATGGCGGCGTCGCGGTCGATCTGTTCGATGGCCGCCACTTCGCGGGCCATGCGGTCCAGCGCCGATTCATAGAGCTGACGCTCGGAATAGGACTGTTCCGGCTGGTTCTCGGCCCGGTGCAGGTCCCGCACCACCTCGGCGATCGAGATCAGGTCGCCGGAGTTGATCTTGGCTTCGTATTCCTGGGCGCGGCGGCTCCACATGGTGCGCTTCACCCTGGCGCGGCCCTTGAGGGTGGTGAGGGCGCGGGAGACGACATTGCCTTCGGCCAGCGAAAGCAGGCCAGACGCGATGGCCTTTTTGGTCGGCACCCGCAGGGTCATTTTCTCATGAGCGAAGGTGATGACATAGACTTCAAGGCTAAAGCCGGCGACGCTCTGGGTCTCGATGCCCACCACGCTACCCACGCCATGGGCCGGGTAGACCACATGATCGCCAACCGCGAAATCCAGACCAGTCTTGCTCATTACAGAGTCCTCTTCTTTTGCGTCTCTGTCCGACCGCCGCCGCTCAAAAGCGCCAAATTCGGGAGAAAAGGCCGCCGTCCCGTGGAATGACAGACCACGAGGCCTTCGACCGTCCCAAATTGGGCAAATGCTTAAGACACCCTTCGCCTGACTTTGAGGGCGCGCCGGCTATCGGCAATTATTCGACAATACGCGGGCGCGAATGCTCCTCACGTCAATTGAACCGATAGCATAAAAATCAGCCGAAATAAAGGCTTGGGTCTTGGCTTGGATGTCGCGGCCGCATCGGATGCTGCGATGCGTCACAAATCCTTGTCCGCCAAGGGGGTATAGAGGGTGCGCGCCTCGGCTGGCGGTCCGCGCCGCGCACCCAGAGCCGCCACTCGCACCGCGAACAGCCGCCCGCCGCTCGCGAAGACCAGGGAATCGCCCGGCCGCACCAGACGGGCCGGCTTGTCCAGCCGGGTCTCGGCCCCGCCGTGGCCGTGCCGCACCCGGCCTTCCTCGATCAGCTTGGCGGCGCTGGAGCGGCTCTTGAAGAACCGCGCCCGCCACAGCCAGACGTCGGCGCGCACCGCGCTGGCGGCGTCCTCGCTCAAGACGCGGCCCGGCGGCGGGTCTTGCGGCCAGCCCGGTGGCGGCGCGCCGGGGCGGGCGCCGGCGCGGCCAGACCGGCCAGGGCGGCGAAGGGGGAGGCGGGGTCGACCAAGGGCGCGGCGGCCCCCGGCCGGACGCGGCGCAGGCGCCAGGCCGGGGGCTCCTCCCCCTTGACCGGCATGAAGTTCAGGCCGCGCAGGATGGCGTCGAGGTCCGCTGGGCTCCAGCCCAGGGCCTCCAGCACGGCCGGCGGTGGCGCCGAGGCCCCATCGGGCCGCCGCGCGGCGCGCAAGGCGTCCCCTAGCCGCTCCAGCGCCTCGACGGCGACCACGCGGCCGCCGACGGCGCGCAGGCCCCGGATCGACAGGGCGGCGGGGGAGGGCGGCGGATCGGACAGCAGGGCGACGCCCTCCTGCGGCAGGCGCCAGTCGTCGCCCGCCAGGACCAGGGCGCAGCCCATGGCGTCGGGGGTCAAGAGGCCGGGCAGGTAGAGGCTGAAGGCCCCGATCCGCACGCCCAGGGCCCGCAAGGCCCGGCGCTCGGCCTGGCTCAAGGCCGCGACCTCGGCCTCCACCGGGCGGCGGTCGATCACACCGCCGGCCTCGACCAGCCGGTGCGCCAGGCCCCGGGGCAGGCCGCGCAGGGCCCCGCCGGAAATCGCCTGCCGCAGCCCCTCCATCGGCGCCAGCCGCCGCTGCGCCTCGCTGGCGACGAAGGCTTCCAGCCGCCGCATGGCCCGCTCACGCGCCGGGGCGGGGCCAAGCTCGCCCAGCAGCCGCACGCGCCGGCCGCCCTGCACCACACCGGCCGCCTCGCCGTTCCAAAGCACGAAGCCGCCGGGCGACAGGGCGAAGGCGGTGTCGTCCGCGGCGGCCATTTCCCCTAGGCGGCGGGCGATCTCCGGCGTCACGGCCCGTTCGGCGGCGGCGCGGATGGCCTTGGATTCCAGCGCCGAGCCCCCGCCTTCAGGGGCGAAGGCGATGCCGCGCAGGCGGCCGATAAGGTAGCCGTCGACGCTGACGGCCCCGTCCTTGCCCACGGCGGCGGAGATCTCTTCGCCCATGCCCAGCTGGCGCATCAGCACGCTGGTGCGGCGGTCGATGAACCGCGCCATCAGCTTCTCGTGCAGGGTGTCGGAGAGGCGGTCCTCGAGGGCGTGGGTCTTGTCGCGCCAGGCCTGCGCCTCCGCCAGCCAGTCCTGGTGGTTGGCCATGTAGGCGAGGGTCCGCACCGAGGCCAGGCGCGCCGACAGGGTCTCGATCTCCCCGTCGGTGCGGTCGAGGGGTGAGAACTGCGAGGCCATCCAGTCGCTGCCGACCCGGCGCCGGCCCGTCGTCAGGGCCACGAACAGGTCACGCAGCAGGCGCAGGTGCTCGTCGGGCGAGACTTTTCGAAAGTCCGGCGTCTGGCAGACCTCCCACAGGCGCATCAGGGACGCCTTGTCGCGGCAGCGGCCGGCGAACTCGGGCTCAGCGGCCAGGGCCTTGAGCGACCGCTCGTCCAGGCTCTCGGAGGTCAGGACCAGGCCGTCCCGTTCCGGCTGGGCGGCCAGGGACGCCATCAGCCGGGGCAGGTTGGTGAAATCCAGCCGCGCGTTGCGCCACTCCGCGGCGCGCACGGGGTCGAATTCGTGGTTCTCGACGGCGGCGATCAAGTCCTCGTCCATCGGCGGGCACTCGCCGGTGGTGCCGAAGGTCCCATCGCGGGTGAAGCGGCCAGCCCGGCCGGCGATCTGGGCCACTTCGGACGCGTACAGCCAGCGGCTGCGCTTGCCGTCGAACTTCTGCAGCCCGGCGAAGGCGACGTGGTCGACGTCCATGTTCAGCCCCATGCCGATGGCGTCGGTGGCGACCAGGAAGTCCACCTCGCCGGACTGGTAGAGCGCGACCTGGGCGTTGCGGGTGCGGGGGGAAAGGCCGCCCATCACCACGGCGGCGCCGCCGCGCTGGCGGCGCATCAGTTCGGCGATGGCGTAGACCGCCTCGGCCGAGAAGGCGACGATGGCGCTTCGGCGGGGCAGACGGGTCAGTTTCTTCGAGCCGGCGTAGCGCAGGGTCGACAGCCGCTCGCGGAACACGATCTCGGCGTCGGGTAGCAGGCGGCGCACCAGCGGGGCCATGGTCGCCGCCCCCAGCAGCATGGTCTCGGCCTTGCCGCGGGCGTGCAGCAGCCGCTGGGTGAAGATGTGGCCGCGCTCGGGGTCGGCGCAGAGCTGGATCTCATCCACCGCCAGGAAGGCGACGTCGCGCCCCAGCGGCATGGCCTCGACCGTGCAGACGAAATAGACCGCGCGCGGCGGGACGATCTTCTCCTCGCCGGTGATCAGGGCCACCCGCGACTGCCCACGCAGCTTGACCACGCGGTCGTAGATCTCCCGCGCCAGCAGCCGCAGCGGCAGGCCGATCATACCGCTCTCGTGGGCGAGCATCCGCTCCACGGCGAAATGGGTCTTGCCGGTGTTGGTCGGCCCTAAGACCGCCACAACCCTGGACGGCGCGGCCCCGGTCGGTCGGTCGCTCATGGGGGAAAGGTGGGACGCGTCGCGTCCCCAGGCAAGGGCTAGTCGGTGCTAGAAGCCGACCGCCGTGGCCACGCTTTGCGCCTCGCCCCGGATCATGGCGGACGCCTCGACGGCGCTGTCGATAACCCCGTACCAGCCCAGCCCCCTGTAGGTCTCATAGCCGGGGGTCAGGGCGAAGGCGACCAGCCGGCCGTCCTGCTCGTACCAGCCCTGGGTGCGGCCCTCTGTCTTCAGCGGGAAGCGGTCGGTCAGTTCGCCCCGGCCGTCTGACGAGGCGATCACCCGGTGCTTGGCGTCCAGCAGCATGACGCGACAGTCGCGCCGCTCCTCGGTCGACAGCGACAGGCCGCCGACCACGGCGCTGGCCTGCGGGGTCCAGTCGAAGAAGATGCCCAGCGCCCCGATGGATTTTCCATCGGTGCGGCCGCCGTCGCGGATGGCGGTGGAATAGGTGGCCACAGCGGCGTCGCCGAGTATGGGATTGGTGGTGATGTCGGAGACGGCGAAGTCGTCGCCGCTGCGGCAGGCCATGGCGTGCTCGAACCAGGGGGTCTTGGAGACGTCCAGCCCGACGGCCTTGGGGTATGAACGCGGCCGCCCGGTCGCCACCACCCGCCCGTGGCGGTCGGCCACCCACAGGTCGAGATAGACGGTGTAGGAGCGCAGGATGGTGGCCAGGCGCTCGCTGGCGTGGGTTAGGATATTCTCGCCGGCCTCGTGGGCGGCGGCGTCGACCACGGCGCTGTCGGTGGCCCACCACCGCACGTCGCAGGAACGTTCGAACAGGTTGCGGTCGACGATCTCGATGGCGTTGTGGGCCAGGTCGGTGAAGCGCGCGCCGCGGAACTCGCGCCGCAGCTCGGCCCCGACGCCCTCAAGCTTGGCGATGTTGCCGGCGATGGCCCCGCGCAGCTCCTGGGCGATGCGGCTGATGTCGCGCGCCACCGCGCCCATTTCCTGGGCCACGACAGAGAAGGCCGCGCCGCTGTTGCCGGCCCGCGCCGCCTCGATGCGGGCGTTGATCGCCAGCAGGGTGGTCTGGCGCATCACGGTGTCGATCAGATCGACCTTCTCCTCCGTGACGCGAGACACCTCATAGGCGAGCTTGAGGATGTCGTCCTGCATCAGGCGGTCCACTGCGGTTCAAGGTCGGGGTTCATGGTGAATCCGTTGGCGGACCGGAGCAAGCCAGGGTTTGACTGAACGGCGTTTAGCGCGGGCGATGAATCAAAACCGGGCGCCCGCCGCCCGGAAAACCTACCAATCAGGCCCTTCGCCACAGGTCTTAATAAGGGTTAAGACGCCGGCGAACAGCGAAGCAACAAAGCATGACCGAATCGGCGACTCGCGTCCATTCGGCCTTTGTTCACCCCAACATATTGTAGAAGAACGCTTTTCCGGCACAAATCAGCTGGCTTGGCGTTCCCCGGCTGCGACACGCCGCAGGTCGATCACGGCCCGGCCCCACTTGGTCTCGGCCCGCAGCGACGACAGGATCCATGGGCCGCCGGCGCCCAGTTGGGCGAAGCGGGCGGCGATGGCGCCCTTGAGGCCCTGCTGGCGCTCCTCGGGCGGCTTTTTGCGGAAGCCCGCCACCTCTTGGTAGCGCACGTCGCAGACGATCGGGTTGACTAGGCCCAGTCCCTGTTCGCGCGGTTCCGCGTCCCCGCCGGGACGCGGGCGGGCGAAATCGAAATCGTAGAGCTGCTTGCCGTCGAAGAAATGAGTGTCGCCGTTGCAGGGCCCCTCGCCCGAGGAGGCGCGGGTGATGCGCACAAGCTGGGTCAGGGGATCGGCCGCGGCCAGCTTCTGCGCTCGGCTGGCCGGCGGATCGCCTAGGTTGGGATAGGCCGGGGCGGCGTTGGTGACCACATCGCCCCCGCCCCAGGTCGTGGTGACCTTGCGGTTGCGCTTCCCGTCGTTGTTCTGGTGGGTGAAGCTCAGCGGCGTGATCCGCCCGCCCTGGATGCGCCCCTGGGCGTTGGCGGTCTGGTCCAGCTTCTTGATCACGGCCCCTAAGCCCCAGGTGTTGATGCGGGTGCTGGTGCGGAAGCTGTCCTGGCCGACGTCCTGCTCGATGCTCATCTCCAGCACCTTGATATAGAAGCGGCCGTCGTAGCCGAGCTTGAGGCTCACCGGGGCAGGGGCCTGGGCGGCGGCGGGCGCAGCCAGCAGCAGGGCGGCCGCCATCAGGGGGCCCAACAGGGGGATCGTCTTCATGCCGGTCTTCAAGGGCTAAGGTCCCTGACGCGTTCCTGGGCCCAGCTATATGCAGGCCTCTGTATGGCGATTGAAGGGCTTATCGGGCGGCCGGGCCGGCGTGTCTTGACCTTTAGGGCGGGTTTCGCCTATATCGCCGCTCCCGCGCGAAAGCCGCTTTCGCGTGCCTGTATTCTATCAGCTAAGGTTGTTGGTCATGTCGCGCCGTTGCGAACTCACCGGGGTCGGTCCGATGGTTGGCCATAATGTCAGCCACTCGAACATCAAGTCGAAGCGCCGGTTCCTGCCGGCCCTGTCGCCGACGACCCTGCATTCGGATTCGTTGGGCCAGAAGTTCAAGCTGCGCATCACCAACGCCGCCTTGCGGACCATCGATTTCCGCGGCGGGCTCGACCCCTTCCTGCTCGGCGCCAAGGACGAGGACCTCTCGGCCAACGCCCTGAAGATCAAGAAGCAGCTCAAGGCGAAGGCCAAGGCCGCTGCGGCCAGCACCGCTGCCTAAGGCTTTCAAAAGCCTCCAAGAATCAGGACGGCCCGGAGGCGAGAGCCTCCGGGCCGTTTTCGTATTCAGCCTACAGGCTCCGGTTCTAGACGCCCGGGAAGTTGACGGTCGGAATCTGCTGCATCGCGTCGTCATAGACGGCGTCGACGCAGCTCATGAAGCCGCCCAGCAGGGTCTTGTGGTCGTGGGCATCCCGGCACACCACTTCGGCGGCGGCGCGGATGTCGGTCTTGATCTCCGCGGCGCTCTTGCCTTTCAGGCTGACGACGACGTCGGCGGCGCTGGCGGGAAGGGCGGAAAGCATGCCCAGGGAGAGGGCGGCGGCGGCGAAGGTCAGTTTGGTGAAGCGGGTCATTGCGGTGGTCTCCGGTGAGGGTTTCAAAGAAAAACCCCCTCCAAGTCGTTCCTCGTGGCGGCTTGTTCTCCGCCTGTGATCGAGACCTAGCCGAATCGGCCTGATCTGAACAACGCTAACTAAACACCGACCAGATTTAGGCGACGGAAGACCTCGAAACGCTCCCGAGGCGGGCAGGAGTCGCCTAAGGCCTGAGCGATCTTGCCATATCTATGCGTCGATCAGATGGCGTCCGGCGTCCGACAGGCGCGTGCAGGCGGTAAGCTGCATCGAGACGATCAGCTCCTGGCGCAGGGTTTCCAGCATGGAAGACACCCCGGCCTGGCCGCCGCCGCCCAGGGCCCAGGCCCAGGCGCGGCCGATCAGGCAGGCCTGCGCCCCCAGCGACAGGGCGCGCAGCACATCGGCGCCGTTTCTGATTCCCCCGTCCAGCAGCACCGGCTTGGCGCCGGCCACGGCTTCGGCCACCCGCGGCAGGGCCGAGATGGTCGAGCGGGCGCCGTCGAGCTGGCGGCCGCCGTGGTTGGAGACGATGATCCCGTCGACCCCGGCCTTGATCGCCGAGCGGGCGTCGTCCGGCTCGAGGATGCCCTTGATCAGCAGCGTGCCCGGCCAGCGGGCGCGGATCCATTCGATGTCGTCCCAGGTCACGGTGGGATCGAAGTTGTTTCCAAGCCAGGTCCAGAAGTCGCTCAGGTTTTTCGCGTCCGGCTGGGCGGCGACCAAGTTGCCGAAGATGTGCGGCCCCCCGTGGACCTGCACATCCCAGAGCCATTCGGGGTGGCGCAGCACATCGACGGCGCGCTTCAACGCCGCCGCCGTCCCCGCCGCGCCCAGGCCGTTGCGCGGGTCACGCCAGCGCCGTCCCGCCACCGGCATGTCGACGGTCAACATCAGCACCGGGCAGCCCAGGTCGCGCGCCTTCTGCAGCAGGGCGTCGAGGTAACCCCGGTCGCGCAGGACATAGAGCTGGAACCACGGCGGGACGCCCGCCGCCTTAGTCGTCTCCTCCAGGTCGCACAGGGAGACGGTGGAGAGGGTGAAGGGAATGCACGCGGCCTTCGCGGCGCGAGCCGCCTGGGTTTCGCCGCGGCGTGCGTAGTATCCGGCCAGGCCGATCGGGGCCATGGCCACCGGCATGGCCCAGTCCTGGCCGAACAGTGACAGCGAGGTGTCCGGCGTGCCGACGTTGCGCAGCACGCGCTGGCGCAGGCAGAGGTCTTCCATGTCGCTGACATTGTGGCGCAGCGTCGTCTCGGTCATGGCCGCGCCGTCGATGTAGTCGAACAGTATGCGCGGCAGCCGGCTGCGGGCCCGTTCCCGGTGGTCGTGCACGCTGGCGGGTTTCATCGGCGTCTCCAGTCAAAGGCGAGCAGCAGCGTGTGTTCCACGTCGCGGAAGTTGTCGTCGGAAAGCAGGTAGAGCCGCCAGCCCGAGCCGTCCGGCAGCGGCAGGACGGCGACGCCCTCCATATTATCGACGGTCATCGGCGAGGCCAGCGTCGCCAGGGCAATGGTCTTGTAACCGCCAGGACCGGGACTGAGGTGCTGAACTCTGGCCCGCCAGCCGCGGAGAGGGTCGAGGGACCGGTACAGGGCGACGAAATCTTCGCTTCCGGCCAGGTGCGCCAGGGCGGTCAGCCGATACAGCGGCGCGGGTGGCCGCTCCACGATCCGTCGGCAATCGCCGGCCGGGCCGTCGCCGGCCTGGGGCGGACACAGCCAGATGCGGCCGTCCTCGGCCCCGAAGGCCAGCATGGTCTGGCCACCGATATCGGCCGCCGCCAGGGCCTCCAGCCCCTTGCCTTCCTCCAGGCCGTAGGCTTCTGCCGGCAGGGCCATGCGCCGCACCGGCGCCGCCGCGTCGAACGGGTCGGCCATCTCCAGCACGCGGTTGTCGTTCTCGAGCGGGACGTAGAACACCCCGCCGGCGGCGGCGATGTCCTCTGCGTCCCCGCGCTGCTTGATACGGCCCAGCGCTACCCCGCCTTCATGCAGGGCGGCCATCATCAGATTGTCCGCGCCCGTCAGCCGGCCTTGAGGGTCCAGGCTGATCTCGAACCGGGCGGTCTGGCCCTCGTCGCTGACCGTCGTTACGGTCTTGCCGTCCGGGCCCAGCGCCAGGCCGGAGAGGCCGCCGAACCGCGAGTTCTCCCCCGCGCTCAGCACCAGCCCGCCGGCGTAGTCGAGCGCGCCGGCGCTTGTCCGCGCGGGCCGAGCCGGATCGAGCGGGACCGGCAGGGCGGTCAGGGCGGTGGGCGGCGGCCTCGGTGTCATGTCCTGGGCGTATGACAACAGGCCCAGCATCAGGGCGGCGCAGCCGCCGCCCCCGGCGGCCAGGCCGGCGCGCCAGAGCCGCCGACCGCGGATCACCGCCGCAGCCTGCCTGGACCCAGCTTGGAGGAGCGCGGCTCCTCCTCGAATAGCTCGGCCAGCTGTTCGACCAGCACCCCGCCCAGCTGTTCGACGTCGACGATGGTCACAGCGCGCCGGTAGTAGCGGGTGACGTCGTGGCCGATGCCGATGGCCAGGAGTTCGACCGGGCTGCGCGTCTCGATCTCGCCGATCACGCTGCGCAGGTGCCGCTCCAGGTAGTGGCCGGAATTGACCGAGAGGGTGGAGTCGTCGACTGGCGCCCCGTCGGAGATGACCATCAGGATGCGCCGTTCCTCGGGCCGCATGGCCAGGCGCTGGTGCGCCCACAGCAAGGCCTCGCCGTCGATGTTCTCCTTCAGCAGGCCCTCGCGCATCATCAGGCCGAGGTTCTT
>CANJOB010000079.1 GCA_947475655.1 Caulobacterales bacterium | reverse complement strand
GCGAAAGTGCGCGCGGTTTCGCCGCCTCGACATGCTCTAATCTCTTGAATCTAGAGCCTTCTGATCAGGTTCAGATTTCATCTGAACCTGGAAGGCTCTAGGGTCGGCGCGCCGATGAAGCGCGCCTTCGACATCCTGGTTTCCGGCGCCGCCATGGCGCTGCTGGCGGTTCCGTTGCTGCTGCTCTGCGCCCTGGTGGTCGCCACCTCGCGCGGGCCGGCGATTCACTGGTCTAAGCGGGTGGGGCGCGACAACCGCCTGTTCCTGATGCCCAAGCTGCGCACCATGCGCATCGACGCGCCCCAGCTCGCCACCCACCTGATGACCGACCCCGATCAATGGCTGACCCCCGTCGGCGCCGTCCTGCGCCGCTACAGCCTGGACGAGCTGCCGCAGCTGTGGAGCGTGCTGGCCGGGGACATGAGCCTGGTCGGCCCGCGCCCGGCCCTGTTCAACCAGGACGACCTGGTGGCGTTGCGCAACGCGCGCGGGGTGCAGGGGCTCCTGCCGGGCCTGACCGGCTGGGCGCAGATCAACGGCCGAGACGAGTTGCCCTTGGCTCAGAAGGCTGATTTCGATCAGGAGTACCTGCAACGGCGCTCATTTGCCTTCGATTTGGCCATTCTGCTGCTCACCGGCTGGACCGCCCTGACCGGGCGCGGCTTTACGCGTTAGGGTCGGGCATGAACCCCGGGCCGGTCTCGCCTGACCAGATCCGCCGCAACGTGCGGCTGCTGCACGACACCCTGACCGAGGCGATCCGCTATCTCGACGGCGAGAGCGCCTCGGTGCTGATCGACCGCGCCCGTCTGGCGGCGCGCGGCTGGAGCGACGAACCGCTCGACCACCTGTTCGTCGACATGACCGACGACGAGGCCGCATATCTTGCCCGCGCCTTCGCCTGCGGTTCGATGCTGGCCAATGTCGGCGAGGACGCCGCCCTGGCCCAGCGCGGCGCCGAACTGGACAGCGGCGTGATCGAGGAGGCTACGCCTCAGACCCTCCCGGCCGCCATCGCCGCCCTGCGTGGCGCCGTCACACCGCAGATGCTGGCACGACTGAACCTGGTGCCGGTGCTGACCGCCCACCCGAGCGAGATGCGCCGGCGCAGCGTGGTGGACCGCGAGACCGAGATTTCCCGCCTGATGGCCCTGCAGCGGCAGAGCCCGTCGCGCGAACAGGAGGCGCGGCTCAAGGCCGACCTGTTCCGCGAGATCGCCCTGCTTTGGAAGACCCGCCAGCACCGGCCGGAGAAGATCACCGTCGCGGACGAGATTTCCAACGCCCTCGACATCGTCGACCGCTCGATCCTCCCGGCCCTGATCGAGCTGTATCAAACCTGGGGCGTCAAGCTGGCGGCGCAAGGTCTTGGACAGGAAGGCGAATTGCCGCCCCTGCTGCGGCTCGGTTCCTGGCTCGGCGGCGACCGCGACGGCCATCCGGGCGTCGGCGCCGACACCCTCAACCTCGCCCTGACCAGCCAGGCCAGGCTGTTGCTCGACCACTATCTGCGCGAACTGCACGCCCTGTGGCAGGACCTGGCCATCTCGTCCGACTACATCGTCATCTCAGGCCCCGTGGCCGACCTGGCGGCCGAGGGCGCGCGATCCGACCCCTCGGCGCACCGGCGGGATGAGCCCTACCGTCTGGCGCTGCAGGCCATCAGCGCGCGGCTGGCCTCGACCCGCGTACGGCTTACCGGCGGACGGGCGGAGGGGGGCTATGGCGCCCCGGCCGACTTCATCGCCGACCTGCAGGCGGTGATCGATTCCTTGGAAAATCACGGCGGCGCGCGGCTGGTCGGCGGGCGGCTCAAGAGCCTGGTGCAGACCGCGACCGCGCTCGGCTTCCACCTGCTGTCGATCGACCTGCGCCAGAACGCCGACGTGCACGAGCGGGTCATCGCCGAACTCTTCGCCAACGCCGATGGCCTCGACTACCTGGGGCTAGACGAGGAGGCCCGCGTCGCGGTGCTGTTGTCGGAGCTGTCGCACCAGCGGCCCCTGCGCTCGCCCTTCACGACCTATGGCGAGGAGACCATGCGCGAGCTGGCCACACTGGAGGCGGCGGCCAAGGCGGTGGGGATGTTCGGCCAGGGGGCGCTGGGCGCCTACATCGTCTCCAAGAGCGCCAGCCTTTCGGACATGCTCGAGCCTCTGGTGCTGCTGAAACAGGTCGGGCTGGTGTGGGGCGCGGCCGAACCGCGGGCGGCGGTGCGCATCTCGCCGCTGTTCGAAACCATCGACGACCTCAATCGCGGGCCGCAGATCCTGAAATCCTGGCTGGTCCTGCCCCTGGCCCGCACCCTGCTCGGGCCCAACCGCGTGCAGGAGGTGATGGTCGGCTACAGCGACAGCAACAAGGACGGCGGCTTCGTCGCCTCGCGGCGCGGGGTGGCCCAGGCGGCCACCGCCCTGGCCAAGGTTTGCGACCAGATGGGCGTGGGTCTGCAAATCTTCCACGGCCGCGGCGGATCGGTCGGGCGCGGCGGCGGACCGGCGGCCGAGGCTGTACTGGCCCAGCCGCCCGGCACCGTGCAGGGGCGGCTGCGCCTGACCGAACAGGGCGAGATGATCTCGCGCCGCTACGGCGACAAGCCCACCGCCCGCCGCAACCTCGACGCCCTGGCCGCGGCTGTGATCACCGCCAGCTTCGCCCCGCGCAAGCAGGAGCGGATCAAGAAGCTGGAGGACCGCTTCGACGCCATCGCCGACGCCAGCTTCCACGCCTACCGCGCTCTGGTCTACGACACGCCCGGCTTCGAGGACTTTTTCTGGTCCGCCACCCCGATCGCCGAGATCGTGCACCTCAACATCGGCAGCCGCCCGGCCTCCCGCACCCCCAGCCGCCGGATCGAGGACCTGCGCGCGATCCCATGGGTGTTCTCCTGGTCGCAGGCGCGCTTCATGCTGCCGGGCTGGTACGGCTTCGCAGGCGGCGTCGAACGGGCCGGCATCGGGCCCAAGCGGCTGGCCGAGCTGGCCGCCGAGCACGAACCCTTCGCCGTGCTGCTGTCGAACATGGAACTGGCCCTGGCCCAGAGCGACATGCCGCTGGCGTCGTCCTATGCCGCCCTCGCGCCGGACCAGGCCGCCGCCGGGGTGATCATGGACATGGTCAAACGCGAGCACGAGGCGGCCATCGCCCTGGCGCTGGGCGCGCGGGGCGGGACCGTGCTGCTCGACAACAATCCGGTCCTGGCCCATTCCGTCGAACTGGCCCGCCAGGTGATCAGCCCGATGAACCATCTGCAGCTCGAACTGTTGTCCAGGCGGCGGGGCGGTGCCGAGGACGACACCATACGCCTGGGCCTGCAACTGACCGTGGCAGGCATCGCCGCGGGCTTGAGGAACACCGGATGAGCGGCATCGACCACTTCCTTTCCCTGGCGCCGGTGGTGCCGGTGGTCACGATCCGCGACGTGGCCCACGCCGTGCCCCTGGCCCGCGCCCTGACAGCCGGGGGTCTCCTCGCCATCGAGATCACGCTGCGCACCGACTGCGCCCTGGCCGCCATCGCCGCGATCGCCCGCGACGCGCCGGAGATCGCGGTGGGGGCGGGGACGGTGCTCAACCCGGAAGACCTCCGTGCGGCGGCCGAGGCCGGCGCCCGCTTCGCCATCTCGCCCGGATCAACGCCCGCCCTGCTGGCCGCCGGGACCAAGGGCCCGATCCCCTACCTGCCCGCCGTCAGTTCGCCGTCGAACGTGATGGACGGACTGGCCGCCGGCTACGATCGTTTCAAGCTGTTCCCGGCCGCCGCCGTGGGCGGGCTGGCGATGCTGAAATCCCTGGCCGGGCCGTTTCCGCAGGTGAAGTTCTGTCCCACCGGGGGAGTCAGTTTGGAGACGGCGCCCGCTTACCTGGCCCTGGATAATGTGCTCTGCGTCGGCGGTTCGTGGATGGTTTCCGACGCCCAGGTCGCCGCCGGCGACTGGGCCGGGATCGAGGCCGGCGCCCGGGCGACGGTGCAAGCCCTGGCCGTCGGGGCCTGAAGCGTCGCCATAGTTGTTTCGCCGGACGGTTGTAGTGAGGTGAGAGCGGCTTAATCCGGTAGGATAGGCGGGCTTGAGGTTTGAGGAATCAGCGGTGTCTCGGCTGGCGATAGGTCTTGGGGTGGGAACGGCCGCCGTGCTGGCGATCAGCGGCGCGGTGCTGCTCGCCCCCGCCTGGGCGCAGCGCCCGGCCTTCCCGATCCGCATGCCGGCCCCCGCCGCGGCGGCTACGATCACGGCCGCGCCGGCCTATAACGATCCCGCCTATGTGGTCCCGTCCGACCCCCTGTCCCTGCCGCTGCGCGCCGACCAGATCGCCCTGCTGCGGCGGACGTTGGACGGGGCCGGGGACCATGGCCTCGACGCAGCCGCCTACGTGCCCGCCGGCCTGGACCAGCGCCTGGCCGAGCGCGATCCTCTGCCGCGGGCCGAGGGCCAGCGCATGCTGGTGGCCAGCGTGCTGCGCTACGCCCAGGCAGTCCGCGCCGGACGTCTGGCGCCCAACAACTTCTCCAAGGACTGGAGCCTGCGGCCCGCGCCTTATAATGCCACCGCCGACCTGCGCGCGGCCCTGAGCCAGAACCAGCTCGCCGCTTGGCTCGACGGGCTGGAGCCGCCCTACGCCGGCTACGCCACCCTACAGCAGGGCCTGACCGCCTATCGCCGCATCGCCGCCGCTGGCGGCTGGCCGGTGGTTCCGGCCGGACCGGCGCTGAAGGAGGGTGTGCAGGATCCCCGCGTGCCGCTGTTGCGCGCGCGACTGACCGCTGAGAACCGCACCGTTCCGGGCGCCGGGGACGCCATCTTCGACCGCTCCCTGACCGCCGGCGTGATGCGGGCGCAGAAGCGGTTCGGGCTGGAGCCCACCGGCATCGTCGACCGCGCCACCCTGGCGGCCCTCAACACCCCGGTGGAGGAACGCGTCGGCCAGATCGTCGCCAATATGGAGCGCTGGCGCTGGTTGCCCGCGGCCCTGCCGGCCGACCGCATCCAGGTCAATATCGCCGCCGCCGTGCTGACCGTGTTTCGCGGCGACAACCCGACCATGTCGATGCGCGCGGTGACCGGGCGGCCCGCCGACCCGACGCCGATGCTGACCAGCGTGGTGCATTCGATCGTGCTCAACCCGCCGTGGAACGTGCCGGCCGGCATCGCCGCCAAGGAGCTCTATCCCAAGGGCGCCGACTACCTGGCGCGCAACGGCTTCATCAACATCCCCACCGGCGACGGCGGCTTCCGGCTGCAGCAGCGGGCCGGGACGCTGAGCGCCCTGGGGCGGATCAAGTTCGACTTCGACAATCCCTACGCCGTCTATCTGCACGATACCCCGACCAAGGCCACCTTCGAGCGCTACGGCCGCCTGGCCAGCCATGGCTGCGTGCGTCTGGAAAAGCCGCTGCTCCTGGCCCGCGCGGTGCTGGAGGGCGACCCGGTATGGACGCCGGAAGCCATCGACCAGACTATCGCCGGCGGCCAGACCGTGCGCGTGCCGCTCAGCCGGCCGGTCTCGGTGTTCCTGCTGTACTGGACCGCCTACCAGGGGCCGGACGGGCAAATGAACTTCCGCGCCGATCCCTACGGTTGGGATCGCGACCTGCTGCGGCGGCTTAACGGTTCTCCCGTCTGAGGCGCTGTTGCTTGACGCCCGGCCCGGCTTGGTTCTGAGATCGAAGCGATGATCGACCGCCGACAGATGCTTGGTCTTGCCGCGGGCGGCTGCGCCGCGCCGGCGATGACGCTTGCCCAATCTAGCCAGATGATGGCGGACCCGATCGGCGACCTGCTGGCGGCGGCCGACCGCCGCCCGGTGCGGCGGCTCAACCTGTTCAACCTGCATACCTCGGAGCGGGTCGACGCGGTCTATTGGGAGGCGGGCGAATACATCCCCGACGCCCTGGATGCCATCAACCTGGTCCTGCGCGATTTCCGCACCGGCGAGGTCTGGCCGATCGACGTCAAGCTGCTCGACACCGTCAGCGCCCTGGCGACGGTGGTGGAGAACGACCGCCCGTTCCAGATCGTGTCGGGCTTCCGCTCGCCGCGCACCAACGCCATGCTGCGGTCGCGCAGCCGGGAAGTGGCGGAAAACAGCGTCCATACCGGCGGCGAGGCCATGGACCTCTATCTCGACGACACGCCCCTGCCGCGTCTGCACGCGGCGGCGGTCGGACTGGGCGCCGGCGGGGTGGGGCTCTATCCGGTGACCGGGTTCATCCACATGGACGTCGCGCGCGTCCGCTACTGGCAGGGGACCTGATGGCGCGGCGAAGCGACGACGGCGGCGGCCATCCGCTGTTCTGGCTCCTGCTCGGCTTCCTGTGCGGCGTGGTTGGAACCCTGGGCGGCCTGCTGTTGCTGAGCAGCGAGGTCAGCGGAGTGTCCGGACCGTCATCGGCCGCGGCCGCTTCGGTTGCCAACGATCCGGTCATGCAGGGGTCACCCCCACAGGCTGCCGCACCGCCGCCGGCACCCGCGCCCGTCGCCCCGGCGGCGCCGCCCGCGGTTCAGCCGCAGGCCCCCGCCCCGGCGCCCAGTCCCGCCCCGGCGACAAGGCGTCCCGCCGCGCCCGCGGCGACGCCGGACTCCCAGATCGCCGAGGACGCCGCCGCCGCCGGCATGACGTCGCGCACGCGGTAAGAGGCTACGCCGCCACCGGCTGGACGTCCGGACTCTGCGCCATACGCTGCAGCGGCGCGCGCTGCTTGATACGGTCGGCCCAATGGATGATTTCCAGCGAACCGTCCATGTTCTCGATCACGGCGGTGCAGCTCTCCACCCAGTCGCCGTCGTTGACGTAAAGGATGCCGCCGATGTCGCGCATCTCGGCCTTGTGGATGTGGCCGCAGATCACCCCGTCGGCGCCGCGCCTGCGGGCCTCGTCGGCCACCGCGACCTCGAAGTCCTCGATGAACTGCAGCGCGTTTTTCACCTTCACCTTGAGGAAGGCCGACAGGCTCCAGTAGCCCAGGCCGAACAGCCGGCGGACGCTGTTGAAGCTGGTGTTGACCCGGATCAGGGCGCGGTAGGCCCAGTCGCCCAGGAAGGCCAGCCACTTGGCGTGCTGGACGATGCCGTCGAATTCGTCGCCGTGGGTGACCAGAAACCGCTGGCCGTCCGCCGTGGTGTGGATGGCGTCGCGAGCCACCACCACCCCGCCGAAGTGGACGCCGCAGAACTCGCGCACCCGGTCGTCGTGGTTGCCGGGGACATAGATCACCTTCACGCCCTTGCGGCCCAGGCGCAGGATCTTCTGCACCACGTCGTTGTGGGCCTGGGGCCAGTACCAGCCACCCTTGAGCCGCCAGCCGTCGATGATGTCACCGATCAGGTAGAGTGTGTCGCACTCCAGCTCGCGGATGAAATCGAGCAGCAACTCGGCCTGACAGCCGCGCGTCCCCAGGTGAATGTCGGATATGAACGCCGTACGGCAGAGCACGCCTTGGGTCATGTCAGCCTCCTCAAAAAAAGCCCAGCTCAAGGGGCGCTTAAGGGGAGTCCATGACGACTGCGCGACAGTTTGAAGTGGGTACCGGTTCAAACGGCCGTCGCGCAGATTTCATAGATCGGAGCCTTCTGATCTGCTTTTATCAAAAGCAGGAAGGTTCCGTGCGACAGCTTCGTTAAGGTACTGATCAGGTTCGCCTAAACGAACATCCAGGTTCCGAGCTGGGTGGCGTTGGAAATGCCCACCAGGACCATCTGGTCGCCGTTGCCGATGTCGATGACCGCGTCGCCGGAGACGTAGCTCAGATTGTAGGGCAAGGCGCCCTCGATGCTGACCCGGTCGCCCTCGGCGGAGTTGAAGTCGGTCACCCGGTCGAGGCCCGCGCCGGTGATCAGGTTGAAGCGGTCCGCCCCGCCGCCGCCGGAGATGGTGTCGCTGCCCCGGTCGCCGGATATGAAGTCGGCGCCGCCGCCGCCGGAGATCAGGTCGTCGCCTTGACCGCCGCGCACCCAGTCGTTGCCCTCGCCGCCCCCGACGGTGTCGTTTCCGAGGTTGCCGTAGACGATGTCGTTGCCGGCGTCGCCGCCCAGGACGTCGTTGTCCTGGCCGCCGACGACCCAGTCGTCGCCGTCGCCGCCGAAGGCGCTGTCGTTGCCGCGGTTGCCGTTGATGTCGTCGAAGTCAGCCCCGCCGGTGATCAGATCGTTGCCGTCGTCGCCGCGCAGGTAGTCGCGGCCCGCGCCGCCTTCGATGGTGTCGTTGCCCGCGCCGCCGCTGATGTTGTTGGCCGCGTCGTTGCCGGTGATCCTGTCGGCCCCGGTCCCGGCGCGCACGTTCTCGATGGTGGTGTTGAAGGCGATGGCGACGTTGTCGGTCCAGGTGAAGGTGGTCGGGTCGTTGTAGGCGGCGGAGATGAAGCTGGCCGCCCACTGGTACTGCGCCGTGGCGTCCGCCGCCTGCTGGGCGGCGGTGTACTGGTCGATGCTGCTGTAGGTCCCGGGCGTCAGGTTGATGATGGAGGCGCGGGTGTGGGTCGACAGGTCGATCGTGTCGGTCCCGCCGGCGTCGTAGATGGTCATGAAGGTCGGCTTCGACTGGTCGAAGCTGTAGGTGGTGTCGCCGGTCGCGGTGGTGGTGTCGGCGCCGTAGCGCGCCTGGATCGCCACCACGTCGAACAGCATGGGCGTGGTGGGATAGACCCCGGTCTTGTTGCTCTGGATGCCGCCGTCCTTCGGCGTGATCGTCACTAGCCGGCTGTCCTCATTGTAGGTGTAGGACATGATGGAATAGCGGTAGTTGTCGTACTCCGCCGGCAGCCTGTTATCGCCCTCGAAGCTGTGCTTGAGGCCGAGCGCGTGGCCGATCTCGTGCATCGCCGCCATATAGTCGTAGGCGCCGGCCGTGAAGCTGGAGTCCTTGTGATCGGTATCGATCCAGACGTCGCCGTTTTTGGCGCCGGCGCTTCCGCCGTTGTTCGGCGGGCTGAAGGCATAGCCCCAGGTCTGGTCGCTGGCGCTGGTCTTGATATTGGAGAAGGCGACGCGAATCTGGCCCGGATCTGATGTCTCGGTCAGCGACAGCGCGATCAGCTTGTCCCATACGGCGAACTCGGTCCGCAGGGTCGCCTGCTGGCTGGCGCTCAGGCCCTGATATTCCTTGAATGGCTCGCTGCCAGGATCGTAGGTGCTCCAGGTCGCCCCGGCGCCGGGAAAGCTGAACGTCAGGGCCGATCCACCCCAGTAATTACTGGAGTAGAGGAGGTCGGCTGCGAGCTGGGCGGCGGTGGGGTAGGCCACGGGACGATCCGGAATGTTAAAAAATGAAGATCGCCCCTTATCCCTAAGGTGACATTACGATCGCCATCCGGCCATAGGCGATTTGCCGCGTCGCTCGTTTCCGGCCGATTTGATGCGGATTCCTTGGGAAACTCCGGCCGTCGGCGCTGCACCGCAGCAATTTTTTGCAGATCGCGCAGGTTGAGGGCTTGAATAGATAGGCAGCCTATCTTATTTCCGTCCGCGGACTTGGAGGGGCGAGTCCGGGGGCTTTTTCGATCGAGAGGCGGGATATTATGGCGTCGAACACGAAGGCGGACCTGGCGGCTGGGGACGCGCCCCGCGGCGGCGTGCTTCGCCGCAATCGCGTGGCCCTGATGATCGCCGGGCCCTTGGTCATCATCGCCGCCGTCGCCGGAGCCTGGTACCTGGGCCTTTCCAGCGAAACCACCGACGACGCCTATGTCCAGGCCGCGCGCCTGCCCATCAGCGCCAGCGTCGGCGGCCGGGTGGTCGAACTGGCGGTGACGGAGAACCAGCCGGTCAAGAAAGGCCAGCTTCTGTTCCGCCTCAAGGCCGAAGACTTCGGCGCCAACGTCGAGGCCGCCCGCGCCCGCCTGGCCGACGCCCGCCTGCGGGCCACCGCGCTGAGCGCCAGCTACCAGCAGCAGCAAGCGTCCTTACGCGCCGCCCAGACCACCCTCGACTTCGCCGTGCGTGAGGCCGACCGGCAGGAGAAGCTGGTCGCCGCCGGCGTCGCTTCCCGCCAGGACCGCGACGCCGCGGTCCACGCCGTCGACAGCGCCCGCGCCAACATGGCCGTGGCGCGCCAGCAGGCCGCCGTGGCCCTGGCCAACCTGGGCGGACGCCCGAACGCGCCGGAAAGCTATCCGGCTGTGCTGCAGGCCCAGGCCGACCTGCACCGCGCCGGCCTTTCCCTCGGCGACACCGTGATCAACGCCCCGGCCGACGGGGTTGTCACCCGCGTCGAGCAGCTGCAGGTCGGTTCCTACGTCAACGCGGCGCAGACGGTGTTCTGGCTGGTGTCGGGCAAGCCGTGGGTCGAGGCCAATTTCAAGGAAGACCAGCTGGCGGAAATGAAGATCGGCCAGCCGGTCGAGATCAAGGTCGACGCCTTCGGCCCGACCAAGTTCGCAGGCCGCGTCGCCAGCTTCAGCCCCGGCACGGGCGCGGCCTTCTCGCCGCTGCCGGCCCAGAACGCCACCGGCAACTGGGTCAAGGTGGTGCAGCGCCTGCCGGTGCGTATCGCCTTCGACGGCATGCCGCCGGAAATGGCAGGTCGCATCGGCCTCAGCGCCCACGTCAAGGTCGATGTGAGCGCGCCCGAGCGCGGCTAGCGAAATGACCGCCGTTCCGGCCACAGCCCAGCCACAGGAAGGCGTCGGCCTCAACCGCGTCGCCATCACCGTGTCGATCATGCTGGCAACGGTGATGCAGTCGCTGGACACCACCATCGCCAACGTCGCCCTGCCGCACATGCAGGGCTCGGTGTCGGCGTCGCAGGACCAGATCACTTGGATCCTGACCTCGTATATCGTCGCCTCGGCCATCGCCACGCCGCTCACCGGCTGGGTGTCGGACCGCATCGGCCGCAAGCGCCTTTTCCTGATCGCCATCGCCGGCTTCACCGTCGCCTCCATGCTGTGCGGCATGGCCGAGAACCTGGCTGAGATCGTGCTGTTCCGCCTGTTGCAGGGCCTGTTCGGCGCCTGTTTGATTCCGCTGTCGCAGGCGGTGCTGCTCGATATCTATCCGCCGCGGATGCATGGCCAGGCCATGGCCATCTGGGGCGCCGGCGCGATCCTGGGGCCGATCCTGGGGCCGTTCCTGGGCGGGCTGCTGACCGAAAACCTCAGCTGGCGGTGGGTGTTCTACATCAACCTGCCGATAGGGCTGCTGGCCTTCGCCGGGGTGTGGAGTTTCATCGCCGCCGACGTGAAGCGGACCGCCAAGCGGTTCGACTTCCTGGGGTTCGGCACCCTGGCGCTGTTCATCGCCTGCTTCCAGATGATGCTCGACCGCGGCCCGGGCGAGGACTGGTTCGGATCGCCCGAGATCGTCGCCTGGGCCGTGACCTCGGCGGTGGGGCTGTGGGTGTTCATGATCCACACCGCCACCACCCATCACCCGTTCTTCGACCGTGAGCTGGCGACCGACCGCAACTTCGTGGTCTGCACCATCTTCGGCTTCTTCGTCGGGGTTTTGCTGTTCTCCACCATGGCGGTGCTGCCGCCGATGATGCAGGGGCTGATGGGCTATCCGGTGCTCACCTCCGGCATTGTCAGCATGCCGCGCGGGCTCGGCGCCTTCCTGTCGATGTTCATCGTCGGCCGCCTGGTCGGCAAGATCGACATCCGCCTGCTGCTGGCCACCGGCCTGGCGCTCAACGCCGCCGCCCTGTGGCAGATGACCCACTTCGACCTGAGCATGACCTCGATGCCGCTCATCACCTCCGGCCTGCTGCAGGGCTTCGGCACCGGCCTGATCTTCGTGCCGATGACGGCCCTGGCCTTCGCCACCCTCAACCCGCGCCTGCGGGCCGAGGCCTCAGCGGTCAACACCCTGATCCGCAGCCTGGGCATGGCCGCCGGCATCTCCATCGTCCAGGCGCTGCAGGTGCAGAACAGCGTCATCATGCGCGCCTCGATGACCGAGTATGTCCGGCCGGACAATCCGGTGTTCGCCGCCACCGTGCCCGGCCTGATGAATCCTTCCACCCTGACGGGTCTCGCCAACCTGAGCGGCGAACTGAGCCGCCAGGCCGCCATGGTCGCCTATGTCGATGGCTTCCGCCTGCTGTTCTGGGTCACACTGGCGATGTTCCCGATGCTGCTCCTGATGAGCAAACCCAAATCCCGCACGGAGACGCCCGTTGTCCACGCCGACTAGATTCTTCGCCGCCGCCGGCCTGGCCGCGCTTCTGGCCGGCTGCTCGACCACGGTCGGCCCCGACTTCACGCCGCCGGCGCCGCCGACCGTGCAGGGCTACGCCATGGCCGGCGACGCCGTCCCCTCCACCGTGGCGACCCTGACCCCCACCGAGCGCCCGGCCGGCGCCTGGTGGACCGCGCTCGGTTCGCCCGCGCTGGATGCGGTGATTGCCCAGGCGCTGAAGCAGAACCCGACCCTGGCGGAAGCCGACGCCACCCTGGAGAGCGCGCGTCAGGACTACATCGAGCTCGACGCCCTGCACACGCCGCAGATCGAGGGGACCGGGGCGATCACGCGCCAGCGGATCAACACCAGCTCGTTCGGCTTCTCCGGCTTCGCCAGCCCGACCATCACCCTCTACCAGATCGGCGCCAACGTCCTCTACGACCTCGACCTCTTCGGCTCGGGCCGCCGGGGCCGCGAGGCGGCGCGGGCGCGCATCGACGAAGAGGCCCGCCGGGCCGACGCCGCCTACCTGACCCTGACCGGCAAGGTTGCGCTGGAGGCGGTGCGTATCGCCGCCCTCAAATCGCAGATCGCCGCCGCTCGCGCCGTGCTCGCCGACGGCCAACAGACATTGGAGATCGCCCGCAAGGCCGAGGAGGCCGGCGCCGAGGCGCCCGCTAGCCTGGCCCCCGGCGAAGCCCAGGTC
>CANJOB010000078.1 GCA_947475655.1 Caulobacterales bacterium | reverse complement strand
GAGGAGCTCGATGGCTACAAATGCGACGTCCTGATCTGCATTGGCGTTCTGCATCACGTCACTTCGGTTTTCGAGGCAATAAAGAAACTTACGAGCACAAAGCCAAGGTTCATCTTCCTGGAGTCGATTTTGACGCCCAGCGAGTTCATCACCAAGGAACTGGAGCAGGTCACGGAACTGAAGGATGTCGTTTACAAGCACACAGCCCACAAGTTGGCGCTTTCGGCCTTCAAATACGAGACCATGACCTATCCGGGTTCCGCGCGTGAGAGCACCGTCGTCGAGATCGCCACGCGCGAGACGGTCGAGATGGCGCTCAATGTCTGCGGTTACAGCAAGATCACCAAGCCAGCTCCGGACAGCACCTATAAGAACGCGATGCCGCTGAACGACCGGCCATTCTACGCATCGATCACGGTCGCCGAAGAAGGCGCCTCGGTGTTTGATGTCGATCACTCCCTTCAGGAGGAAACCGTATTTGTGAGCACCCATCTTCCGGAAGAACTCTTGGAAGAGCTGGGGAAACATATCGCGGCTGAGGCCAAGTCGTTCACAGATCTTGAAAGCAGCTGGCTTGAGAGGCTCGATCTTTCTCCGGGGCAGAGAAGCATTCTGGGAGCGATTAAATTCAATCCGCGCGACAAAATTAAGCTGGAAATAGCGAAATCGCTCATATCCGGGGGAAAGGGCGCAGCAGCCTGCGCCGCGCTTGAGGAAATAGTGACGACCGTGAACCCGGACTGGCGCAGTTGCTACCGCGCCCTCTATCTGCTGAGCCGGGTGGCTCCGGAAGGGGAGCGGGAGGGCTTTCTTGATCGCTGCCTAACCTGTAATCCCAACTTCCCAACGGCTCTTTTCGCTGTCCCTTGAAGAGAAGCGTCAGCCGCCGACCGCTACTCTGAATCACCGACAGCGAGCCGCTCGGACATAAGAACCGAAAGACCTGGATATGCACGACGTAAACGCGCCGAAGGACTCAAAGCTGACGTTGGACGCCGGCGGTCAACAGCTGTCGGTCGACCTCTACTCGAAAGAGGGCTTTGATCTGCTCAACAGCCTCCTGCTCAAGGTCGGTGCGGAGCAGAAGGTTATGTATGAGCCCACCTGGCTGGGCCGGCCGATCATCCAGTTCGCCAACGATGTCGTCGTAACCCAGGAACTGCTTTGGAAAGTCAAACCGGATCTGGTGATTGAGACAGGTGTCGCCCATGGCGGCTCGCTCATTCTCTCAGCATCTATCCAGCAATTGCTTGGCGAAGGCCGAGTGATCGGGGTGGATATCGAGGTGCGCCCGCATAATCGTAAGGCCATCGAGGAACATCCTCTGGCGCATCGAGTGGAGTTAATCGAAGGCTCGTCCATCGCGCCCGAGACCGTCGCGGCGGTGAAGGCGCGCGTGCAGGGCGCCAAGCGGATCATGGTCATTCTCGATAGCAATCACAGCGCCGAACACGTGCGGACCGAGATGAATCTCTATGCCGAGCTTGTCAGCCCTGGCAGCTACATGATCGTTCAGGATGGCGCCCAAGCCTGGGTTTCGGATATCCCGCGCGGCAAGGCGGAATGGAAGAATGACCATCCGCTGATCGCGATCGATGGCTTTCTGGCTGAAAACGCCGACTTCGAAATTGATGAGAGCTGCACGCGCCTGGGCGTCACTTCGTCGCCGCGCGGCTATCTGCGCAAGACATCCTCAGAGAGACTTACGCCTCCATGACCTTGTTCCTCACCGGCACCGAAAGTTTCATCGGCAAGAACCTAGTACGCATGTGCCGGGAGGCCGGCATTGAGGTGAGCGGCATCGACGCCGCCGCACCCAGTCAGGCGGGCTTTCACCAAGCTGACATCGGCGATCCCGCGGTGGGCGATCTTATCCCGGAAGGCGCCACGGTGGTGCACTTGGCCGCGATATCGCGCGATCCCGATTGCCGGGCCGATCCACGCCACGCCTTCGACGTCAATCTTGGCGGCACTTTGAATTTGGCCGCGGCCGCGAAGGCCCGCAACGCGGCCCAGTTTATCTTCGCCTCCAGCGAATGGGTCTACGGCGACGTTCGTAACGACGAGGTTCAGACCGAAGATCAGGCCATCGATCTGACGGCGATGAAATCCGAATATGCGATTTCCAAACTGGTGGCCGAGCAACTGCTCAAGCTTGATAAGGCCATGCCGCCGACCACCGTGCTGCGCTTCGGCATCGTCTATGGACCGCGGGCGGAAAATTGGTCCGCGGCGGAGGCGTTGTGCAACAACGTCTACCTGGGCAATGAGGTCAAGGTAGGCTCGGCGCGCACCGCGCGCCGTTTCATCCACGTCGATGACATCTGCTCGGGCATTCTCGCCGTCCGTGGCCGCACCGACTTTGAAATATTCAACCTGAGCGGGGATACCCTGGTGAGCCTGGGCGATGTGGTCAGCGCGGCCGCCGGCCTCTTGGACAGGCAGGCGGCGATCACAGAAACCGATCCTGACCGGCCCAGCATCCGCAATCCCGATAACGCCAAGGCTCGCAAGGCGCTGGATTGGCAACCCAGGCTGGGCATCCGGGACGGTTTGAGGACCGTCCTGGATTTTCTTGAAAAACAATAGGAATTTCCCTAGAGAAGCGGCCCCGGGGCGGGGCGCGCGGCGCGGCTTTCCGGCTTGAGGCCGCGTCTGCATCAACTTCCGCCTTGGTATGTGAGGTGGGAGTGGGGCCGGTTCCGGCTGTCTTCGGAGCCGCGGCGGCTTCGAACTGAGGATATGTAGGATGACCGCCAACGAAGATTTTCTCGCCCATGAGGTGTTGCGCAGCCGCATCGCGCAATTGCTGATCAACGAGGCCATCCGCGAGAAGACGTTCCGTGTTCCGGTGCATCTGGCGATGGGGCATGAGGCCATCGCGGTGGCGGTCGCGAACGTGCGCGCACCAAGGGACCAGGTCCTGCTCTCGCATCGCAATATCCACTATCAGCTCGCTTTCGGCGCCAGCCTCAAATCCTTGTATGACGAATATGCTCTGCTGCCGTCGGGCCTTGCCGGCGGACAACTGGGGTCGATGAACCTTTCAAACCCGGCCGCGGGCATTCTCTATACCTCGAGCGTGCTGGGCAACAACCTACCGGTGGCGGCGGGTGTGGCGCTGGCCGAGCAATCGAAGGACAGCGATGCGGTAACCTTCGTGGTAACCGGCGACGGCGCGATGGAGGAGGGGTCGTTCTACGAAACCTTGCTGATGCTCCGCTCGCAAAATTCCCGCTGCATCATTCTGGTCGAGAACAACGAATGGTCTTTGGCGACGCAGATCAGCGAACGGCGTTGCCCGATCGACGTCGCTTCGATCACGAAAGGGTTCGACATTGCCTATCTGCGCCTGCGAGGAAATGATGTTCCGCGATACGTGGATGCGCTCCAGGCCCTGCGTCAGGAGGTACTGGACCGGCGGTATCCCGCCGTGGTCGAAGTCGACCTGAAAAGCCTTGGAGATTGGCGGATGCCCAATCCCGATTTCCCCGACGGAAAGTACATCAACTACCATGCAGGCCTGGCCCCGGAGGCCAGCCTTTCCGACTGGCCGACCCTGCGTGACGACGAATGGGATCCTGTGCACGTACTGCTGGAATCGAAGAACGCCGCCGCACTGCGAGCCTGGGCGCCGAGCGCCATCGCGAAGATGCGGAGTGAACTCGCGTGAAATACGTCGAGCTCATCAACCAAACCCTCAAGGCCCAGCTTCAGAGCGGGCCTAAGAGCGTGCTTTACGGACAGAACGTCGCCGCCGGGTCATGTCTGGGCGGTTTGACGCGTGGCATCGCGGCCACCAAAAGTCTACGCGTCATCAATACCACCAATACGGAAAACGGTCTGTTTGGATTGGGCCTCGGCCTGATGCTAAACGGCGTCAACGCCGTGTTCGCCATGAAGCAGCATGACTTCATGCTGCTCGGCATCGACCAGCTGACCAACACCCACTACGGCATTCAGAACCGCAAACTCACCGCCGGCTTCACGGTGCTCACGGTCGTGGTCGACAGCGGATTTGAGGGCCCGCAGGCGGCGCTCAACAACTTGGCGGAAATCGCATCCATCGCGCGTATTCCGTGCCTGACGGTCAACAGCGCCCCCGAAGTCGAGTGGGCCATCAAAACCCAGCTGATGGCGCCCGGCCCGCGTATTATCGCCGTCAGTCAGCGCCTCTATCACACGCCCGTGCTGACCCAGGAGTGCGTGAAGGCGGTGTCCAATGGCCTGTTCCAACACGACGCCGGTTCGGATGTCACGGTCGTCAGCTACAATTTCACCTTGCCGCAGACTCTCAAGCTCGTCGATGCCTTGAAGGAAAAGGGCCGCTCCTCAGACGTCTTCCTCGTCGCGGACATGATGGGGGCCGATCTCGCTCCAGTCCTGGAGAGCGCCCGGAAAAACGGCAGGTTGCTCGTTATCGACGACTCCAAGACCTTGACGCCGCCGTCGATGGCCTTGCTATGCGATGTCCAAGGCGCTCTTGATGGGGTGAAGCGGGTTTATCTGCGCCGCGTCGCACCGGCGGACTGGTTTGTGCCCAACGCGGACGAATTTGTGCTGGACCACGACGATATCGCCCGGCAACTGGGTCTCTAGGCAAGGGTCGGCAATGTCCTTCTATTCAGACTATTTCGAGGACCTGGGGGCGCGCTTTTCCTCCGTCAGCGAGGCCGATCTTGGTCAGTTGGTCGATCAGATCACCGCCGTCCCCGCCCGCGGAGGCAAGGTCATCCTCGTCGGCAACGGCGGCAGCGCGGCCATGGCGGCGCATGTGGCCGTGGATTTGACGAAAGCCGCCGGCATCCGCGGCGTCACCTTCAACGAAGCCGATCTCCTGACCTGTTTCGCCAATGACTACGGCTACGAGAACTGGGTGACGGAGGCCCTGAAGGCCTACGCTGATCCAAAGGATCTGGTGATCCTGATCAGCAGCAGCGGCAAGTCGCCCAACATCGTCAACGGCGCCAAGACGGCCAAGGCGATGGGGCTGCCGCTGGTGACGCTGTCAGGCTTCGACGCCGCCAATCCGCTGCGGCAGCTGGGCGACATCAATCTGTGGGCGGATAGCACCGCCTACAACATCGTCGAGATGACGCACCATGTCTGGCTGTTGGCCGCGGTGGACAAGGTCATCGCCGACAAGAACGGCCTGATCGAATGAGCGCCAGAGAGATCCTTCTGACCGGCGACCGCGGCTACATCGGCAGTGTCCTGTCGCAGGTGCTGCGGGAGAACGGCTTCGAGGTCGTGGGCCTCGATATCGGCTATTTCGCCGAATGCACGCTGGAGCCGGTCGACGAGACCTACCGCCGCATCACCAAGGACATCCGCGATGTCGTCGCGAAAGACCTGGAAGGCATCGACGGCGTCATCCACCTGGCGGGTCTGTCGAATGACCCGTTGGGCGAACTGGCGCCGAACCTGACCGAGGAGATCAATCTCGACGCCGCCGTGAATCTGGGCCGGTTGGCCAAGGCCGCGGGCGTCAGCCGCTTCGTCTATGCTTCTTCGCAGAGCATGTACGGCATTTCCGACAGCGACGCCGAACTGGACGAGGACAACAGCGAGAAGCATCCGCTGACCTCCTACGCCCGCACCAAATGGGACGCCGAACTTGAACTGAAGGCGATGCAGTCGCCGGCGTTCACGGTTGTCTGCATGCGGCCGTCCACCGTGTTCGGCTGGAGCCCGCGGTTGCGTTGCGATATCGTTTTCAACAATCTCGTCGCCTGCGCCTTCACCACCGGGCGCATCGAGATCAAGAGCGATGGCACGCCCTGGCGTCCCATCGTTCACGTGCGCGATGTGTGCAACGCCTTCCTGGCCGGCCTCACGGCGCCGGCGGAGCTGGTCGGCGGCCGCTCCTACAATGTCGGAATTCCCGACGGCAATTTCACCGTCCGTGATCTGGCCGAGGCGGCGCAACGCGCCGTGCCGGGCAGCACCCTGACCTTCACCGGCGAACACGGTTCGGACTCGCGCACCTATCGTGTGTCGTTCGACCGTATCCTCACCGAACTTCGTGACTGGTTCAAACCGGAATGGGACCTGGACCGCGGCGGGGCCGAGCTGGTGGCGAAGTTCCGCGAGACAGGCTTCACGGAAAGCCAGTTCCGCGGCCGCGCCACGACACGCTTGAGCCAGCTCAACTATCTCGCGGACGAGAACCTTATTGATAATTCGCTCAGGTGGACCGATGGCGCAGGCCCTCTCGCGTAAGATCGACCAGTGCCGCCTGTGCGGCTCAGCGCGCCTGCAGACCGTGCTGGACCTGGGCAGCCAGCCGCCAGCCAACAGCCTGCGCTCGTCGCTGTCCGAAACCGTGCCGACTGTGCCGCTGGTGCTGTGCCGCTGCGAGACCTGCGGCGTTGCCCAACTGACCGAGACCGTCGCCCCGCAATTTTTGTTCAGCCAGTATGTCTGGGTGACGGGCACGTCCAAGGGCGCGCAGGGTTACAGCGAACGGTTCTGCGATGAGATGCTCAATCGGGTGGGGCCGGGAGCCTCCTTCGCGGTTGAGGTGGCCAGCAATGACGGCTCCTTTCTCAAGCCCTTCATCGCCAAGGGTGTGCGGGTGTTGGGCGTCGACCCGGCGCGCAACATTGCCGCCGAGGCCACGGCGGCGGGCATAGAGACCTTGCCGGAGTTCTTCGGCGGCGCCTGCGCGCGCGAGGTGACGGCCAAGCACGGCCTGGCGGACATCGCCTTCGCCCGCAACGTGCTGCCTCATGTGCCTGACCCGAAGGATGTCATCGCCGGCATGGCGCAGTGCCTGAAGGAGATGGGTGTCGGCGCCATCGAATTCCACCGCGCGGACACCATCGTGCGCGAGTTGCACTATGACTCGATCTACCACGAGCACTTCTTCTACTACACCTTGCGTGACGTCGAAGGCATGCTGCAGGGCGCAGGGCTGCACGCATTCGACGTGATGGAAAGCCCCATCAGCGGCGGTTCCTGGGTGGTCTATTTCTCCAAGCAGCAGCGCGCTGCCAGCGAAGCGATCACCGCCGCCCGCAAGGGCGAGGAGGCTCTGCAGCTGCACAAGGCCGAAGGCTGGATGGAATTCGCGGCGAAATGCAAAGCGCACCGCGAGGCGTTCATCAAGCTTCTGCGCGATGCGCGGGCGAAGGGCGGACGGATTTTCGGCTACGGCGCCTCTGCGCGCAGCTCGACCCTGCTCAACTACTGCGGCATCGGCCCGGGCGACCTGGACTGCGTCGTCGACAAGAGCAGCTACAAGCACGACAAGTTCACCGCCGGCACCAACCTGCCGATCATCGCGCCCGAGACGGCGTTCGCCGATCCGCCCGACCGCGTGGTCATGCTGGCCTGGAATTTCACGGACGAAATTCTCGACGACATGGCGCGCAGTTTCAACTGGACCGGCCCGGTGCTGCTGCCGCTACCCGGCGCGCCGAAGTGGATTCGGGACTAGATGAAGTTCACAGAGCTCCCCGTCGCCGGCGCCTGGCTTATCGAGGCCGAGCCCTTCGTTGACGAGCGGGGCCTGTTCCGCCGAGACTTTTGCCGCGATGAATTCACCGCCCATGGGCTCGATCCCAACGTCGCCCAGGGGAATGTTTCCGAGAATCCCAGGCGCGGCACCTTGCGCGGCATCCACTTCCAGCACGCGCCTTATCGTGAATCGAAAACCCTCTCTTGTGTCACCGGCAGGGTCTACGACATCGTCGTCGATCTGCGCCCGGCGTCGCCGACCTTCCTTAAATGGACGTCGCTCGAATTATCCGCCAAGGCCGGCGATAGTCTCTATGTGCCTGCTGGCTGCGGCAACGCCTGGCTGACGCTGGAGGACAACACCAACGTCCACTACTACATGGCTTCCATGTATGAGCCGGGCCGGGACGGCGGCGTACGGTACGATGATCCACTGTTTGGTTTCACCTGGCCCATGGCGCCTGCGGTGATTTCCGCCAAGGATCGCTTCTATCCCGATTTCGATCCCAAGACCCTGAGCCGGGGCGACTGACCATGCGTGTGGCGGTCACCGGCGCAACGGGCTTCATCGGCGCCGCCCTCACGCCGCTTCTCGACCGACATGACCTGCTGTTGCTCGAACGCGCCACGACAGATCTCAATGATCCGGTTAGCTGGATGCCGGCAGCGAAGGCCTTCGCGCCTCAGGCGTGCGTTCATCTGGCCTGGGATGGTCTGCCGGACTATTCGGCGGAGCGTTGCGCGCAGAACCTGGCCATGAGCACGCGGTTGCTCGGCGGCCTTGCCGAACTTGGCGTCAAGCGTTTCGTGGTTGCCGGATCATGCTGGGAGTATGGCGACCGCAGCGGCGGTGTGAGCGAGGACGTCGCGCCCCTGAACCCCGGCCTGTTCGCTCAGACGAAGCTTTCGGTGCTGCGCGCCCTGGCAGACATTCCCGGCATCGACTGGCGTTGGGGCCGGGTGTTCTTCTCCTACGGCGCGGCCCAGCGCCCGGCCTCGCTCATCCCCGCCGCCCGCGCCGCCGCGCTGAACGGCGAAACCCTGTCGCTGAAAACCCCGGGGACGCTGCAGGATTTCATACATATCGACGATGTCGCCACGGCCTTGCGAAGCCTGTTGGAAAGTGACGTTGTCTCCGGCGTCTACAACATCGGCTCGGGCGAACCGGCGACCGTCCACAGCGTCGCCCGCCGTGTCGCGGCCCACTACGGCGTGAGCATGCCGGAGCAATCGGCGGGGGAGGCGAGCGGCTTTTGGGCCGACCGCTCCAAACTCAGCGCCGCGACCGGTTGGGCGCCGCTCGTGACGCTGCAGGCCGGCGTCGAACAGGTTCTGCGCGAACTGGACGGCCGATGAGCGCCGTCCGCCAGGCCGTCATTCTCTGCGGCGGGCTGGGCACGCGTCTGCATCCCTATACGCTTGACCTGCCCAAGCCGATGATTCCCACCAACGGCCGCCCGTTCCTGGCCTATCTGGTGGACCAGCTGCGCGACCAGGGCATCGGGAAAATTCTACTGCTCACCGGCTATCGCGGCGATCAGATCGAGCGCTACTTCGGCGACGGCGGAGCGTTCGGCGTCGAAATCAGCTACTCCGCCGGGCCGGTCGAGTGGGAGACGGCCAAGCGCATATGGGAAGCCCGCGCGCGATTCGAGCCGTGTTTCATGCTGATGTATTCGGACAACTTCATCCCTTTCGATCTGAGCAGGCTGGCGGCCCGCCACGCAGCCGGCGGCAAACCCCTGACGGTGTCGCTCTGCCGCAAGGAGAACGGCAATATCCGCCTCGGCGCGTCGGGCGTGGTCGAGGCTTACGATTCCTCGCGAAGCCGGCCGGGGCTGGATCATGTGGAGGTGGGCTACATGCTCGCCGAGCGCGACCGCTTGCTCGCCGCCATCACCGACCCGGAGAAGAGCTTCTCAAACGTGCTTAAAGCGCTCGCCGCGGCCGGCGAACTGGCGGGCTATGCGCTGAAGGACCGCTATCAGAGCATCTCCGATCCGGAGCGCTGGCGCAAAGCGGAGCGCTACCTCGCCGCCAAGCGCATCCTGCTGGTCGACCGCGACGGCACGCTCAACGTCAAGGCGCCCAAGGCGCAGTACGTGGCGAGCTGGACGCAATTCCAATGGCTGCCCGGCGCGCGCGAGGGTTTGAAAATGCTGGCGCAGGCTGGTTTCCAATTCGCCCTGATCACCAACCAGGCAGGCGTCGCGCGCGGCATGATCCGCCAGGACGACCTCGACGACATCCATGCGCGCCTGCGGGAAGACCTCGCACACGACGGCGTCGAGATTCTGCGTGTCTACGTCTGTCCGCATCACTGGGATGACGGCTGCGACTGCCGAAAGCCCAAGCCCGGCATGCTGTTGCAGGCCTCGCACGATCTGGACCTGCGGCTCGACCGCACGGTCTATATCGGCGACGACACCCGCGACGTTGATACAGCCGCCGCCTCGGCCTGCATGAGCGCCTACGTCGGCGAGCCCGGCGAGCTGGCCGGTCTGGCTTCCGACATCCAGCCGCGCATCATCGCCAGAGGGTTGCTGGAGGCCGCTCCGAAAATTATCGAACTGTTCGAAGCGTGGGAGCGGACCGACGCGGTGGGCGCGGCCCCCGGCCCTGCGCCCTAATCCGTGGTGTCGTCGGTCGGGGCGTCGGGACCATTCTTCTTGATGGAGTCGATCGCGTTCTTGGCGGACGCCTTGGACGAGTAGCCTTCGGTCGAGAAAATCACTTCCGAATTGTACTTGAACCGCACCCGGAATTCACCGGCCTTGTCCTTGTAGATCTCGAACTTGTGGGCCATCGCGCGTCTCCATCGTTGGGAGAGGGAGCATGGCCGAGTGCGCCGGGCTGTCAACCGTGCGTCGGCTGGCCGACGGCGGTCGCGGCGGCCTCCGGGGAACGCCGCCCTAGCGGCTGAAGCTGGCGAAGATAAGCGGCAGGGGCTGCTCGACCGAGGCGATCTGGCGGGACGGGGTCGTGTCCAGCTGCGGCGCGCGCGAATGAACGATCATGGCCATCACCACCAGGGCGGCGACGGCGAGGATGTTCTTGAAACGGTCGGTCATGGCGGCAATTCCAGGCGGCTGCATATGAAAGCCGTGGGCGGGCCGCTTGTTCCAACCTTAACTTTCAATCACCGCGCGCACCCGCCGGAAGATGTCCTCGAACATCGGCGTCGTCAGCCGGCCGGTGTTCGTGTTCAGCCGCGAGCAGTGGTAGCTGTTGAGGATCAGATAGGGGCCGGCCCGGGTTTCCGAACCGTGGCCGGGCTGGCCCTCCGAGGCCTTCATCCCCAGCGCTTTCAACACATTGCGCCGCGAAACGTCGCCCAGGGTGACGATCACCTTCAGCCGGGGCAGGGCCTCCAGGGTGGCGATCAGGAACGGACGGCAGGTGACCTCTTCGATCGTCTCCGGCTTGTTGCCCGGCGGGGCGCAGCGCACGGCGTTGGTGATCATGCAATCGGTCAGGGTCAGGCCGTCGCCCGGCCGGGCCTCGTACTTGCCCTTGGCGAAGCCGAACTTGCCAAGCGTCTCGTAAAGCAGCCAGCCGGCGTGGTCGCCGGTGAAGGGCCGTCCGGTGCGGTTGGCCCCCTGGCGGCCGGGAGCTAGGCCGGCGATCAGCAGCCGGGCGTTGGGGTCGCCGAACGAGGGGGCGGGGCCGTTGAACCAGTCCGGGTGCTGGCGCTGGTTCTCGCGGCGGTAGGCGACCAGGCGCGGGCACAGCGGGCAGTCACGGGGCGGCTCTGGGCCGCCGTACAGGCTGGAGGCGGGAGCAGTGAGCGCCATTGGGTCTAGTCCTGGGCGGGACGCCGCGCGGGCGCTCTGTTAGGGAAACGGCCTGATGGACGTCTCCGACTACGACGATGCGGCGGTGGTGGCCTTGGGCGGCAACCTGCCTGGCGCCTACGGATCCAGCCGCCTGTTGCTGGATGCCGCCGCATCGCGCCTGGCGCAAGAGGGTTTGCGGCTGCTGGCCCGCTCGGCCTGGTGGGGCAGCGCCGCCTGGCCCGACCCTACCGCCCCGGCGTTCCTGAACGGGGTCGTCCTGGCGGAGACCGACCTGGAGCCGCTCGCCCTACTGGCCCTTCTGCGCCGAATCGAGCGGGATTTCGGTCGGGAGATGGGTTCCCGCAACGCCCCGCGCACCCTGGATCTGGACCTGATCGCCCACGGCCGCCGGGTGCTGGACACGCCGGACCTGGTCCTGCCGCACCCCCGCGCCGCCGAGCGGTTGTTCGTGATGGGGCCGTTGGCCGAGGCCGCCCCGGCCTGGCGCCACCCGGCTTTTGGCCAAACCGCCGCCGATCTGGCCGCCCGGGCCACGGTGGGGCGGGACGCCGCGCCGCTCTGAGAGCGCAAAAAGCTTCCCTTTCCCTGCGGATCGGCGCATGAAGCGCGCCAAATTCAAACCCTTGCCACGGCCCGCGCGGTTGCGTGTTCGGCCGCGACCCTGTATTTTTACAGGCTAATCCCTATCTGAGGACTCCATGGCCCGCGTCACCGTCGAAGATTGCGTCGAGAAGGTTCCCAACCGCTTCAGCCTGGTGCTGCTGTCGGCGCACCGCGCCCGCGCCCTGTCGGCCGGGGCCCAGCTGCTGGTCGACCGCGATAACGACAAGAACCCGGTCTGCGCCCTGCGCGAGATCGCCGACGACGTGATCGACCCCGATGGCCTGAAGGAAAACCTCATCACCACCCTGCAACGGGTCGATGAGCACTCGGAAGCCGAGGAAGAGGCCGAAACCCTCGCCCTGCTGGCCGATCCGAGCCACATGCAGATGAGCGAGCAGGAGCTGGTCCGCGCCCTGCAGAGCGACCGCGACGGCGGGCAGGAGGAGCGGTACTGAGCCCAGACGGCGCAGAACCCTCCATTCTAACGGGCGACACGCCCGCCCGGCCTAAAAACGCGCCTCCCATTCCCGCCCCGTCTGTGGCGGTGGAGGCCGAAACCACCAGCATCGAGCCCCGACCGGCGCCCAAGGCCGCCGCCGAGCCCGCGCGCCGTTTCCTGCGCCAGTACGAGCTCATCGAGCGGGTCCGCTCCTACGATCCGACCGCCGACGAGACACTGCTGAACCGCGCCTATGTCTACGCCATGCGCATGCACGGCTCGCAGACCCGCGCCTCGGGGGACCCCTATTTCGCCCATCCGATCGAGGTGGCCGGCATCCTGACCGAGTACAGGATGGACACGGCGACCATCGTCACCGCCCTGCTGCACGACGTGATCGAGGACACAGTGGCCAGCCGCGCCGACATCGCCGAGCTGTTCGGCGACGAGATCGCCGAGCTGGTCGAGGGGGTGACCAAGCTCTCCAAGCTGGAGCTGGCCGCCGAGCACGCCCGCCAGGCCGAGAACCTGCGCAAGTT
>CANJOB010000077.1 GCA_947475655.1 Caulobacterales bacterium | reverse complement strand
GGCACCCGTGGAACTCCACCAGCCCGTCGGCCTGGATCTGGGTCAGCATCCGCGACACGGTTTCGATGGTCAGGCCCAGGTAGTCGGCCATGTCCTGGCGCCCCATCGGCAGGGTGGTGAATTCGCTCCTAAAGCGGTCCGACAGGTCCAACAGGAAGCCGGCGACCTTCTCCGTGGCCGTTTTCCTGCCAAGGAGGAGCAAATGCTCCCGGGTCCGCTCCAGCTCCTGGATTGTGGACGTCCAAAGCTGCCGCTCGAACCGCTCGCCTTCTTCGCCGCGCTGCCGGATGGTCGTGCGTTTGACCACAAGGATTTCGCAATCCCCAAGGGCCTCGGCTGAGAAGCGGTGCTCCGAGCCGGCTTCGAAGCCGAACAGATCACCGGCGTAGTAGAAATCGCCGATCTGCCGACGACCGTCGCTGAGCAGCCGCGTGGTGCGGACAGCCCCGTCGAGCACTTGATAGACCAGGTCGGCTTCCTCCTCCTGGGCGTAAATTTCCTCACCCGCGGCGAAGTGCATTCGGACGCCCAGGCCGTTCCAGCCGACGGCGGCTTCGTGGACGGCGGTGAAGTTGGAACTGAGCATCTGGACGGTCATGGCCATCTCCCGTTTAGGCATCCAGGATTACGGGGATGGACAGACCGGGGAAATTCGGGAGGGACGCGTAAGGCCCCGCCCTTAAGGGAAAGTACCTAGGCGGCGGCGGAGCGTCTTGCGCTCAATGCTGAGCCCGCTCTGGCGTGGGCGGGCAGCGCGATGGCGCCGTGACGGGTCGAACAGCGCGCGAGACGCTTGACATGGATCAAAGCCCGCACCGACGGATCGCTCAGCTTGGGCCGATGGGCAGCAAAATCCTGATCATCAACGGCCATCCCGACCCGCGCCCCGAGCGGCTATGCGCAGCGATCGCCGCCGCCTATGCCACAGGCGCCCGCGCGGCGGGACACTCAATCAAGCGCATCGACGTCGGAGCGATCGATTTTCCGCTGATCGGGTCGGCCGAGGACTTCTCGGAGACGACGCCGCCGAAGACGGTCCGGGACGGACAGGCCGCGCTGCTTTGGGCCAACCATGTGCTGATCGTCCATCCCCTGTGGCTCGGCGGCATGCCCGCGCGGCTGAAAGGATTTCTCGAGCAGGTGCTGCGTTATGGCGTCGCGCTAAGCCCGCCCGGACGCGGTATGAAGGGGCTGCTCAGGGGCAGATCGGTCCGCGTCATCGTCACCATGGGCATGCCCGCCCCGGTCTTTCGTTGGCTCTTCGGCGCTCACGGGCTAAGGGCCCTCGAAATGGGCGTTCTGGGGATCTGCGGCTTTCGCCCGATCCGACACACTATCGTCGGCAGCGCCGACGAAGGCGACATGACGCCCCGCCTGGTGGCTATCGAAGCCTTGGGCGTCCGCGCCCGCTAGGGTGGCCGGCTACGTAGATATCCTTATGGGATACACCTGAATTTCGGCTCCAGGACTGTGCGCTTATCAGGAGCGTGCTGAGTTGGAGCTGTCCTATGACCGTCGACGCCACCCTGCACAACGATCTGCGCGTCCACTACAGTCCGGTCGGTGCGTCTGACCGTTTCGCGCTTGGCGTCACCAAGTTTCTGCGCTTCATCGCCGACACCTTCTTCGCGAGGAAATATGGCCATCGCGCCGTGGTGCTGGAGACGGTGGCGGCTGTGCCGGGCATGGTCGGGGCAACGCTGAATCATCTCAGAGGCCTGCGCCGAATGCAGGACGACAAGGGCTGGATCCGCACCCTGATGGACGAGGCGGAGAACGAGCGGATGCACCTGATGACCTTCGTCGCGGTGTGCCAGCCGACACCGTTCGAGCGGCTCATGGTCATCGCCGCCCAGGGCGTATTCTATTTCTTCTTCTTCGGACTCTATCTGATCGCGCCCAAGACCGCGCACCGGCTGGTCGGCTACTTCGAAGAAGAGGCCGTGATCAGCTACACTCACTACCTAGCCGAAATCGACGACGGACGGTCTCCCAATGTCGGCGCGCCGGCGATCGCCATCCGCTATTGGAACCTCCCCGCCGATGCCACCCTGCGCGACGTGATCCTGGTGGTCCGGGCGGACGAGGCTCATCACCGCGACGTCAACCATGGTTTCGCCAACGAAATGGCCGGGCTGCCGCAAGGAACCGTGGCCGCCTGCCCGCCGCATGTGGACCTCGTTCCCATCTGGCGGATGTCCGCGTAGCACGGGTTTTGGTGGAGCCAAGCCGATGAAACTCGCCCTGCCCGCCACCGTCGTTGCAGTTGTCGTCATGACCGCGGCCGCCGCTCATGCCGCCGATCCATGGCAGGCCGCGGCGGGACGTGGCGTCGCCGAACGCTACTGCGGCGGATGCCACGCCGTGGGCGCCGGCGCCAGCCGCCTGCCGGACGCGCCCCCCTTTCGAGATCTGCATCTGAGATACGGCCGCGGCGGCCTGGACGCCCTGCTCGGAGAGGGGATGCTCACACCCGATCCATCGCTGGAAGAAGGTAATATGCCCGGCCATCCGCGCATGCCTCAGCGGGCGCTGGGGATCGATGAGCGGGCCTATCTCACAGCCTATCTTCACAGCCTTGAACCCCCGCCTCCGCCGCGATGCCGGCCACTACCTCCCGGCCGCTGCGCTTGACCGAGATCAAAGCGTAGGCCGCGGCAAGCCGTCATCAAAGAAGCAGATCGAGGATCACCATGACCAGACACGCCTTGCCCGTCGGGCTTTTCGGACTTGCATTGATGATGGCCGGCGCCGCCCACGCGCAGGGATCGGCCGGCCGGGGCGGAGCCCTGGTCGAACGCAACTGCGCGATGTGCCATTCCGTCGGCGTCCGGGGCCAGAGCCCCTCTGCTGACGCGCCCCGCTTCCGCGACCTGAGCAAGCGCTATCCGATCGAAATGCTTGAAGAGGCCTTGGCCGAAGGGATTCTTACCCGTCACCCGGCCATGCCGCAGTTTCGGTTCACCGTGCCGGAGATCAACGACATCATCGCCTATCTAAACAGCATCCAGTCGAACCAGAAGGCGAGCTTTAAACGCTAGCGTCCGGCTCGGGGACATGTCATCCCCGCCGCGTTTCCCACATCATCCACGCCGCGATGGCGGTCAGGCCCACGGCGAACGCCCGCCGCAGCCACCTGTCGCTGCCGGTGTCGCTCCAGGCCGATATGGCGGGGTGCAGGCCCGAGGCGGTCAACACGATGCTGACGTGGATCATCGTCGCCACGGCGAGATGGATGGCCCCCAGCGTCAGCGCTTGGCCCGCCGGCGACCCCAGAGCAGGATTGGTGAACCCTGGCAAAAGGACTGCGTAGAACAACGCCGCCTTGGGATTGAGGAGGTTGGCCGCCAGGCCGCGCAGGAACAACAAGCCAAGTTTCGGCGCCGCGACTTGAACACCTGCCCGGACCTGTTCGTCCCGCCACGTCTCATAGGCGAGCCACAGGAGATAGACGGCGCCCAGCCAACGCAGGGCTTCATAGAGCCACGGCAGCCGCATGACGATCTCCGCTACGCCAGCCACCGCGGCGAGCAGGTAAGCCGAGAGCCCGAGCGTTATGCCCGCCACCGTCGCAAAGCCGGCCCGTCGCCCCCAGCGGCTGCCGACTATGGCCAGGTAGCCCATGTTCGGCCCTGGCGTCAGTTCGATCAGGGCGACGGCCGCCAGATAGGGGATGAGGAGGTCTGGGCCTGGAAGCATCGGTGACATGGCGCCTTTAGCGCCGGATCTCGTGTTTCGCCCTTGCGCTGGATCAAGGCGGCGACGCCTCGAAAGCCTCAGGAACGCTCCCGGAGGTCGCCATGAACCATGCAGTCATCCTTGCTCACCCAAAGCCCGACAGCTTCTGCGCGGCCCTCGCCGGCAGCTACGCGGCGGCGGCGCGCAATCTCGGCCATCATGTTTTGGTCCGGGACCTCTACGCGATGGACTTCGATCCGCGGCTGAAGGCGTCGGAGATTCCGTGCGAGACAGGCTACGCCTGCGAAACAGACGTAGCCGCCGAGCGGGCCGCCTTGCGTGACGTCGATGTTTTCACCTTCGTCTATCCGTTCTGGTTCAACGGACCGCCGGCCATCCTCAAGGGCTACGTCGATCGTGTGTTCAGCATGGGCTTTGGCTATGACTCCGCCCTGGCGGAGATGGTTCCGAGGCTCACGGGGCGAAAGCTGTTCAGCATCACCACCTCCGGCGCCCCCGATCACTGGGTGCGGCAAACCGGGGCCCTGCGGACGCTCGTTGCCCAGCTGGACAGGCACCTCGCCGAGGTTACTGGCATGGCGGTCGCCGATCACCTCCACTTTGGCGGCATCGTCGGCGAACTCACCCAGGAAGATGCGGACGAAATCTTCGAGCACGTGCGTACCGCGGTCCGCCGCATTGGCGGGGGCAAGGCGCGCGGCCGAGGCCGGTCATTGGAGACGCGAGCAGGTGCGGCATGTTGAAAATCTGGACTAGCGCGATCCTCGGCCTGGCGATCGCCGGCTGTGGCCGGAACACGGCGGAGCCAGTTCACGGCCCTGAACCAACGGCCACCATCAACGAGATCATGAAGACAATGATCGTGCCGCTGAACAACGCGGCCTCCTACCTGCCCGAGGCGATCACCGATCCCGAAACCCCAGCAGGCCTGGCCGGGGCGTCGCAGGTCGACGCCGACTGGCAGAAGATTCACGACGCGGCCCTGGCGATTAGCGAAATGCCCAATCTTTTCACCATGGAAGGCCGCAAGGTCGCCGCGCCGGGTGTTAAGTTGGAAAACGAAGGCCAGCCGACCTACCTGACCGCGGTTCAGATGGGCGATCGGATCAGGGTCGACCGCGCGGGCTTCCTGAAACACGCCAAGCAAATGCAGGACGCCAGCCTGGCCCTGGCCGCGGCGGCGACGGCCAAGAATGTCGACGCGCTCTACGACGCGGCCGGCAAGCTCGAGGAAAGCTGTTCGTCTTGCCATGCAGCGTTCTGGTATCCGCCGCCGGCGCCTTAGCCAGACAATGCATTCACCCCATTGTGGGATTCCCGGTAGGGAAACCTGCCAAAGTTGGCAAATTTATTCACAAAAACAATGGGTTCTGGCGGAGAGGGTGGGATTCGAACCCACGATGCCCTTTCGAGCACGCCGCATTTCGAGTGCGGTACATTCAACCACTCTGCCACCTCTCCGACGAGGACGGACCGGCCCCAAAGGGGCGGCCTGCTGAGCGAGGGCGGATAACTACTGATCGGAGGCCGGTTTCGCAAGCGGCGGTTTGGCGCGGCGCTAAAGCCGCCCCAGGGCCGCTTCCAGAGCCAGCATGTCGGCCGGGGGCGGGGCCTCGAACCGCAGGGCCTCCCCCGTGACCGGATGGACGAAGCCCAGCACGGCGGCGTGCAGGGCCTGGCGGTCCAGGCCGGCCTCGGCCATCGCCTCCTTCACCGCATTCGCCGGGGAGCCGGAACCGTAGAGGGGGTCGCCCAGGCAGGGGGCGCCCAGGCTGGCCAGGTGCACACGGATCTGATGGGTGCGGCCGGTTTCCAGCCGGCAGGCGATGCGGGTGGCGGTGGGCTTGGCCGCCGGGCCGAACTTTCGCTCCACCGCATAGTGGGTCACCGCGTGGCGGCCGCCGCTTTTCAGCACCGCCATCTTCTTGCGGTCGGCGGTGGAGCGGCCGATCTGGCTCTCGACCGAGCCGGCGGGGTTGGGCGGGGCGCCGCGGGTCAGGGCGACATAGACCCGCTCGATGTCGTGGGTGGCGAACAGTTTGGAGAGCCCGGCGTGGGCGGCGTCGGTCTTGGCGGCGACCATCACCCCGCTGGTGTCCTTGTCGAGCCGGTGGACGATGCCGGGGCGGGCGACGCCGCCGATGCCGGACAGGGTGTCGCCGCAATGATGCAGCAGCGCGTTGACCAGGGTGCCGCTGGGCGTGCCCACCGCCGGGTGGGCGGCCATGCCGGCCGGCTTGACCACCACGATCAGGTGCTGGTCCTCGAACAATACCTCGAGCGGGATGGCCTCAGGCGACAGGTCGGCGGCCAGGACCGGCGGGATCAGAAGGGTATAGAGGCCGGGGACGGCGCGGGCCGAGGCGTCGTTGCAGACGGCGGCGCCGAAGGTGACGAGGCCGCCGGCCATCAGGGCCTGCACCCGGGCCCGCGACAGTTCGGGCAGCTTGGCGGCCAGCACCTTGTCCAGCCGCCCGTCGGCCTCCTGCGCGTTCAGCTCGACGATGCGGATGCCCGGATCGTCGTCGTCCTCGATGGCCTCGACTTGCGGCGGGTCGGCGGGGGGCTGAGTCAGGACTTGCCCATGGCCTTTTCTTCCTGGCCGGTGATGGAGCCCTCGGTGAACAGGTACTCCTTCAGCTCCTTGTGGAAGTTGTCGTCGTTGCGGCGGATCCATTCCAGGGCCATGGCCGCATGCTCGATCTCCTCGTTGGCGTTGTGCAGCAGCACGGCCTTGAGTTCGGCGTCCTCGCAGTCGTCGGCCCGCTGGCGGTACCAGTCCACCGCCTCCAGCTCCTCGATCAGGGAGGTGATGGCATAGTGCATGTTCAGCGTCTTCTTGCTCAGCTTCTCGCGGGGAACGTGAAGGCCTTCGCTGGACATGGCGCCTACTCCTAATCTGTGGTCCCTCTCATATGGCGCGGCTTGCTTCCCGCGTCGAGACCGGGCGCACCGATGAGGATCAACCGGCGGCGGGCATTGAGCCTGCTGGGAATCGGCGCCGGCCTGGCGGGGCTCAGCCCCGTGCGGGCGCAGGGGGCGCCGGCCTTCGCCTATGGGGTGGCCAGCGGGGACCCGGCCGCCGACAGCCTGCTGCTGTGGACCCATGCCGGGGCGGCGGGAACGGTGCGCTGGCAGGTGGCGGCGGACCGCGACTTCAAACAGATCGTCAAACGCGGGTCGGCGACCACGACCGCGGCGCGCGACCACACGGTGAAGGTGGTGGCGACCGGCCTCATGCCCGGCGTGACCTATTTCTACCGCTTCCTGGCCGGCAAGGCCGTCTCCCCGGTGGGCCAGGCCAAAACCCCGCCGGTCGGGCCGGCCGACGACCTGGTGCTGGTCAGCGCCTGCTGCGCCCTCTACCCCGGCGGCTACTTCAACGCCTACCAGGCCGTCGCCGACCTGCCCCGCGTCGACGCGGTGATCCACCTGGGGGACTACATCTACGAGAGCGCCGGGGAGAAGGACGGCGACTACGCCTACGAGATCGGCTCGCCGCTCGGCCGCCTGCCCGATCCGCCCGCCGCTTGCGTGACGCTCTCCGACTACCGCCGCCGCTTCGCCCAGGCGCGGCGCGACCCGCAGCTGCAGGCCGCTCACGCCCGCGCCGCCTGGATCTGCTGCTGGGACGACCACGACCTGGCCAACGACTCCTGGAAGGACGGCGCCCAGGCGCACGACGACGCCCGCCAAGGCCCGTTCAGCGTCCGCAAGGCGGCGGCGGTGCAGGCCTTCTACGAATGGATGCCGATCCGCGACCCGCAGAAGGGGCAGGCGTTCGAGGCCATCAACCGCAGTTTCGACTTCGGCGACCTGGCCAGCTTCACCATGCTGGAGACGCGGCTGACCGCGCGTGACCACCAGCTCACACTGCGCGACGTATCCCGCGATCCTTCCGGCAAGCCGGACGTGGCGGCCTTCGCCGTCAAGCTGAAGGACCCGACCCGGCGCATGCTCAGCGGGGCGCAGGAATTCTGGCTCGGCCTGACGCTGAAGAACTCCGTCCGCACCGGCAAGGCCTGGCAGCTGATTGGCAGCGGCGTCGGCCTGGCCCGCATCGCCGCCCCCGACCTGCGCGCGCAGATGGTGCCCGAGGCCTGGACGGCCCTGCAGGCCTCGATCACCGGCTACTACAAGGGCGCCCTGGCCGAGGACATGGCCATGACCGCCTACGACATTCCGCGGGGACTGGATTCCTGGGACGGCTATCCCGGCGCGCGCGCGCGGCTCTACTACCTGATCAAGAACGCCCAGGCCCGCTGCGTGGTGTTGTCGGGCGACAGCCACATGGCCTGGGTCAACGAACTGCGCGACGACGCCGGCCGCCGCGTCGCCGCCGAGTTCGGCTCCACGGCCCTGACCAGTCCGGGCTTCGGCGACAGCCTGCCGCCGGGAACGCCGCTGGCCGAGGCCTTCGTCAAGCGCAACCGCGAGGTCGTGTTCGCGGAGGCGTTCCACAAGGGCTTCGTCCTCACCACCGTGACGCGCGACGCGGTGAAGGGCGAACTGATCGGGGTTTCGACCGTGGTGGAGAAGACGTTCGAGACGCGGGTGATCAAAGCGTTCCGGGTGGTTCCGGAAGGGGCGACGGTTTCGCGGCCGGTTCCAATCTAATCCCCGCGGGTTTTTAGCCGTGCGGCGAGTGGACGTATGGGTCCTCGACCAGTGAGCCGTCCTTGGCCACGCGGTAGAAGCAGGAGCGGAAGCCGACGTGGCAAGCGCCGCCGTCGCCCTGGACGCGGACCTTGATCCACACCGCGTCCTGATCGCAGTCGACGCGCAGCTCCTCGACCGCCTGCAGCTGGCCGCTGGTCTCGCCCTTCTTCCACAGTTCCTGGCGCGAGCGGCTGTAGTAGTGGGCGAAGCCGGTCTCCAGGGTCAGGCGCAACGCCTCGGCGTTCATCCAGGCCAGCATCAGCACCTCGCCGGTGGCGGTGTCGGTGGCCACGGCGGCGATCAGGCCGTGCTCGTCGAACCGCGGCGCCAGCTGGGCGCCCCGCTCCAGGGCGTTCTTGTCGATGGCGGTCGGGAAGTCGGTCACGGCCTCGCCAGCTGCATGAACCGTCCGCGCAGGTCGGCGTCGGTCTTGAAGGCGCCGGTGAAGGTGGTTGTCACCGTGTCCACATGCCGGTGATGCACGCCGCGCGTGCTCATGCACTGGTGCTCGGCCTCGATCAGCACGGCCACGCCCAGGGCGTCCAGGTTCTCGGCCACCGCGTCGGCGATCTGGCGGGTGAGGGTTTCCTGCGTCTGCAGCCGGCGTGAAAAGATCTCCACCACCCGCGCCAGTTTGGAGAGGCCGACCACCTTGCCGCGGGGCAGGTAGGCCACGGTGGCCTTGCCGATGAAGGGGGCCATGTGGTGCTCGCAGTGGCTCTCGACCTCCATGCCGCGCAGCAGCACCATGTCGTCATAGCCCTGCACGTCCTCGAAGGTGCGCGACAGCTCGGCGGCGGCGTCGCCCTTGTAGCCGGCGAACCATTCGCCGAACGCCTCGACCACACGCTTGGGGGTGTCGATCAACCCCTCGCGGCGTGGATCGTCGCCGGCCCAGGCGATCAGGGTCCGCACGGCGGCCATGGCGTCCTCGCGGCTGGGGGGGACGGGGTCGTTGGCCACGACGTCGCGGCCGATGTCGGAACGTTTTCCGGTCAGGGCATCCATGGGAAAATCGAGCTTTCCAAGGGCTGAGTAGCGCCGGGACGCCTGTCGCCCCGGAATGACGCGTGGCCACCCTTAAGCAGCCGTGCGGGGCCGATGGCCTTGCACGGCAAGCAAAGCTATATGGGAGCGCGCCGCCATCCGGCAAGCATCTCGCGTCCCTAAGGCATCAATGACTCTCAAGCTGCACAACACCCTCAGCCGTACGAAGGAGACCTTTAAACCGGCCGATCCACAGCGCGTGACGATGTATGTGTGCGGCCCCACGGTCTATAACCACGTCCATATCGGCAACGCCCGGCCGGTGGTGGTGTTCGACGTGCTGTTCCGCGTGCTGCGGCGGCTCTATGGCGAGACCCAGGTCATCTACGCCCGCAACATCACCGACGTGGACGACAAGATTAACGCCAAGGCCACCGAGGAAGGCGTCGAGATCGGCGTCATCACCGAGCGCTTCACCGCCTATTACCACGAGCAGATGGCCGCCCTGGGCGCCCTGTCGCCGACCTTCGAGCCGCGCGCCACCGACCACATCAGCCAGATGCTGGCCATGATCCAGGCCCTGGTCGACGGCGGCTTCGCCTATGCCGCCGAGGGCCATGTGCTGTTCGACACCACCGCCTACCCCGACTACGGCAAGCTGTCGGGCCGCAGCCTGGACGACATGATCGCCGGCGCCCGGGTCGAGGTGGCGCCCTACAAGAAGAACCCGGCCGACTTCGTGCTGTGGAAGCCGTCGAAGGACGGCGAGCCGGTCTGGCCGTCCGATTTCGGCCCCGGCCGGCCCGGCTGGCATATCGAATGCTCGGCCATGATCGAGACCGTGCTCGGCCTGCCGATCGACATCCACGGCGGCGGCATCGACCTGGCCTTCCCGCACCATGAGAACGAACTGGCCCAGGGCGTCTGCGCGCACGGGGGCGGGACCTACGCCAAATACTGGCTGCACAACGGCTTCCTCGACTTCGCCGGCGAGAAGATGAGCAAGAGCCTGGGCAATGTGGTGCGCCCGCACGACCTGCTGGAGACCCACCCCGGCGAGGTGCTGCGCTGGGCCCTGCTGTCTGGCCACTACCGCCAGCCGCTCGACTGGACCGACAGCCTGGTCGACCAGAGCCGCAAGGCGCTGGACCGGCTGTACGGGGTGCTGCAGCGGGCCAAGGCCATGCTGGCCGCACCGACCGATGTGCCGGTCGACGAGGCCCTGCTGGACGACCTCAACACGCCGCAGGCCATCGCCCGCCTGTTCGCCCTGGCGGACGAGGTGGACCGGGCCGTGCGCGAGGGCGGCGAAGCCGATGAGGCCAAGGCCCAGCTGCTGAGCCTGGCGTCCCTGCTCGGCGTGCTGCAGCAGGACCCGGACAAGTGGTTCGAGGGCTCGGCCGACGATGGGCTGAAGGCAAAGGTCGAGGCCCTGCTGGTCAAGCGCCACGAGGCCCGGGCGGCCAAGGACTTCGCCGCTGCCGACGCCATCCGCGCCGAACTGGACGGCCTGGGCGTGGTCGTCATGGACGGCGCGGCCGGCGCAACCTGGCGTCTTAAATAGCTCCCCGCCGCCGTCATCCCGGACAAGCGCGCAGCGCGCCGATCCGGGATCCAGCTGACGTGCACCGGCCCCTGGGTCCCGGCTCTCCGCTTCGCTGCGGCCGGGATGACGGTTAGGGTTGGGCCATGGAGCGGGAGTTCTGGGTCTATATTCTGGCCAGCAAGCGCAATGGGACGCTCTACGTCGGCGTCACAAACGAACTAGGGCGCCGGGTGCACGAGCATCAGGAAGGTCTTATTCCAGGCTTCACAAAGACGTACGAAACCAAACAGTTGGTCTGGTACGAGCGATACCCGACCGCCCTCGAAGCCATCGCGGCCGAAAAACGCATCAACGTTGGCGGCGTAGCTGGAAGTTGGACCTGATCGAGAAGATGAACCCGGCGTGGGACGACCTGTACGAAATGTTGAACCGTTGACCGCCGCATCTTAGGTAACCGTCATGGCTTACAAGCTCGAACATCGCATCGGCATCGCCGCCCCGGCGGAGGTCATCTGGGAAATCCTGGCCGACGTCCCCGGTTGGGCGGCCTGGAACCCGCTGTACCCGCAGGCCAGCGGCGTGATCCGCATCGGCGAGACGCTGCAGCTGACCCAGGCCCTGCCCGGCCAGAAGCCGGAGAAGATTACCCCGCGGGTGGTCGACTGGGTGCCGCTGGAACAGCTGCATTGGGCCAATAGCGCCGGCGGCGGCATGGTCAAATCGCTGCGCTACATCGAGATCGAGGCGCTGGACGAGAGCGCCTGCATCTTCTCCAACGGCGAGATATTCGCCGGGCTGATGGGGCCGATGGCGGCCAAGATGCTGCGCCGGCCGATCCGCGCCGGCTTCGCCGCCTTCAGCGAGGCCCTCAAGGAACGGGCCGAGGCGGTCTACGCGCCGATGAAGAAGGCGCGGCCGAAGAAGAAGGCCCCGGCGATCACCCTCGACACGCTCAAGCCGATCCGGCCGGTGGAGCCGGTGAGATCCATGGTCTCGTTCGGCAAGACCCGCGGCAAGCTGAAGTCGTCGTGATCGACGCCCTCTACTCCGCCCAGATTCTCAACCTGGCCGCCAACATGCCGGGCGCCGGGCGGCTGAGCGCGCCCCAAGGCTCTTCCGAGAAGATTTCCAAACTGTGCGGCAGCCGGGTGACCGTCGACGTCAGCCTGGACGAGGCCGGGCGGGTCAGCGAATTCGCCCAGGACGTGCAGGCCTGCGCCCTGGGCCAGGCGGCGGCGGCGGTGCTGGGCGCCAACGTCGCCGGGGCGGACCTGGCGGAACTCGAAAAAGCTCGCGCCGGCCTGAAGGCTATGCTGAAAGACGGCGGCAGCCCGCCCGACGGGCGTTTCTCCGATCTGGCCATGCTCGAGCCCGTCAAGGCTTATCCCGCGCGTCACGCCTCCACCCTGCTGGCCTTCGAGGCGGCGGTCGAGGCCGTGCGCCTGGCCTCGGGACGAACTAGGACCGCCGGCGCGGCTTGATCGCGGGCGCTTGCGCCGCGATAAGCGGAGTCGTTCACCACCCCCGGCGCCGGCATGAAAATCTACGAACGCAGCGTGCGAGCGGCCCTTCGGGCCTACAAGCTGACGCTGTCGCCGTTGATCGGGCGATCCTGCCGGTTCCTGCCGACCTGTTCGGAATACGCCGCCCAGAGCCTGATCGACCACGGTCCCTGGAAGGGGAGTTCCCTTGCCTTCCGGCGGCTGTGCAAGTGCCATCCGTTCGGCGGCTCGGGCTACGACCCCCCGCCTAAGAAATGTGAAGACCTATGATCGAACTTGAGTTTCCCGACGGCTCGAAGCGCGGGTACCCTGCCGGGTCCAGCGCGCGCGACGTGGCCGCCGCCATCTCCAAGAGCCTGGAGAAGCGCACCATCCTGGCCCGCCTTGACGGCAGGCTGATCGATTTCGACCGTCCCCTGCCCGGCGGCGGCAAGATCGAACTGGTCGGCCGCGACGACCCCGAGGCCCTGGACGTCATCCGCCACGACACCGCCCACGTCCTGGCCCAGGCGGTGCAGGAGCTGTTCCCCGGCACCCAGGTGACCATCGGCCCCAATGTCGAGAACGGCTTCTACTACGACTTCGCCCGCGACGAGCCGTTCAGCCTGGACGAGCTGCCGAAGATCGAGGAGCGGATGCGGGCGATC
>CANJOB010000076.1 GCA_947475655.1 Caulobacterales bacterium | reverse complement strand
GGGGGTCAGCCGCTCGGTCACCACCATATCGAAGCCATGGATATAACCCGACTTGTGCAGCCAACTGTCGTCAATGAACCCCTTGGTCACAACAACGAGGGTGTCACCCTCAAAGCGCCCCACCGAAATCCCGTTCCAGGTCTCCTGGCGGACCTTCTCCACATCGTGGGGCCGCCCGTCATAGTAGAACACTCTGGGATACCCGACGTTACCGCTGGCGTAACGCGCTTCAGGGATGAAGATGATCTGGTCCTTGGTCTGAACGATCTGCTTGGGCGCGCCAACCCTTGGCACCCCGGCAGGCCGGCAATGGGCGTCGGGGTCGATCTTGTTGCCGTTCCATTCGTTGTCGCGAATCGTGTCCCAGAACTGGGGCTTATACTGGGGCCTGTTGCGCGCGCCCAACCGCCCGAGCCCCCCGTCGTTCTCGAAGTTCGCCATCCGGCCGCCGCGGGCGAGAACGTTGTTAGAGCCGGTCTCGGTCTCCTCATCGAATTCCCGTCCGTCCGCGGCGGGTGTCCAGATGCCGGTGAGGTCGGGCTGGCCGTTCGGCATGCGCGGAATGGTGGTCCGCACGATCGGAGCCGTCGACGGTTGGAACGGCGCCGACTGAGCGAGCGCGCCAACGGGACCCAGGATGAGCAGCATGACGCCGCTGCACAGGGCTAATCGAAAACGGCTGGTCATGAAACAAACTCCCAGAGTCATTGCGCCCCTGCGGGTCGCTCTTTCGAAGACGCCAGATTTTTGAAGGCGCCGGTTTATCTTCGCGCTTAAAACTCGTCTACTCCGGGCCCGTGCCAGGGACGACCATGCCGAACAACCGGCGCGGCCCGGGGTCGCGTTGGCCGCCCCCGCCGCGGTTGTGACCGACCATCTCCCTCACGTCCCGGTCATCGCAAGGCAGGGGTTCTTCCCAGGACGCGTTGGGATCGGTGCTGTACCGGATCGTCCTCGGATACATGACCCATGGCTGGGTGAAATGTTCGGGGTCTTCGACGGTGGTTTCGATACGCAGATCGTTTCCTGTCCGGGTCAGCCGCTCGGTCACCTTCATTTGGTAGCCGTGGAAGTAGCCCGACTTCGACAGCCAGCTCTCGTCGGTGAACCCGATCGTTTCGATGACGAGGGTGTCGCCTTCCCAGTGCCCCACCGAGGCGCCGTTCCAGCCTTCTTGGGATGCCTGTTCCTTGTCGTGAGGACGGCCGTCGATGAAGAAAATTCTGGGGGATCCGACGGCGGTCACCCCTGCGTAGACCATCACCATAAAGTTGTTTTTCTGGATGATCTGCACGGGCGTACCAAGCCTTGGCACACCGGCGGGCATGCAATGAGGCTCGGGGTCGATTTGATTGCCGTTCCATTCGTTAGAGCGAACCGTGTCCCAGAATTCCGGCTTGTATTGGGGCCTGTTGCGTATGGCCAACCGGTTCAGACCGTTGTCGTTCTCGAAGTTCGCCATCCGGCCGTTGCGGGCGGGAACATTGTTGGAGCCGATTTCCGACTCCTCATCGAAGATCTTCGGATTGGTGACCACCTGCGAGATGACGCCATTGAGGTCAGGCTTGCCGTCCGGCGTGCGCGGGGTGGGGACCGCCTGGCTCTGGGCCGCCGCCGGTTGAGCGACGGCGCCGGCCGAACCGAGGGTGAGCAGCATGACACCGCTGCAGAGGGCTGATCGGAAACGGCCGGCCATGGAATAGCTCCCACAATGAAATTGAGCGCCTGCAGGCCGCTCTTTTGCCCAGCATATAGTTTCCGACCCTCTCACCAGTATTATTTTGTGAAGCGTTCAGCGATAGGTCCGCATTATCGCCAGCAGGCGATAACTTCTAACAACCAGCCTCGGGCAGCCGGGGAAGGCTATAGAAATTACTATCGCTCTCCCGCTATAGACATCGCGGGCGACGTCACGCGCTCCAGGTCATGCTTATCGCCGCGCCGCCGGCCTGCGCGCTAGACCGCCGCTCCCGCCAACTGTGCTTTGGCGTCGTTCGCAGCTTGCTCGACATCGTAGTCGTAGGCCCACCGCCTGAATTCGGCGGTCTTCCTGATCTCCTGATCGCGTTCGTCCAGGCTCTTATATTTCGAGTCGAATCTCAGTCCGTTTCGGCGGGCCTCCGCCTGAATAAGGTCCGTTCGGGCGCGCCGGAACGCCGTGAAGCTCTCCAACAGCGCCGGCGCGTTTTCCGGCCGGCTTCCTTTCAGGAAAGCGGCCAGGGCAAAGCCGTCTTCTATGCCTTGATTGGCGCCCTGCCCCAGATGCGGGAGCATCGCGTGCGCGGCATCACCCACAAGAATCAAGCGGCCGTTCGTCCATGTCTTGAGAGGCGCGCGATCATACAGGCCCCACCAATAACAGTTCTGCACCTTGCCCAGCAGATTGGTCACCCGAGGGTCCCCCCCGCTGAATGATTGAACCAGTTCGTCGCGATTTCCGACGGCCGACCAGGACTCGATCGTGCTTACCTCGGTGGGTACGAAGGCGACATAGTTGAGCAGCTCGCCGCGCCTGACCGGATAGACCATGAAATGTTTCCCATCGCCCATCCAGACCTGGTGCGCGTTAGGGCGCCAGTCAGGCACGTCGTCACGGCTGACCAGGCCGCGATAGGCTCTGGAGCCGGAATAAACCGGTGGGGAGGACTCGGTGACGAACTCTCTCAGCGCCGAATGAATCCCGTCGGCTCCGACCACGACGTCCGCCGTTGCGACCTCGCCGTTGGCGAAGACGATCCTGGCGCCGTGCTCGTCCTGCTCGCACGACAGGAAGCGATGGCCGGTGCGCACCACCTCCGAAGGAATGGCTCCGGCCAGGGCGTTGAGCAGATCGGCGCGATGCATCCCATAAAAGCCGTTCCAGCCGCTGGAATCCCGGGTGACGATCGAACCGACCAGACTGCCGTCCATGCGATAGTATTCGGACCCCTCGCCGAGCGTCGCGCCGACCGCGGCCAGGGCGGGACCGAGGCCAGCGCGCTCCAGAAGCCTGAGGCTGTTAGGGTACACTGTCACCCCGGCGCCTATTTCGCCCAGGGCTTCCGCCTGCTCGTACACGGTCACATCGAGGCCGTTGCGCAGAAGCGCCAAACCTGCCGCCAGGCCGCCCAGGCCTCCACCGATGACGGCTACTCGCAACCGATCGCCCACTATCCGACCTCCGACCTCTCTCTCAGCCGGAGGCTGATGTTTTGTGGCCCTTCAAGAACCTGGCGCGCCCGCTCCGGCTAGAGTGTGGGACGGCTAAGGCTTTGGCCGGTCTCGAGATTCTTGAGAGTCCTCAGATTGGCGATCAGGCTGCCGGTCTTGCTGGGGTTCACGGAAAATTCGATGTGGTCGCCGGGCTTGAGCGAATTTCTGGTCCACCCGCCACGGGTCAGGTGCGCGGTGCTGGTCGACTCGACCATCAAGGTCTGCCCGCTGTAGGGGGTGCCGGCATCGCCGATGACATAGATGCGGATGTGCGGATTGGTCCACTCGAAGTTCTTCACCACGGCGTTGAAGGTCACCAGCTTTTCCGCGTCGTAGAGGGCGCCGGAGTGGTGCGCCATCGCGGCTGTTCCCGCCACCAGGGCCAGGGCGAGCGCCGAGCCGGCGAGCGCGATTGTTTTCTTTGTGATCATTACGAGCGATCCTTGCGCTGGGTCAGGAGGTGCCAGCCGCGCCGGGCGTGAGCTCAGCGGGGATGAAGGTGGCGTTGCCGTCCTTGTCGAGGCCTTCAGTATAGTTGCCGCGCACGCATTGCGCCTCGGCGATGCTGTTCTCCGGCCCGGGCCGGCGCGAATAGGTCCGGGTGCTGGTCCAGGATTTGGTCAGGACCTTGGGCGCGGTGATGGTGATGGTGTTCTCCATCACGTCCTGGCTGCGCAGCCGGATGCGCTCGACAATGTGCATGTCGCCGTTGTTGGGAATGCCCACCGTTTCGGACGGCGCCAACATGACCTGGGGCGAGATGCCGACCGTGTCGATCACCAGGGTGTCGCCCTCCCAATGGCCGATCGAATGGCCGTGGAAGGTTGGGTCGGGATCGGCCGGATGCTGGCGGCCGTCGGTGTGGATGCGGCGCAGCCGGTTGCCGTCAACCTCGCCCAGCATGGTCACCCGGCCCGGCGTGAACAGGAACTCGATGAAGTTGTGGTTGATGATCATGAAACCCGGCATGCCGTGGGGGAAACAGCCCCAAAGGATCAGCTTGGGTCGGCCGGCGTCCGACTCCTTCTTCAGGAAATCGATCTGCGCCTGGGCCTTGGCATTCCAAGGCAGCGGGTTCTTGTCGAATTCGCTGTATTCGACCTGCAGGCTGGGCATCCAGCTCCCACTCCAGTCAGGCAGCTTGGCGATGTCGCTCCAGGCCTTCACGGCGGCGGGCGGATTGACTCCGACGGCCGGCTGGCCGATCGCGGGGCCGGCCAGCATGAGGCCCAGGGACGCGGCCAGCGACACTCGCCGAACCCTTGCAGCTAGAGCCACGGACCACTCTCCATTTTGTTATAACTAGCTGTAATTATAGGGGCGAAACAGCTTCTTCCCTACCGCGCGCACCTGCTGGCCGCAAGCCCGAAGCGACCTCCGCCGCAAGCGGCGGAGGTGAGGACAGAGGTCCGTTTCGGGTCAGGATGGCGCTTAGTGGCGGATTTGCGAGCTCATGTTCTCGCGGTCGTAGTCCTTGCACGGCTCGCCTTCCGGCAGGTAGGCGGCCGGGCTTTTGTTCAGCCTGACGCGGATGGGGGTCATCACCCACGGCTCGAGCAGGACCTCGGGGTCTTCAACCGTGATCTGGTAGATCAGTGTGTCGCCTTCGCGCCGTAGCCGCTCGACAAGATGCATCTTGTCGGAATGGAAATAGCCGCCGCGCTGCAGCCAAGTGAGGTCGTTGAAGCCCACCGAGTCGATCACCAGGGTGTCGCCTTCCCACTTGCCGACGCTGTCGCCGTAGAAGGTGACGTCGAGCGAGCGCACCGGGTCATGCGGCCGGCCGTCGATCGGGATGACGCGATAGTCCGCCGGACGGGTGCTGGCGCCGCCGGAGATGTAGAGGAAGACGACGTCCTTGCCGCTTTGGACGATCCGCGCCGGCGGCGGCGCGCGTGTGATGCCGTAAGGCTGACAGGCGAACAGCGGGTCTTCGCTGTTGGTGTTCATGTCCAGATACTGGATCTTGTCCCAGTACTGCGGCTTGTAGACCGGCAGGTTCGGGTCCATGCGGCCGGTGAATTCCTGGTCCAGGGCCCGGTTGGAGAAATCGCTGCAATCGACCTGCAGCGGGCTGCACCGACGGAAGGGCTCAAACGACTGTCCGCCCGCGAAATGCGCGTTCTCCCCGCCCACCTTGGCGTCGATCCGCGTGTCCTCTTCCAGGCCGGTGACGCCGCCCCACATGCCGCTCAGGTCCGGCTTTCCGTCCGCCGTCCGGGGAGTCACCGGCGCGGGGGCCTGAGCCGAGGCGCCCGCCGCCATCAATGCTGTCGCCAGCGCCGCGATACACGCGGTGAGTATGAGATGTCTGTTCGGCACGAGTTCCTCCCGATGTTGATTTCAGTTCAACTCGACAATGACGGCGCGGGCCGCGCCGGAAATGAGCGTTTCGGTGTGGGTCCGGCCGGTAGGGTTGAAGGTCACCAGCCCGAATGTGGTTTTGGTGTCGCCGATCGTTCCGTCAATCGCCGTCGACCTGAGCACGCCCTCGGCCAGGTAGGTGACCACGACGCGCTTGGTGTGGAAATGCACCGGCGTGGGCACACCCCGGGTCCAGGTATAGTCCCATATCGTCACGCGGTCGTTGGCCAGTATCTGCTTCACGCCCGGACGGGGGAACGCGTCAGGGTATCCGGACGTATTGGACAGCGGCGCTATGCCTGCATCCTTCAGCTGAATGACGATTGTGCGCGGTTCCAAAGTCTGGAGCGGCTTTCCCTTGGGAATGAAGCTCGCCGCGCCATCCTTCAGACCGACAGTGACGCGGTCGAAGGTGTCTGGAATCCGAGCGGCGTCAGTAGGCCCGACTTCCGTGACGGTGAAGCTCTCACTGTCGTTGAGCAACAGGGTTTGGGCGGCGGCCGGAACGCTCACGCACCCGCTCGCCATCATGGCCAGAAGGAGGCGACCAGGCCGCGACCGGAACATCAGGCGCCGCCGCTGATGCTCTTGGGCACCGGCATGATTACGTAGAGGTTGCCGGTTTCGGTCACGGTTGTGGTCAGGTCACGGACCACTACCCCATTTTTCTTCTCGGTCATCTTGCCCGCATACACCGCGTCAATCAGGTTGAGCGGATTGTTCCAGTCTTTGTAGTCGCTGTAGGTGAACTCGGTGACGGTCCGGCCCTGACGCACCACAACCTTCCGCGCCAGGAAATCCTTATCAAGGCTCGCCGTGGCGATCGCATCAGGCACGCCCGGAATAGGATAGGTCACGACGGGTAGGTTGTTGGTCCATGCCACGCTGGCTTTGGCGCCGGCGGCTGCGGCGGCCTTGGGCGCACCTTGCGGGCTGGCCCACAGGCGGATCGCGCGTTCGGCGTAGAGGGCGGGCCTTGGTGTCGCCTTGCCCTCGCCCGGAATGATTTCCGCGCCCATGATGTCCTCGTCCCAGGCGTACTTGCCGCTGATGACTTCGATGGCCGTGTGCGTCTGGCCGTCCGGTGTCTTGCAGACATACTGGATGCGGGCGCCGTCCCTGAAGTAGTTGATACTGGTCCGGTAGGCGGAGATCGTGCACGGCTTGCCCGCCACCTGGAGAACGCCTGACGCCTGGTGTTCGAGCGTCATGATGGCGTCAACTTCGTCGAGACCGCGGTCGTAGCCGCGCCGCATCCCCATGTACCAGGCCCAGTTGTACACGACTGAATAGAGGTCCCTGTTGGTGACCTTAGGGTACTTGTCCTGGGAAACCTGCGCCGGCGCTATGGCCGGCGCGAGCGAAACGGTCGTCGCCAGCGCGATGAGCGCAGCCTTATTGATGAACTGCATTTTTTCCTCCAGGCCCAGATCTCAGTGTCTGATCTGCGAACTCATGTTCTCGAGGTCGTAGTCCTTGCACGGGTCGCCTTCCGGCAAGTAAGCGGCCGGGCTCTTGTTCAGCGGGACGCGGACGGGGGTCATCACCCACGGCTCGACCAGAACTTCCGGGTCTTCCACCGTGATCTGATAGAGCAGCGTGTCGCCCTCGCGCCATAGTCTCTCCACGACGTGCATCTGATCGGAATGGAAATAGCCGCCGGTTCGCATCCAGGTGATGTCGTTGAAGCCGACGGAAGCGATCACCAGGGTGTCGCCTTCCCACTTGCCGACGCTGTCGCCGTAGAAGGTGACGTCGAGCGCGCGCACCGGGTCGTGCGGCCGGCCGTCGGTCGGGATCACCCGGTAGTCGGCGGGCTTGGTGCTGGCGCCCACGCCCGCGCGGTACAGGAAGACCACGTCCTTGTCCGTCTGGACGATCCGCGCCGGCGGCCCCCCACGCGGGATGCCATAGGATTGGCAGGCGAACAGCGGATCTTGGCTATTGGTGTTTATGTCCAGGTATTGGACCTTGTCCCAATATTTTGGCTTGTAGACCGGCAGGTTCGGGTCCATGCGGCCGGTGAATTCCGGGTCAATGGCCCGATTGGAGAAATCGCTGCAGTCCACCTGAAGCGGGCTGCAACGCCGGAAAGGGTCAAAGGCCACTCCCCCGGCGTAGCGGGCGCTCTCGCCGCCCACCGTGGCGTCGATACGCTGGTTCGGTTCCGCCCCACTGGGGCCGCCCCAGATGCCGCTGAGATCCGGCTTGCCGTCCGGCTTGCGCGGCGTCGCCGCCGAGGCGGTGGAGGGCGCGGTCTGAGCCGAAGCGCCGGCCGCCATCATCGCCGTCGCCAGCGCCGCGATACAGGCGGCCAGTTTGAGATGCTTATTCGCCACGGGTTCCTCCAATTCAGAGCTAAGCGCGCTGGCCTGACTGTGGCCGACCGGATCGCAGGAGCTATGGCCATCTATGTGGAGGGCCAAAAGCGGCGGATTCTTGTCGAATCCGCCGCCTGGATGCCTAGAAGCTGAAGCGCACCCCGCCTTTGAAGTTGCGGCCGACCAGATCGTACGGGTTGCCGCCCGGCACGATGAAGAGGGCCACCAGCGGCGGCTTCTTGTCGAACACGTTCTCGATCACGCCGAACAGCTGCAGGCTGCGCTTGTCCTCCTGCACCAGGTCGTAGGTCATGGTCCAGTTCCACAGGGTCGAGGACGGGAACCGGTTCCTGTTGATGCTGTTGTTCGCGGCCGGATTGTAGTCCGGATCGTCCGGGCCCTTCAGCGTGGTGCTGTACTTGATGTTGGTCGTGTAGCGGACGTTCACATTGGTGGAGAACCTGTCCAGGGCGTAGGTCAGGTTGAAGTTCATGGTCCAGTCCGGAACGAACTGCCCCGCTGTGTCGGTGTCCTGCACGCCGCCGGTGGGTCCGGGCACCAGGGTGCGCAGGTCGTCAACCCAGGTGGCCAGACCGCGGAAGTCGAGACGGCCCGGGATGCCGATGGCGTCGATGGGCGGTCGCAGCGACAGTTCGATATCGACGCCGTTGGTCTTCTGGGCGTTCAGGTTGAGCGGTTTCTGGTTGGTCTTGGTGAAACCGATCGGCGCGGCGGGGTTGATCTCCAGCAGGGCGCAGTATTGCGCCAACTTATTGACGAAGCAGCGGTCGACGATTTCCTGCGTGTCGAGCTGCGCGATCACGTCCTTGATGTCGATCGAGTAGGAGTCGACCGACATGCGCGCGCCCCAAGCCCATTCCCAGGTCGGCTGGAACACGATGCCGGCGGTGAAGGTGTCGGCGATTTCCGGCCGCAGGTTCGGGTTGCCCGTGGTTTCGCCGCCGACCCGGTCGTTGATCCCGTTGACGCGGTTGACGTAGGCGCCCGTGCCGGTCTGCCCCTTGAGGAAGGACTCGTTGATGTTCGGGGCCCGGATGTCACGCGAACGCGTGGTCCGCAGGCGGACCATGTCGTTGATTTCCCAGGTCGCGCCGACCTTCCAGGTGGTGACGCCGCCGCTGACCGAATAGTCGGTGCGGCGGACCGCGCCGTTGGCGTCCAACTGCTTGATGAACGGCAGATCCTTCAGCAGCGGCAAGCCGATTTCGGCGTAGGCTTCCTTGGTGCTGGTGCGGGCGCTGTAGGAAACGTTGTTCTCGTTAAACAGATACTGCGACCGCGATCCGTAGGCCGCAGTCTCGTCGAAGCTGAGTTTGCGGTACTCGGCGCCGAAAGCCACCGACACGGGGCCGGCCGGCAGCATGAACGGCTCGCCCGACACGTTGAACTGAACCTGGTCCTGCTCGATGTCATCGTCGGCGCGCGAGTCGCCCATGATGTACTTGATCGATTCCGGCGAGGCGTTCTTGGTGCCGAACGGGTTATAGGGGACGCAGCCCGGTTCCAGGTTCGCGAGCCAGATCGCCCGCGTATCGGCCGGCTGAGCGTTGAACATCGGGTTGTTCTGGATCGGTCCGCAGACCGGCGTGCCGTTGGGGCCCGGCACCGCGTAGATCGCCGCGTAGTAGTTGGCCGTCTTCAGAGTGTAGAGGAAGGAGCGGTTGAAGTGCACCTTGCCCCTCTGGTAGCCCACGTCCCAGTTCCAACCGGCGTATTCGCCGTTGAAGCCGAAGTCGCCGTTGAAGTAGCGGATCACGCTGCCGGAGGTCCAGCCGGGGAATTCCGATTGGACCGTGGTGAACTTCGCCATCCCGAAGCTGGCGATATTCTGAGCAGTCATGGCCGCCGCGATCGAGGCGGGGATGAAGGGGTTGCCGCGGTTGATGATGATGTTGGTGATGGCGCTCCCGGTGGTCGGGGTGTGCGTCCACAGTTCGGAATAGTTCAGGGTCGCGTGGGCCGACACGTTGGGCGTGATCTCGTATTCCACCCGCGCCAAGGCGGCGCCGCGCTCATACGGCCCCTTGATCGCCTTCAGGGAGTTGATGGTGTTCTGATAGTTCGTTTGCGTCGGCGACATCTGGTAGGTGCTGCCTTCGATCGCCCCCGGGCCGGAGGTGAAGACAAACGGGGAGCCGTTCAGATCGAACGCCGTGCCCTTCAGCGGGCCTGAGTTGATGAAGCCCGCGGCGGTGTTCAGCCGCTGCTCGACATAGTCGGACCAGATCTGAGACGGCACGCCCGCGGCGCGGACCAAGGGCATGGAGAACACGCCCGGTTCGCGGCGGCCCCATTCGCGGTCGTAGAAGCTGATGACGCCCTTGTTCTTGTTGTAGTCGCCGCCGATGATGAAGTGCAGCTTGTCGTCCATGAAGGCGCGGCCGTAGGCGAGGCTGATCAGGGTTTCCTGGTTGTCGCCGTGCTGCGACAGGCCTTTCTGTATCGTGCCGGTGAGCCCTTCCAGGCGCTTCTTCAGGATGAAGTTGACCACGCCGGCGACGGCGTCCGAGCCGTAGGCCGCCGAGGCGCCCCCGGTGACGATTTCCGTGCGCTCGATCAGGCTGGCCGGGATCTGGTTACTGTCGAACCCGAGGGCGGAGTTGACCGGGGTGGGACGCAGGCCCTCGACCAGGGTCAGGGTGCGGGCCGAGCCGAGGCCGCGCAGGTCGAGCGTGGCCTGGCCGGTGGTGCGCAGGCCTTGCACGGCGTTGTTAAGGCCGGAGCTGCTGCGGAACACCGGAATGTCCTTGGTCAGGTCGAACACGGTCGTGGCCGCGCGCGCCTGCAGCTGCTGCGCGCCCAGGACGGTGACGGGGGTGGGAGCCTGGAAGCCGGCGGTCGCCAGGCGCGAGCCCGTCACGATCACCGCTTCGACAGAGGCTGAATCAGCCGCGGCCGGCGCCTGCGCGTGGGCGCCTCCGGCCACAGCCATCGCCCCCATAGAAGCGCTCAGCAGCAATGTATTGAGATATGTCTTTTTCAATTTTCGCCCCCCCCAAGGAGATATTTTGCTGATTTTATCGAAGCAGAGTTATTTTTATTATCGCATAACGCATTAAGTCTTGCGCGCCTCCAAGCCGCAATCAGGCTGGGGAACTCATCTACACAGGCTTCGACTTCATGTTATCACATCATATTTTTCACGCAAACTTTCACTATCGAGCATCCCACACGCGACCGGCGCCTTCGACGAGGACGCCGGTTTTATGAAATACTGGAACGGGTCGACAAAGACGAAGCAGATACTGGTAATCAGATATCGAAGCTGAAGGTCGCGATCAGGTAGCGTTCGCTGTCATAAAATCGGGGCATGCGGCGGTTGGAAAGCCGATACACCCGCTTAGCGCAAAGACCAGGAAGAGGCGGGCAGATCGCATGATGCGGCTCTCCTCCTGGTGACATGTCCGGCCTTGCCGGGTTGGTTGCGGCGGAACGTTACGCGCCGCCGCTCACACTCTTGGGCACCGGCATGATGACGTAGAGGTTTCCGGTTTCCGTCACGACGGTCTTCAGATCGCGAACCACGACGCCGTTCTTCTTTTCGGTCATCTGGCCCGCATACACCGCGTCGATCAGGTTGAGCGGATTGTTCCAGTCCTTGTAGTCGCCGTAGGTGAATTCCGTCATCGTCTTGCCCTGGCGAACCACGACCTTCTCGGCCAGGTAGTTCTTGTCCAGGGTCGCCGTGGCGATCGCGTCCGGCACGCCCGGAATGGGGTAAGTCACCACAGCGCGGTTATTGACCCAGGCCACAGTGGTCTTGTCGCCGCCGGCGGCGGCGGCCTTGGGCGCGCCTTGCGGGCTGGCCCACAGGCGGATCGCGCGTTCGGCGTAGAGGGCGGGCTTCGGCGTCGCCTTGCCGACACCCGGAACCATTTCCGCGCCAACGACGTCTTCGTCCCAGGCATACTTGCCGCTCATGACTTCGATGGCCGTGCGAGTCTGGCCGTCGGCCGTCTTGCAGACGTACTGGATGCGCGCGCCGTTCCGGAAGTAGTTGATGCTCTGCCGATAGGCGGAGAGGGTGCAGGGCTTGCCCGCGACCTGAATCACGCCCGACGCCTGGTGCTCGAGCGTCATGACGCCGTCGACTTCGTCGTTACCGCGCAGCATCCCCATGTACCAGGCCATGTTGTAGACGGTGGCCTTGACGCTCCTGTCGTCAGGCTTGGGATAGTCCAAAACCTTCGGAACCTGCGCCGCCGCCGGCGCCAGCGAAGCGGTCATTGCTGCGAGAGCGATGATCGCAGCCGTACTGATGGACTTCATTTTCTTATTTTCCTTCAGCGCTCGGTCTTAGTGGCGGATCTGCGAGCTCATGTTCTCGAGATCGTAGTCCTTGCAGGGCGTGCCTTCCGGCAGATAGGCGTCCGGGCTGGTGTTGAGCCGAACGCGGCGAGGGGTCATCACCCACGGCTCGAGCAAGACCTCCGGATCTTCAACCGTGATCTGATAGATCAGGGTGTCGCCCTCGCGTCGCAGTCGCTCGACCAGGTGCATCTGGTCGGAGTGGAAGAAGCCGCCGCGCTGCAGCCAGGTGATGTCGTTGAAACCGACCGAGTCGATCACCAAGGTGTCGCCTTCCCACCGGCCGACGGAGTCGCCGTAGTAGGTGACGTCGACTGCGCGTTCGGGGTTGTGCGGCCGGCCGTCGATCGGAATGACGCGATAGTCCGCCGGCATGGAGGTGGCGCCGCCGATCCGATGCAGGAAGACGACGTCCTTGTCCGTCTGAACGATCCGCGCCGGCGGCGGCATGCGCGTGACGCCGTAAGGTTGGCAGGCGAAGATCGGGTCCAGGCTGTTGGTGTTCATGTCCAGGTACTGGATCTTGTCCCAGAACTGCGGCTTGTAGATCGGCAGGTTCGGGTCCATGCGGCCCGTGAACTCCTGGTCCAGCGCCTGGTTGGTGAAATTTTCGCACTCCACCTGGAGCGGGCTGCACCGGCGCGTGGTCGTGTAGGCCGTGCCGCCGGCGAAAAGGGAGGTCTCGCCCGCCACCGTCGCATTGATACGCCCGCCTTCGTCGCCCGCGGGGCCGCCCCACATGCCCGTCAGATCCGGCTTGCCGTCCGGCTTGCGCGGCGTCGCCGCCGAGGCGGTGGAGGGCGCGGTCTGAGCCGAAGCGCCGGCCGCCATCATCGCCGTCGCCAGCGCCGCGATACAGGCGGCCAGTTTGAGATGC
>CANJOB010000075.1 GCA_947475655.1 Caulobacterales bacterium | reverse complement strand
CGCCTTTTACGACGGCCAGTACGACGTGCTGTTGTCGACCACCATCGTCGAATCCGGCCTGGATATCCCCACCGCAAACACCCTGATCGTGCACCGCGCCGACATGTTCGGCCTGGCCCAATTGTACCAACTGCGCGGACGGGTCGGCCGATCCAAAGCCCGCGCCTACGCCTACCTGACTACCCCGGCGGAGCGGCAGATCACCCTGTCTGCGGAGAAGCGGCTGAAGGTGCTGCAGTCGCTCGATAGCCTGGGTGCCGGGTTCCAGCTGGCCAGCCACGACCTCGACATCCGTGGCGGCGGCAACCTGCTGGGCGACGAGCAGAGCGGCCACATCAAGGAGATCGGCGTCGAGCTGTACCAGCAGATGCTGGAGGACGCGGTGGCCGAACTGAAGGCGCGCGGCCTGGACGGCATCGGCGACGCCTTGCCGGACCGGGGTTGGTCGCCGCAGATCAACACCGGCGCGGCCGTGCTGATCCCCGAAGACTATGTGCCCGACCTCAATGTGCGCCTGTCGCTGTACCGCCGCCTGTCGGAGGCCGAGCTGGCCGCCGACCGCGAGGCCCTGGCCGCCGAGCTGATCGACCGTTTCGGCCCGCTGCCGCCGGAGACGGGATCCTTGCTCAAGGTCGTGGCCATCAAAGGCCTCTGCCGCGAAAGCAATGTGGCCAAGATCGACGTCGGCCCCAAGGGCGCGGTGGTCACCTTCCGCGGTGAGAGCTTCGCCGACCCCATGGGCCTGATCGCCATCGTGCAGAGGAAGGCCGGGGTGTGGAAGGTGCGGCCGGACAACAAACTGGTGGTGCGCGGCGAGTGGGAGACCCCGGTCCAGCGGCTTAACGCCGCCGAGCGGATACTGCACGAACTCGCTGGGCTGGCGCGGGCGGCGGCCTGAGCTAGACTGCCCGGTCAGCGGGGGACGGCGTGAACGGCTTCGATATCTTGCGGCTGGCCGCGGCGGTGCTGGTGATCTTTCACCACGGCTTCGTGCTGAACGGCCGCGCTTCGCCGCTGCTCGGTTACATCGACATGGGCGCCCTGGCGGTCGGCGCCTTTTTCGTCATCAGCGGCTATCTGGTCACCGGCAGTTTCCAGCGCTCGGCCAACGCCGGCGCCTACCTGGCCAAGCGAGTGCTTCGCATCGCCCCGGGCCTGATCGTGTCCTTGATCCTGACCGCCCTGGTGCTGGGCGCGATGGTCTCGACGTTCGGCGCGGCGGAATATTTCTCGCGGCCTGAGACCTACCTCTACGTCCTGCGCAACACGCTGCTCTATCCGGTGACGTACGATCTGCCGGGCGTGTTCCGCGACGCGCCATATCCGGACATCGTCAACGGCTCGCTGTGGACCCTGCGGCTGGAATTCACCTGTTACCTCGGCGTGGCCGTCCTTGGCCTGGCCCGGATGCTGAACCGCCCCTTGGTCCTGGGTCTGACCGCGGCGGCGGCCGTGGCGTTCCTGGGCTTGAGCTTCGTGCAGGACGGCGGCAACGTGGCGCGCATGGCGCATGTCGGCGCCCTGAATGGCTTCCTGTTCCTCGCCGGAGCGGCGTTCCAGCTCGACGGCCGCCGACCGGGCCGCTGGCTGACGATATTGTCGATCGTACTGCTGACGACGCCCTGGTGGGTGCTGGGCCTGCCGGTGGTAGTGATGGTCCTGGGACGCTTGCGCGCGGCGCCCAAGCTCCCCGCCGACCTGTCCTATGGCCTCTATATCTACGCCTTCCCGCTGCAGCAGGTGCTGGCGTCGATGGGCATGCTCAGCTTCCCGGCCGCCCTGGCGGCGACCCTGCCGTTCGCGGCGATGTCCTGGTGGCTGGTGGAAAAGCCGACGCTCAAGCTGAAAGCGAGAGTACCGAGCTAGCCGGCCATGGTCCTGACCGCTTTCTGAGCCGCGCGCTCCAGGGCCTTGGCGGCGCTCTCGTCGCCCTCGATCTGGGCGATGCCGATGTCGAACTCGGCAACGAAGGCCGGCTTGGTGTCCCCGGCCTCGAAGGCTGTGCAGGCGATCACCCCGGCGATGCGCTCGGCGGCGGCGCGGGCGGCGGCGGCGTTGGTGGCGGGCAGGGCGAGGGCGAAGACTTCCGGCCCCAGGCGGGCGGCCGTGTCCTCGACCCGCACCAGGCGGCCGATCATCGAGCCGATCTGCGGGATGGCGCGGTCCAGCCAGCCGCTAGCGCGGGCGGCGATAACCTCGGGCCGGTCGGACACCTTCAGCACCGCCACGCTCATCGGCCGGTTGCGGGTGCGAGACGCCTGCGACAACCGCACCAGGTGCGCGGCGAACAGGTCGCGGGTGAAGAGGCCGGTGGCGGCGTCCATCAGGCCGGAGCTGCGCGCCTTCTCCAGGGCGGCGCGGATGCTCTCGCCACGGCGGTAGCTGCGGGCCAGTTCGATGATGCGCTTGGCGGTCTCGGACTCCGGCGTCTCGGGGCTGGCGACGTCGGAGACGCCGCGATGGTAGGCCTCGGACATGGTCACGTAGGAGGCGGTCTTCAGGTAGAGGAAGGCCGGCACGTGGAACAGGCGAGTGTTGCGGCGCATGCCGCCGGCGATCGACAGGGCTTCCTGGCTGTTGTCGCCCGCCCACAGCACCACCGCGTCGAACGGCCGCTCGTGCAGGTAGTCGAAGGCGGTGTAGGCGGTGAAGGCGCCGACCACGTCGGCCCCGCTGCGAGCCAGGGTGTTGCTCAGCGCCAGGAACTGCGGCGCCGGCTCGCCGATGGCCAGGACGCGGAACGGGGCGGCCATGGAATCGGGCAGTTCCAGCCGCCGGCCCCGGTCGGCGAAGGTTTCCAACCTGAGCTCGAATTCCTCCTCGGCGACCGCCGTGCGGACCAGGGCTTCCAGCCGCATCACAGCCTGGGCCGGATGCAGCGGCGCGGCCAGGGTCAGGTCGAAGGCGTGGCTCTGCAGTTCCGGGTCGGGTTCGCCGATGGCGATGACCGGCAGGCGGCGCGGGGCGCAGGAGGCCTTGAGTCGTCGGGCAAGTGTCAGGGCGTCATGGCCGCCTGAGGCGATGTCGACGATCACCGCCTCGATCTGCAGATCGCCAAGGGCGGCCAGGGCGGCATAGGGCCCCCGCGCGGTGATGGTGCGCCAGCCTAGCTTGTCCAGCCCCTCGGCAAGAGGTCCGGCGCGCGCATCGTCGCGGGCGACGATCAGGACTCGGGCGTTCACAGACACAAAAAAATATCCCCGCGCGTCCGGGCCTAGGCCAGATTCGCTCGCTGTCACAATAATGGTTGCACCGCCGCCCGCCAGGGGCCGTTTGCCGCAAACCAACCCGAATGCAGCCTTACGGCCACGTTCAGCCACGTTCAGCCACGGTTCAGGCGCGATTTGCGATCTTGGGACAACGAAAACGGCGTCGCGCTTTTCCCCGTCCCTCGGCCGCGGCGTTGGTTTCGTTTTCAGATGACAGGCAAGGTCATTCTGAGGTGCGCCGTCCCAGCTTCTCCCGGGACGGCGCGCTTTGGCCTTTAAGGTTGCCCGCTGCAGCGCACACAGGCAAAGCAGTCCCATGACTTCGGCGCGCCGCATCCTGGCCAGTCTCGATCCCCTCCATGCTCTGCGTGTCGCCCTGCTGGTGATGGGCAAGGCCTTGAGCCGGCTGTGGGGCCGCGACGTGATGCTCTACGTCGGCGGGGTGTCGTTTTTCGCCCTGCTGGCGGTCTTCCCCGGCATCGCCCTCTCAATCGGCCTCTACGGCGTGTTTCTGAGCCCCGAGCGCGCGGCGTTGGAGGCCGAGCACCTGACCCAGGCCATGCCAGCCGGAGCTCGCGGCATTTTCGCCGACGAATTCGCCCGCCTGGCCCACACCCCCTTGAGCGCGATCTGGAGCCAGAGCGGCGTCGCCCTGGTGATCGGGCTCTATGCCGCGCACCGCGGCTTCAAGGCCATGCTGGCCGGCCTGACCTTCATCCATGAGGAGGAGGAACAGCGCGGCTTCTTCGGGTTCAATCTCATGGCCCTGCTGGTGCTGATCGCGGCCTTGGTGCTTTTGTTCGTATTCTCGGCCCTGTTCCTGGCCCTGCGCCTGATCGCCACCCTGGAGATCCGGCCCCTGGCGGGGGTTTCCTGGTTCTTCAGCGAATGGGTTTGGGCCAGCCTCGGCGTCACCTTCGCCATGACCCTGATCTACCGCTACGCCATGTCGCGCAAGCCGACCCCCTGGACCGCCTCGCTGGTCGGCGGGGTCTCGGCGGCGCTGTTGTCGCTGGCGGCGTCCTGGGCCAGCGCCTTCTATGTCGAGCAGGTGGTGTCGCTGGGCGCGACCTACGGCTCGGTGGCGGCGATCATCGTCTTCCTGATCTGGCTGTCGTGGAACGTGAACGCCCTTTTCCTGGGCGGCGCCATGGCGACCGAAGTCGAGATCGCCCTCAATGAGCGACCTAAGACTTCCCAAGCAGAAAGCTGAGCACCCCGTCCTGCTCGCCGGTCTCCAGCAGAGTCATTCCCGCCTGGGCGGCGAAGTGCGGTACGTCGATGCGGGCGAGGGGATCATCGGCCAGGAGCCTGATGACCGCGCCGGCCGGGGCCTTTTCCAGCGCCCGCCGCAACCTCAGCGTCGGCACCGGGCAGCGGTGGCCCCGCGCGTCGACCAGGATCGGCGTCACACCATGGCCGAAAGCAGTTCGCCGATATTGACCCAGGCGAAGGCCACGGAACTGTCGGCGACGCCGTAGGGCAGGAACAGTTCGCGCCCGTGCGCCAGCCCGCCGCAGGTATAGACGACATTGGGGACGTAGCCTTCGCGGTCCTCGTCGGCGGGGGACACCAGCGGGCTTTCCAGCCGGCCGATCACCTTGCGCGGGTCCTGCTTGTCCAGCAGCACCGCGCCGATAGCGTATTTGCGCATGGCGCCGACGCCGTGGGTCAACAGCAGCCAACCCTCGTCGATCTCAATGGGCGAGCCGCAATTGCCCATCTGCACCAGCTCCCACGGCATCTTCGGGGTGATGAACTTCTCCCCGCCTTCCCAGGTCAGCAGGTCGTCGGAGGTCAGGTAGTAGAGGTTCTCGCCGTCCTGGCGGCCGATGATGGCGTATTGGCCGCCTATCTTGCGCGGGAACAGCGCCATGCCCTTGTTGCGCGCCGCCGAGCCGTTCAGCGGGCTCAGCTTGAACGTACGGAAATCGCTGGTCTCCATCAGTTCGGACGCGATCGTCTTGCCGTTGTAGGCGGTGTAGGTGCCGTAGAAGACCGGCGGGCCGTCCTCGGGCTGGAAGCGGACCAGGCGAAGATCCTCCAGGCCGTTGCTCTGGGCCGGGGTCATCGGGAAGATCACCGTGCCCGACAGCGACGCCTCCTTCTGCCGGCTGGCGATGACCGGGCCGCCGGGCTCGCCCTCGTCGATCACATTGGCGGCCATGGCGAACGGCGGCTGCGGCATCAGGTCGAGCTGGCCGTTGGGGCCTAAAATCCCCTCGCGGAAGGCGATCGAGGAGATGTGGCCTTCGCCCACCGCCCGCAGCGACATCAGGATGCGCAGGTGGCCGGCGGTCAGGCCGCTCTGGTCGGGGTGCGCCACCACGCTGGGATTCATCAGGGCGGCGGCGGCGTAGGAATACTCGTGGCAGAAATAGGCGCCGATAAGCTCCTTCTGCGCCAGGCCGAGGTGGCCGTTCAGGCCCAGTTCGCGCTTGATGTGCTGGTAGCGCTCGAGGAACACCTCGCGTGTCTGCCAGTGCCGGTCCTCGAAGTCGCGGTTGACCAGGGCCAGCTCGGCCTGGACCGTGCGCGCGTCCATGGCGGTCACCGCCTTGACGATGCGCTGAGCGCGCAAGGATGGGCCGGCGCCGAGGTGGAACGGCCGGATCACCACCCGGCGTGCGTCCGGCGCCAGGCGCACGGGGCAGTGGTTCAGCCTTGGCATCTGGGAACGATCGCTCCGGCGCTCGCGAATCTACTTGCTTGAACCTAGCCGCCCGCGGCGAGGCTCGTCACGCTCTCGCTTGCCGAAAGCCGAGCCATTCGTGCTGTCGCCAATTGAAAGGACAGCAGGGATTCGGCGCCCCGGTTCAGGTTCGGGCCGTTGGGGGTCAGGCCGTCGTAACAACCGCCATCCGCCTGGACCATGGAGGCGGCCAAGTCGTTCTCGCCCAGGAACCAGTCGTAGGCGTGGTGCGCCCGGTCCAGCCAGACGGTGTCGCCCGTGGCCTCGAAGGCGGCCTGGCAGGCTTCGATGGTCGCCGTGGCTTCCAGCGGCTGCTGGTCGAAGGGCGAGGGCTGCATGTAGGGGCCGCGGTCGAAGCTGTCCGAACCGACCGGACGGAAGCAGCCGGACGGGGCGGTCTGCAGTTCGCACAGCCATTCCAGCGATTCCAGACCGGGGCGGATTAGGGTCTTGTCGTTCAAGGCCGCGCCGGCGCGCAGCAGCGCCTCGGGCAGGCGGGCGTTATCGTAGGAGAGGCCCTGTTCGAACCAGCACCAGGCGGGAGTGCGCTCACAGCGCAGCTGGCGGGCCAGGCGATGGGCGAGGCTGCTCAGCAGGGTGCGGATCCCGCTGTCGCCCGGGCGGCCGGCGTCGAGGGCGGTGAGGCCGAGGGTGAGGAAGGCCAGGGTGCGCGGCGCCTCGAAGTTTTCCACGTGCGGCAAGGCCTGGGCGGCCAGGGCGCGGGCCCATACGCGCAGGTCCTCGCGCCAGGCGAAGGCGGCGGTTTCCCCCAGCGCCCAGAAGGTGCGGCCGAAGCTGTCGTCCGACCCGGCCGCCTCGAGCCAGGCGCGCTCATAGGACATGAAGTTGCGGAAACGCTGCTCGTCCTGGTTCCAGGCATGCTGGACGAACGCGGCATAGACGGTCGCCAGGGCGTCGACGGACTTGGGCGGATCGGCCCCTTGGGCCAGGCGCACCATCAGGATCAGGGCGCGGGCATTGTCGTCGACGCAGTAGCCGTGGCGGCGGTCGGGGATGCTGTAGACCCCGTGCTGGACGATGCCGCAGGAGTCGGTCATCGCCTCGATGGCCTCCAGGCGCGGGGCGGTGGACAGCTTGGGCGCCGTGCGGTTGGCGTTGGCGGCCTTGTCTTCGCGCACCGTGGTGAACAGCCCCATGTAGCCCTCCGCCAGCTTGCTCCAGATCATCTCCCGCCCGGCGGCGTAGGCGTTACCGCGGATGCGCTCGCGCCGCTCGTCGTCGCTCAGCAGGCCGATCGAGGCCTGCGCCAGAGCGTCGGGATCGTTGAAGGGGACCAGCACCCCGCGGTCCTCGGCCAGAAGTTCGGCCGCGTGCCAGTAGGGGGTGGAGATCACCGGCTTGCCCAGGCCCACCGCGTAGGAGAGCGTGCCCGAGGTGATCTGCGCCTCGTTGGGGTAGGGGGTGACATAGATGTCCGCCGCCGCCAGGTATTGCAGCAACAGGGGGGTGTCGACGTAGGTGTTGACGAAATGGACCGCGTCGCCGACGCCCAGGCTGTCGGCCAGGTCGCGCAGGCTGTTGCGGTAGGCCTCGCCCTCGCGCGCCACCAGGTGCGGGTGGGTGGCGCCCAGGATCACATAGAGGGCATGCGGCCGCGCCTTGGTGATGGCCGGCATGGCGCGGATCATCGATTCCAGGCCCTTGCCCGGCGACAGCAGGCCGAAGGTGAACAGCACCTCGCGCCCCCCTAAGCCGAAGCGGTTCTTGAACTCCATCGGCTCGACCATCGGGTGGTCGGGCGTGCCGTGGGGAATGACCTGGATTTTCGACAGCGGCGCGTCATAGACCGCGCGCAGGATGTCACGGCCCTTGCGCGACATCACCACCAGGCGGGACGAGCGCTCGACCAGCCGCTGCATCACGCGGCGCTGGTCGGGATCGGGGTGGGTCAGGATGGTGTGCAGGGTTGTGACCACCGGCACGCGCAGGGCGTTCAGCAGAATCAACAGGTGCTCGCCGGCCGAGCCGCCGTAGATTCCGTATTCGTGCTGGATGCAGACCGCCTGGGCGCCCGAGCGGTTGATGCGGCGGGCGGCCTCCAGATAGTCTGCGGCGTTGTTCTGGTGCAGTTCGAAGCCGACGGCTTCCGGGTAGTCGTAGGACGCGCCCTCGTCGGTCATCGCGTAGACGTCGCAGGCCAGGGTCGGGTAGGCGGCGGTGAGGGCGTCGTAGACGTCGCCGGTGAAGGTGGCGATACCGCAGCGGCGCGGCGGGAAGTTGCCGATCAAGGCCAGGCGGCCGATGGGGCGGGCGGAAGGCCCAGTCAAAAGGGTCTTGCCCAGGGCGGCGTCGCGCCAGGCGGTCAGGCTCGGTTGAAATTCAGGCATTGGCTTCCCGCGAACACGCAACACACGGACCCCTCGATCCGGTCCAAACGGACCATGTTGCAATGCACACGGTGGCATAAGGTTGCACCGGGCGGGCGGGTCAATGCCTTATTTGTGAGCGTGCCCGCCGGGCGCCTTTAAATCAGGCGTCCGCGCGGTTCGAATGGCTGCAGCATAAGCCCTTTGCAGACTTTATATGTCAGGTGGCGAACATAGTTCCAGGCATCTGCGGCGTGCGCAGGACTGTGAACCGGCGCTCCAGTAGGGCGAAGCCGCCGAACAGCGCCAGGGCGTAGAACAGGTCGCCGATCACGCTGTTGCCGAAGAAGGGCAGGGCGGCGACGTAGCAGGCGGCCAAGCCTGCCGCTGTGCGGGCGTACATGCCCGAGAAGGCCCAGACGCTGAGGTTGGTCAGGGCGAAGAAGAGGATCGAACTGAACAGGGTCGCGCCGGCGATCAGCGCCGCCTGGCGATGAGTGCGCAGCCACAGGCCAACGCCGACGATCAGGGCGAAGCTCAGGTAGACGATCGGCATGCCGCGGTGGAAGCCGATCACCAGGTCGGCCAGGAACAGCGCGATCAGCGGCACGGCGAAGGCCAGACGCTTGTCCTCGAAATGGGCGCCGGCGAACAGGGCCAGGGCGGCGATCGAGGTCATGTTCGGCGGATGCGGCGCGATACGGGTCGCGGCGGCGGCCAGGACGATCAGGGTGAGGACGAGCAGGCGCGGCTTGATCATGGGCCCTGTTTGCCACTTCCACCGCCATCCGATCAAGGCCAGGCCGCTTGACCGCCGGGGAGGGTCGGCTTAACGCCCGCCCTGCGACAGGTTCCTCGGATGAGGATGAATAGGGAACCGGGTGTGAAACCCGGGCTGCCCCCGCAACTGTAAGCGGTTAGTCCGCGCCCCATCATAGCCACTGGGCATCCAAGCCTGGGAAGGCGGGGCGAAGACAGTGATCCGCGAGCCAGGAGACCTGCCCGTCGCAGTCGTCTTTCGACCGGCCGGGGTGCGCCGAGCGAACGGGTGTGACCCCGATTGGCGACGTTCAGAGGTTCGCGCAGCCCGCGCGGCCGAAGAGCGCTCGCGCTTTTCAGTCCCTGGGGTGCGCGGCCGTTGGTCGTAAAAGGGACGAAGATGAAGACGTTAAATTTGAACAACACAGGGATCGCCCTGGCGCTCGCCGTCGTGGGCCTACCCACTGTGGCGTTGGCCCAGGCGGGTAATCTATCCGACGTGGTAGTGACCTCCACGCGTCTGCCGGCGGGGCTTTCGGTCACGCCGGGCGCCTATGTGATCTCGCGCCAGGAGATCGACGACCGCCAGCTGACCTTCGTATCGGAAGCGCTGCAGACGGCGCCGGGACTGGCGGTGTTCTCCAACGGCCTGTTTGGCCTGACCAGCGTGCGCCAGCGCGGCGCTGGCCCGGACAAGACCCTGGTGCTGGTCGACGGCATTCCGGTCAATGACGGATCGCAGCCGACCGGCAGCTACGACTTCGCCGGCCTGGATATCGATGACATCGAGCGGATCGAAATCCTGTCGGGCCCGCAGGCTTCGCTATGGGGTTCGGACTCCATCGGCGGGGTGGTCTCGCTGATCAGCCGCGAACCGGCCGGCCTGCGCGCCACCGTCGACGGCGGGGCCTTCGGCACGGTCCGCGGCTCCTTCGGCGCCGGCCGCAGCGCCGACCGCTGGGCGATCGGCGTCACCGCCTCGCACATCCGGTCTGACGGCATCTCCAAGGCCGACCCGCGCAACAACTACGCGGCCTTTGGTTTTCCGGCCTACCACCCGAGCGAGGAGGACGGCGTCGAGACGACAACCGCCGGCTTGCGCGGGTGGATAACGGTGAGCGATACGGTCGAGCTGGACGGCTCGGTCCGCTACAACGACTCCACCACCGACATCGACGGCTATCGCGCCGCGGTCGGCTACGTGCTGTCCGATACCGACGACATCTACAAAAGCGAGAGCGTGCTGTCCCAGGCGCGCGCGGTGATCCAGGCGCCGGCGGGCTTTCGTCACGAGCTGAGCGTCAGCGGCTACCGGCTCGACCGCGACTCCCTCGGCGAGTCGGGTAACTACGGCTACAAGGCCAACCGCCGCATTCTGCGCTGGACGGTGGAACACGGCGGCCTGAACGATCGCGCCTCGTTCAAGGCCGGCGCCGAGCACATCGACAACCGCGCCACGCTTTCGACTGGCGACAAACGCAAGCTGGGCGGGGCGTCGGCCTTCGTCGTCGCGCGCTTCCGGCCGACCGAGCCGCTGACCGTGACGGTCAGCGGCCGTTACGACGATCCCGACAACTACAAGGGCGTGGCGACGGGCCGGGTCGGCGCATCCTACGCCATCGGCGGGGGGGTGAGTGTGGAAGGCTCGTTCGGCCAGGGCTTCAAGACGCCGAGCATAAGCCAGACGGCGTGCGACTTCTGCTACGCACCGCCGGTCACGCTCAAGCCCGAACACGCCGAAGGCTATGACGGCGGCTTCGCGTGGCGCTCCGTCGACGGGCGGTTCTCCGGCCGGCTGACGGGCTTCCGCACCGACATCCGCGACGAGCTGGCTTATCGCGACCTGCACTACGTCAACCTGGCCAAGACCCGTTCACGCGGCGTCGAGCTAACCGGCGAAGCCACCTTGGGCGGCGGCTTCCGCGTCAAGGGAGCCTACACCTACACCGACGCGATCAACGCGATCACTGGTGCGCGTCAGCTTCGCCAGCCCAGGAACGCCGGTTCTACCATCCTGTTCAGGCGTGGAAGCAGGGTGGAGACGGCGCTCACCGTGCGCGCCGAAAGCAGCCAGGTCGATACGACGGTGGACGGCTTCTCGCTGGTCAACCGCAAGGGCTTCACCGTGGCCGATATCGCCGCGGCCTATGCCTTGAACGAAAATGTGCGACTGACCGGCCGCGTCGAGAACATAGGCGATGTCCACTATCAGGAATCGTTTGGCTTCGCTCAGCCGGGCAGGGCGATCTACGTCGGCGTCCGCCTGGCACGCTAGTGGAAGAATGGCGCTTTCCGGGTCGCCGGGAAGCGCCTAACCGCTTACCAGCGACAGGATGTTGCCGTCGGGGTCTTTGAACCAGGAGGTGCGGAAGTCGCCCCAGACGTGGACATCGCCGTCATGCACCGCGCCGCCCATGTCGTAGCGTTCGAACGTCACGCCCTTCTTCGCCAGTTCCTTGGTGAGGTAGTCGACCTGCTGGCCGACGGCGAAGTTGACGGCGGTGGCCTGATTGGTTCCGGCGAATTCGCTTTCGTACACCAGCATGGTGGTCTTGCCGGTCTTGTAGCTGACGACCATCGACTGCTCATCGGCCTGCTCCGCTTCCAGGCCGAGCAGGTCCTCGTAGAAGCGGCGGGCGCGCGCCAGGTCCTTCACGGCCAGGGTGGCGATGGCCTCATGGTTGCCGAGCATGGCGGATCTCCTTGCGGTTTGACCAACAGCGCGCACCGCCGCGATCGGTTGCGGGACAAATAATCGCACGCCAATGTCGGAACGGCGACAGCCCATGCGTCCTTGGTAAGTCGGCGGCGCCAGCCGCCCAGCCGAAGGGAGACCCCGATGCAGAAGATCAGCCCGTGCCTCTGGTACGCCCATGACGCCGTCACCGCGGCCAAACTCTACGTTTCGCTTCTGCCCAATTCGAAGATCGACAAGATCCAGATGTCCCCGTCCGACTATCCCGGCGGCAAGGAAGGCGATGAGCTGTACCTGGAGTTCACCCTCGCGGGGCAGAGCTTTCAGGCCATCAACGGCGGACAGCCGGCGCAATACTCCCACGCCCTGTCGCTTTCCATCGCCACCGAAGACCAGGCCGAGACCGACAAGCTTTGGGACGGCCTGCTGGCGGACGGCGGCCGGGAGCAGCAATGCGGCTGGCTCAGCGACCGCTGGGGCGTCAACTGGCAGATCGTGCCCAAGCGGCTGATCGAACTCAACAATGACCCGGACCCCGACGTGCGCCGACGCGTCAACCAGGCCATGCTGAAGATGGTCAAGATCGACATCGCCGGCATCGAAAAGGCGGCCAAGGGCTAGGCTCAAAACGAACGCGCGGTTAAGCGCCACCGTTCAGCCGCGGTTCAGCCGATCAGGCTAAGCTTCGCGCCTAGTCCGCCCCCGCCGCGATCGGCGCGGCGAGGCGGGCGTGGAAACAGAAGATGTCCGACAATCCGATGCTGCCCGCCATCCTGGCCGCCGGCCTGGTGGGTCTGGGCGTGGCCGCCGCCGGCGGCCTGATCGCCTATGGCCTGGTGGACGCGCGCACCGGCGACCGCGTCGTCACCGTGCGCGGCCTGGCCGAACGCGACGCCAAGTCCGACCTGGCGGTGCTGCCGCTGCGCTTCACCCAGTCGGGCGACGACCTGGCGGCCGTGCAGGCGGCGATCGACGCCGACGTGGTCAAGGTGCGCGGGTTCCTCAGCGCCCAGGGCTTCAAGCCGGCCGAGGTCGACCTGGGGCGGCTGGAGGTGGTCGACAACTTCGCCCGCGAGTACGGGGCGCAGAATGTGCGCGCCCGCTTCATCCTGGCCCAGACCCTGATGGTGCGCTCGACCGACGTCGACCGGGTGCAGACCGCCACTCGCAGCCTGTCGGACCTGGTGCGGCAGGGGGTGGTGCTGCAGGACTTCCGCGGCGCCAGCTACATCTTCACCAAGCTCAACGACGTACGCCCGGCCATGATCAAGGAAGCCACCGCCAGCGCCCGCAGCGGCGCGGCGCAATTCGCAGAGGATAGCGGCTCGCGCCTGGGCGGCATCCGCTCGGCGACGCAGGGTTCGTTCGAGATTCAGCCGCGCGATCCCCTGAGCGACGGGCAGGGGCCGGACGCCTCGGTCAACAAGCGGCTGCGGGTGGTGACCACGGTCACCTATGCGCTGAAGTAGGTCTGGCGGGCCGGGCCGTGGGGTCGCCCAGG